>NZ_DATMTD010000082.1:0-11217 GCF_035565035.1 Oxalicibacterium sp. | reverse complement strand
CATCGAAGCAGCGCAATCCGCAAGGCGGCAAGGCGCGGGTAAATTCGATGCGGGCGTACGAGAAGAGGCTCGATTCCGCTCCGTGCCGCTGACGGCTGTGCCAATAAAAAAGCCGGGCGTACCCGGCTTTTTGGCGATGCGCACAGACTCAGCGCATGCCGCCTGGCAGCATGCCTTTCATGCTGCGCATCATCTTCATCATGCCGCCGCCCTTGAGCTTTTTCATCATCGATTGCATCTGGTCGAACTGCGCCAGCATGCGATTGACTTCCTGCACCTGAACGCCGGCGCCGGCGGCAATCCGGCGTTTGCGAGAGGCCTTGATCAGATCAGGTTTTGCCCGTTCGGACGGGGTCATCGAGTTGATGATGCCTTCCATGCGGGCGACCTGTTTGTCGGCCATTCCCATGTTGGCGCCACTGGCAGCCTGCTGCAACTGGGCGGGGAGTTTGTCCATCAGATTGGACATGCCGCCCATTTTCTTCATCTGCGCGAGCTGGGATTTGAAGTCGTTCAGATCGAATTTGCCGCCGCCCTTGATCTTTTGCGCCAGGCCTTGGGCCGCTTCCACATCGACGCCTTTGCGCGCTTCTTCGACCAGCGCGAGGATGTCGCCCATACCGAGAATACGGTCGGCCATACGCGCCGGATCGAAAGCTTCGAGCCCGTCCATTTTTTCGGCAACACCGGCAAACTTGATCGGCTTGCCGGTGATGTGGCGCACCGACAGCGCCGCGCCGCCGCGCGAGTCGCCGTCGAGTTTGGTCAGGACGACACCGGTCAGCGGCAATGCATCGCTGAATGCCTTGGCGGTATTGATGGCGTCCTGGCCGAGCATGGCGTCGACGACGAACAATGTTTCGATCGGTTTGACGGCAGCGTGCAGGGCGGCAATTTCCTGCATCATCGCTTCGTCTATACCGAGGCGACCGGCGGTATCGATGATGAGAACGTCGTGATAATGCCGTTTGGCGTAATCCAGAGCGGCCAATGCGATATCGACCGGTTTGTCGGTTGGTTGCGACGGGAAGAAATCGGCGCCGACCTGTTCTGTCACGGTCTGTAGCTGGCCGATTGCGGCAGGGCGGTAAACGTCGGCAGAAACGGTCAGGACTTTCTTTTTCTTCTGTTCGCGCAGGTACTTTGCCAGCTTGCCGACGGTGGTGGTCTTGCCCGCGCCCTGCAAACCGGCCATCAGGATGATCGCTGGTGGCTGGGTGGCGAAATCGAGTTGCGATGCTTCAGGGCCCAGATCGGCGCCCATCAATGCAGCCAGCTCGCGCTGGACAACGCCGACCAGTGCCTGGCCCGGCGTGAGCGAACCAATCACGTCTTCGCCCATCGCCTTTTCCTTCACGCGGGCGATGAATTCACGTACGGCAGGCAGTGCGACGTCGGCTTCGAGCAATGCCAGCCGTACCTCGCGCAGCATGTCAGCGGTATTGGATTCCGTCAGGCGCGCTTCTCCGCGCATGGTCTTGACGGCTTTGGCGAGGCGTTGGGTGAGATTGTCGAGCATCTTGGGAACGGTAAGAAAGCGGGGTGAACAACGAAGCCACTATAAACGCAGCGGCGAAACAACCGTCATTTTACCTGATGCGTGCTTGCGGTCGCAGAGAGAACATGCTGGCAAACCCGCAAGTCGCGGTTCGATCCGGACCATGCGTTTCAGGCGCGCTGATGGTAATGTCGCGATAGCAATGTTTGCCGTCAACTTCTTGGTGTCGAGCGGCACAATGCTGGCCTGAAACTCCGCAGGCGCTGAAATCACATGGTGTAAACTCGAATGATGCATACATACTTCTTTGTGCTGGCCGCGTTGTGTGATGCGGTATGCGCTTTTCTTCCATCGAAAAATCGCCTGGCAATTTCGATCGGTACGCTGACCGGCTGGCTGCTGCATGGCGGCGCCCTATGGGCCGACGTCGTCGCGCCGGACTCCTTGCGAATGGGGTTTGCGATCATGCTGTCGGGAACGCTGTGGATTTCGGTGGCTGCCTACTGGCTGGAAAATCGTAATTTTTCGCTCGATGGTTTGCGGGTACTGGTGTTGCCGTGCGCGGCATTGGCGGTATTGTTGCCGGCCATTTTTCCCGGCACTGTCATTTCGCTGGAAGGAAAAACGGCGCTCTTCCCGTGGCATATTGCCATTGCGACACTGGCTTACAGTACATTGACGATCGCAGCTTTTCACGCGGTGTTGATGGCATTGCAGGAATCCAAGCTTCATACACGATTGAGTCCGCAGAAATCGGGCTGGTTTGCATTAGCGATCGATCGCCTGCCGGCATTGCTGACCATGGAAAAACTGTTGTTCCGGCTGATCGGTTTCGGCTTCCTGCTGCTGACGCTAACGGTTGTTTCGGGCGTGGTTTTTTCGGAGGAATTGTTCGGTCAGGCCTTTAAATGGGATCATAAAACGGTCTTCACGATGCTGTCCTGGGTGTTGTTCGGCGTACTGCTGGCAGGGCGCAGGTGGCGTGGCTGGCGCGGCAAGACGGCGTTGAGTTTTACGCTGATCGGTTTTACGTTGCTGTTGCTGGCATACGTGGGTAGCCGTTTCGTTCTGGAAGTCGTTCTTCACCGGAGCGTGATATGAAGTTCCTGTTGTGGGCGGGACTGATCGCGGCGGTGATCTGGGTGCTGCGCAGCAAGAAGAAATCGTCGCCGGCGGCACCGTCGCCTGCACCTTCCTCCGCCAAGCGTGAAATTGAAGTGATGCTGCGCTGCGCAGATTGCGGCACACACTTTCCTGCATCGGAGGCGGTATTCGATGCATCGAATACTGCGTACTGCAGCAGCGAGCATCGCCAGCGACACGCCGTCCACTGATACATGAAGCAATCCGAACCGATTTTCGAAGATACGCGTGACACCTTTTGGCGCACGCTGCAAACCTTCGCGTTGACGCGCATGGTCATCGTGGCCGTGCTGTTCGGTTATTTTGGCTGGGCCGGCAGCAAGGTTGTGCGTTATCAGCAGGAATTCTGGACGATTTGCGTCATCTATATGGCGTTGGCTCTGGTGTTTGTCCTTCTGGCGACGTATGCGCGACGACGCTTTTTACTGCAGGTGAGTGTGCAGATCGCAGTCGATCTGGCTGCAATTTCCCTGCTGTACATTTCAGTGGGTGGCATCAAGAGCGGACTGGCGATTCTGTATTTGTTCCCGTTGGCTGGCGGCGCGATTCTCGCTCCATTGGTATTGGCATTGTTCTTCGTCTCCATCGCCACGCTGGTAATGCTTGCCGAAAACGGCTATCAGCTGCTGAATGCCAACGCGGATATTTCTTCCTCCCAGGCAGGCCTGTACGGCGCGGCATTCTTCGTCGTCATTTTTGCAATCAATCGTCTGGCAGATCGCCTGATCAAGCAGGAGTCGCTGGCACGTGGCCGGGGCAAGGCGTTGTATGTACAACAGGCAATCAATCGCCTCGTCATTGCCGACATGGACGACGGTGTGCTTGTTCTCGATCGCAAAGGGCGTGTGTTGACCAGCAATCCTGCCGCTGCCCGCATGCTTGGCCTAACTTTCCCGCATGAAAAGACCTATGGGAAGTTGTCGGACATGGTTTGGTTGACGCCGATTGCCGAGGCGTATGCGGCGTGGAGCGCGAATGCCGGCTTGCATGCGACAACGCAAGGGCAGTCGCAGGCCAAACCGACTTTTGTTCTCCTCAAGCACAATGAACAATCCACGTTGCAGGGTGGTACGACGATATGGGGCGGGCGTCGCGAGCTGGCCGCGCGTCTGAAACTGCGATTTGCTCGCGCGGATACCGCTGGCGTTCAGGAAGAACGCGTGGTGGTATTTCTGCAGGATGTAACTGAAATAGAAAATCAGGCACAGCAATTGAAGCTGGCATCGATGGGCAGGCTGACGGCCAGTATTGCGCACGAGGTGCGCAACCCGCTATCGGCAATCGGCCACGCCGCGTCACTGTTGAGCGAGGATGAAACAGAGGCGGCACGCCAGCGGATGCTGAAGATCATTACCGACAATGTTGCCCGTCTTAACCGGATGATCGAGGATATCCTCAAGCTGTCGCGCAAGGCGCATCAATACAAGGAACCGCTCGCGCTCGCACCGTTGCTGGAAGATATCGTGAACGAATTGCGAGAGACGCGCGCTGCGAAGGATGGCGTGATTGCAATCGTTGATCTTGCACCGCACAGGGTCCGGTTCGATCCGTTGCATTTGCGTGAAATCATCTTGAACTTGCTGACAAATGCGTTACGCTACGCAAGCGGTGCGCCGGGCAGTATTCGTGTCGAAATTGTGGCAGGGGCTGGACACCGACTGGAACTGCATATATGCGACGACGGGCCGCAAATCAGCGCCACGGTGCGAGCCCATCTGTTCGAGCCTTTTTATACGACATCGAGCAAGGGAACAGGACTCGGACTGTATCTGGCGCGTGAACTCTGCCTGAACAATGGCGCAATGCTGAATTACGAATATCGTAGCGAGGGCGAGAACAGTTCGCCATCCGGTCGCTTCGTCATTACGTTTGCCGCCGACGATGTCGCCTGATCGTTTATGAACCGTTGATGGATTAAAGCCGCAAGCAATGACCTCCCCCCGTATCCTGATTGTTGACGATGAAGCCGACTTGCGTGAATTGCTGGAAATCACGCTTGTCAAAATGGGACTGGACGTTGATAGCGCCCCCAACCTGGCTGTCGCACGCGATTGCCTGAAAAGTGCGGACTACGCATTGGTCCTGACCGACATGCGTTTGCCGGACGGCCTAGGCATCGAGCTCGTGCAGGAAATCAATACGCAGTACAAAAACACACCGGTGGCCGTTATCACCGCTTTTGGCAGTGCGGATAATGCCGTTGCTGCATTGAAGGCAGGTGCCTTCGATTACCTTTCCAAACCAGTCGGGTTGGAACAGCTGCGCGTCATGGTGCGTTCCGCACTGCGTATCAGTGAAGCGGGCAGTGGCGATCAGCGTAATGAAAAAGCGGCGGAACCGGCTTCGTTGCGCCTGATCGGGCAGTCGGAGGCGATGCAGACCTTGCGCGCGCAGATTTCCCGTCTGGCGCGCAGCATGGCGCCGGTCGCAATCAGTGGTGAATCAGGTAGCGGCAAGGAACTGGCCGCGCGCGACATTCATGCGCAAAGTGCACGGTGCGACAAACCGTTCATCGCCGTCAATTGCGGCGCAATTCCGGAGACGTTGATGGAAGCCGAATTTTTCGGCTATCGCAAGGGCGCGTTTACCGGTGCGACGGATGATCGTGACGGATTTTTCCAGGCGGCCAACGGCGGAACATTGATGCTCGACGAGGTGGCCGATCTGCCACTGGCGATGCAAGTCAAATTGTTGCGCGCGATTCAGGAGCGTCGCGTGCGCAAGGTCGGTGCGACGGCGGAAGAGCCGGTCGATGTGCGCATCATCAGCGCCACGCACCAAAACCTGCACGATTGCGTGGGACGCGGGACGTTCCGTCAGGATCTGTATTACCGCTTGAACGTGATCGAGCTGCATTTACCGCCTTTGCGTGAGCGGCTGGACGATATCGGCTTGCTGGCCGACATCATCCTGGCGCGCCTGAGTGGCGGGCAGCCGGCGGCGCTGGCGCCGGAGGCACTGGACGCGTTGCGCCGTTATTCTTTCCCGGGGAATGTACGCGAACTGGAAAATATCCTGGAACGCGCGCTTGCCTTTGCCAATGACGGTCTGATCGAAGTGACGGATCTGGTATTGAAGGCGCAGCCGCAAACAACGGAGGTGGTTGCTCGTAACGAACCTGTTGACGTTTCGATGACGGCTGCCATGGTTTTGCCCGCAGCAGGCGATCTGTTGGAGCCGCCGCCAGATCAAACTACAGTGCCGCCGGCGGAAAATGATCTGCCGGAATCCCTGCCTGACCATCTGGACGAGGTCGAACGAGAAATCATCCGCCGGGCGCTGGCGAAGACCCATTTCAACCGGACACAGGCGGCGGAACTGCTGGGCATCAGCTTCCGCCAATTGCGCTATCGCATGCAGCGGCTGGACATTCATGCACCGGACTGACGCATCGCATTCCGTATCGTCGTTCCGTATCGACGCGGACGGCTGGGCAGAAGGCGTGTTGCGGGAGCCGTCGCCGAATTTCGATTTGCGTGCCGAAAGCACTGAAATCGATCTGCTCGTCAT
Source organism: Oxalicibacterium sp. (assembly GCF_035565035.1). Lineage (GTDB taxonomy): Bacteria > Pseudomonadota > Gammaproteobacteria > Burkholderiales > Burkholderiaceae_D > Oxalicibacterium. Next base: position 5,066 of record NZ_DATMTD010000082.1, on the reverse strand, counting down.
TCACAACATCAGTCTGCCGCCGGGACAATTCGGCGGGCCGTTCATTACAGATCTGTTCATGAACCGGCTTGATTACGATGCCGATCCGTACTTTGATCAGTTGCGTTCATTGCGGGTTTCGGCGCATTTCCTGATTCGGCGCGATGGGGAGGTAGTGCAATTCGTTTCGGCGAATCATCGAGCCTGGCATGCAGGCGCGTCGAATTTTTGCGGGCAGGAGCGCTGCAACGATTTTTCCATCGGCGTCGAACTCGAAGGTACGGACGATCAGCCGTTCGAGGAGGCGCAGTATGCCGCGCTGGCAGCATTGACCACGGCGCTGGCGGCGGCCTATCCGCTGAAAAACGTCACCGGTCATGAGCATATTGCACCGGGACGCAAGACAGATCCGGGGCCTTTTTTCAATTGGGATGTATATCAATCACGCTATCTCGAGCGCCAGCCTGCGACGACCAAGGCGGATGCCGCCAGCATCTGCCTGACATTTCGGGCAATGTAAAAAATGCCATACCGCAATCCGCCGTTTTGTTAAAAAATATATCTTCAAACGGACGATAAAGGGATTGCACGTCTGAGTTTCAGGCACTAGAATTAGTGCCAATCATGGTTTCCTTACTAGATGTAGTAGGTTATCAATGTGATTCTTCCCGGCTTTGTCCGGTGTCGTCGCAAATGTGGTGTGTATACATATATATATAGTGGGGACGCTGAATAAACGCTCTTAATGCAGAATCGGCATGACATTTGCAGCATGCGATTCTGAGCACGATTAGTTATTCACAGAATGTTCGCGAAACCGGCACGCTCCGGTTTTCTCTTAAAAACAAGGCAAGTATTGCCGGCAACGTCACAAAGGAGTCTCCATGCACTCTGCACAGGAAATCTCAACTAAATCATCATCGGCCGATATCGGCAACGTCGCGCCTCTCGCGGTTGCACCGTCGACCGTCAGCACCAACGCCGCGAGTCTGGGCGATTACCGCATCATTCGTCGTAACGGCGCTGTTGTCGGTTTCGAACCGTCGAAAATCTCGATCGCCGTGACCAAGGCCTTTCTGGCGGTTAATGGCGGGCAAGGCGCCGCATCCGCACGCGTGCGCGAACTGGTCGAGCAGTTGACCGACAATGTTGTCAACGCATTGGTGCGTCGCCAACCAGCTGGCGGTACCTTCCATATAGAAGACATTCAGGATCAGGTCGAACTGGCCCTGATGCGTTCCGGCGAACATGACGTCGCTCGTGCCTATGTGCTGTATCGCGCCAAGCGCATGGAAGAGCGCGCGCAACAGCAGGCAGCAAAGCCGGTTGCCGAGAATTCGCAGCAACTGCACGTGATTGAAAACGGTCAGCGTCGTCCGCTGGAAATGAGTCAGGTCAGCGACCTGATCAATGCGGCATGCATCGGCCTGGAAAAACACGTCGATGCCACTGCAATCCTGAACGAAACCGTCAAGAACCTGTACGACGGTGTGCCGGTCGAAGAACTGCACAAATCCGCGATCCTGGCCGCACGCGCACTGATGGAAAAAGATCCGGCATACAGCACCGTTACTGCACGTCTGCTGATGCACACGATCCGCAAGGAGGTGTTCGGTCAGGAAGTCGCGCAAGCCGACGCGCCTGCACACTATATTGAATACTTCCCGAAATTCATCAAGAAGGGCATCGATGCCGAACTGCTGGATGCCAAGCTGGCCCAGTTCGACCTGAAAAAACTGGCTGACGCAATCAAGCCGGAACGCGATCTGCAGTTCGGTTATCTCGGCTTGCAAACGCTGTACGACCGTTACTTCCTGCATATCCGCGACACCCGCATCGAAATGCCGCAAGCGTTCTACATGCGCGTCGCAATGGGTCTGTCATTGCAGGAAATCAACCGCGAAGAGCGTGCAATCGAGTTCTACAACCTGCTGTCGACCTTCGACTTCATGAGCTCGACACCGACGCTGTTCAACTCCGGCACGCAACGTTCGCAACTGTCGTCGTGCTACCTGACAACCGTGGCCGATGATCTCGACGGTATCTACGAAGCGATCAAGGAAAACGCATTGCTGGCGAAATACGCCGGCGGTCTGGGTAACGACTGGACGCCAGTCCGTTCGCTCGGCGCGCATATCAAAGGCACCAACGGCCGTTCGCAAGGTGTGGTTCCCTTCCTGAAAGTCGTCAATGACACCGCCGTTGCAGTCAACCAGGGTGGCAAACGTAAAGGTGCAGTCTGCGCCTATCTGGAAACCTGGCACATGGACATCGAGGAATTCCTCGATCTGCGCAAGAACACCGGTGACGATCGCCGCCGTACGCATGACATGAATACCGCGAACTGGATTCCCGACCTGTTCATGAAGCGGGTAATGGAAAAAGGCGAGTGGACGCTGTTCTCGCCATCCGACGCACCGGATCTGCACGACAAGGTCGGCAAGGCATTCGAAGAAGCCTATACCGGCTACGAAGCCAAGGCTGCGCGCGGTGAATTGAAGCTGTTCAAGAAAGTACAGGCGCTGGATTTGTGGCGCAAGATGTTGTCGATGCTGTTCGAAACCGGTCATCCATGGATCACGTTCAAGGATCCGTGCAACATCCGTTCGCCGCAGTCGCATGTCGGCGTCGTCCACAGCTCGAACCTGTGCACCGAGATCACGCTGAATACCAACGATTCCGAAATCGCGGTCTGCAATCTGGGTTCGGTCAACATGCCGGCGCACATGAAAGACGGCAAGCTGGATCACGAAAAGCTGCAAAAAACGATTCGTACCGCAATGCGCATGCTCGACAACGTGATCGACATCAACTATTACGCCGTCAAGAAGGCCCGCGATTCGAACCTGCGCCATCGTCCGGTCGGCCTCGGTATCATGGGTTTCCAGGATTGCCTGCACATGATGCGTGTGCCGTATGCATCCGATGAAGCCGTGAAATTTGCCGATAACTCGATGGAAGCAGTCTGCTACTACGCTTATCTGGCTTCCACCGAACTGGCGGAAGAGCGCGGCCGTTACAGTTCGTACCGCGGCTCGCTGTGGGATCGCGGCATCCTGCCGCAGGATTCGCTGAAGCTGCTGGCCGAAGAACGCGGCGGTTATCTGGACGCCGATTTTTCCGAATCGATGGATTGGGCACCGTTGCGCGCACGCATCAAGCAGTTCGGCATGCGCAATTCGAACTGCGTGGCAATTGCACCGACAGCGACCATCTCGAACATCATCGGCGTCTCGGCCTGTATCGAACCGACGTACCAAAACCTGTACGTCAAATCGAACCTGTCCGGCGAATTCACCGAGATCAACGAATATCTGGTGCGCGACCTGAAGGCACGTGGTCTGTGGGATGAAGTCATGATCTCCGACCTCAAATACTTTGACGGCAGCCTGGCCAAGATCGACCGCATCCCGCAGGACCTGCGCGATATCTACGCCACTGCATTCGAAGTCGAGCCGAAATGGTTGGTCGAAGCTGCATCGCGCCGCCAGAAATGGATCGATCAGGCGCAATCGCTGAATATCTACATGGCAGGCGCATCCGGCAAGAAGCTGGACGAAACCTACAAACTCGCATGGTTGCGCGGCCTGAAAACCACGTACTACCTGCGCACAATGGGCGCAACCCATACCGAGAAATCGACATCGAAAACCGGCGCGCTGAACGCGGTGGATTCCGGTGCCGGCATGGGTTCCAGCGCTCAGGCGGCAGCTCCGGAAGCGGATGGCCCAGCCTGCATGCTGCGCCCCGGCGATCCAGGTTTCGAGGAATGCGAAGCCTGCCAATAAATTGGCCAATGCGTTGATCAGAAATCAAACAGAAGACCATCTGCTGCAGCACCGCACCGATGTACTGAACCTGAGCAATGAACTTGCAGCAATAAAAGCTGACAAAGTCAGAACAAGGGCAGTGCGGCAGCAGAATAAAACGAGGAATTGAATATGTTAAGTTGGGACGAAGACCAAACGCCTAAGGCGGCACCGCAACCGGCATTGCAGCCGGTGCGTGACGCACATCAGGACATCGCGCTGAATCCCGCGCTGGTCGCGAAACCTGCAGAAGCGATCGCCAGTCCGGCACGTCGCATGGACGCTGCCGACAAGCGTGTCATCAACGGCCAGACCGACGTCAATCAGTTGGTTCCGTTCAAGTACAAATGGGCGTGGGACAAATACCTGGCCGGCTGCGCCAACCACTGGATGCCGCAGGAAATCAACATGCAGCGCGATATCGAGCTGTGGAAGAACCCGAACGGTCTGACCGAAGACGAGCGTCGCATCGTCAAGCGCAACCTCGGGTTTTTCGTCACTGCCGATTCGCTGGCGGCCAACAACATCGTGCTCGGCACCTACCGCCACATCACGGCACCGGAATGCCGCCAGTATCTGCTGCGCCAGGCTTTTGAGGAAGCCATCCACACCCACGCCTACCAGTACATCGTCGAATCGCTGGGCCTCGACGAAGGCGAAATCTTCAACGCGTACAACGAAATCGCATCGATTCGCGACAAGGATCAGTTCCTTATTCCGTTCATCGAAGTGCTGACCAATCCGGAATTCAAGACCGGTACGCTCGAGACGGATCAGACACTGCTGCGTTCGCTGATCGTATTCGCCTGCCTGATGGAAGGTCTGTTCTTCTACGTCGGGTTTGCACAGATTCTCGCGCTCGGTCGCCAGAATAAAATGATGGGTGCGGCTGAGCAGTATCAGTACATCCTGCGCGACGAATCGATGCACTGCAATTTCGGAATCGATCTGATCAACACGATCAAGATGGAGAATCCGCATCTGTGGACGCCGCAATTTCGCGACGAGATCAAAGCGTTGTTTTTACGTGCAGTAGAGTTGGAATATCGTTACGCAGAGGATACAATGCCGCGTGGAGTGCTCGGACTGAATGCCCCGATGTTCAAAGGCTACTTGCGGTTCATCGCAAATCGTCGCGCACAACAAATCGGTTTAGAACCGATGTTCGAACAAGAGGAAAACCCGTTCCCTTGGATGAGCGAGATGATCGATCTGAAAAAAGAACGCAACTTCTTCGAGACACGTGTGATCGAATACCAGACCGGTGGTGCACTGAAC
>NZ_DATMTD010000081.1:0-2559 GCF_035565035.1 Oxalicibacterium sp. | reverse complement strand
AGACAAGGCTCGCCTTCTGTTTTTCCCCTCATACGTATTTTCCGTCGTAACTCCTCCGATATTCCTTCCTTTTTCCAGTGTCTATGCATTCGCACTCTGCGCTTGCTGACTGGAACGCTGAATGTGTCTTAAATTTTCCTTAATGGCGACACATTTATGGGATGTTCGCGCCTATGGAAACCGGGCAAAATGTTGTGCAAAGATTATCGTTGTGGCCCGGTACTTGCATGATGAAGCAAGCGGCTCGATCAGCGTGAACGCGGGGAAGACATGAAAACGGATGAAACGGAATTGTGGATGCCCGAGGGCGGCGCAATGGGCGCATTAATACGCGCGACCGATTGGTCCGGGACATCGCTGGGCGACATGTCATGCTGGCCTGAAGCATTGCGGCTGACGACGGGAATCTGTCTCGATTCGCAATTCGCCATTGCGGTCTGGTGGGGCGCTGATTTGATTCAGCTATATAACGACGCTTATCGCGAGCTGATGGGTGAAGCGCGGCACCGCAATGCGTACGCCCGTTCTGCGCTCGCGACCCAGCAGGAAATGCTGCCCAAACTGGACGAGCTTGCACAGCAAGTCATGGAACGCGGCGAAGCGGTGCGGGGTTACGACTTGCGCCTGGTCATCGAACGTAACGGCTATCCCGAAGACCGCTATTTCACTTTTTCCTTCAGCCCCATCCGCCAATCGGACGGCATCGCAGCCGGCATGCTGGTCGCTGCGCACGAGCGCACGGCGAAGATGCTGGTGGCGCGGCGCTTGCGCGACAGCGATGCGCGTCTGGTCGCCGCTTTGAACGCGGCCAAGATGGCAAGCTGGGAATGGGACATGCAATCGGACCAGCTGATCATGTCCGATTCGGCAACCGAAGTATTCGGATTGCCGCCGGGCGAGGTGCTGCACGATAGCAGGCAGGGTTTCGCCCTGGTGCATCCGGATGATGTCGCGCGTCATCGTGCCTTGGTTGAGTCGGCGATCGCAGAAAAGGGAAGCTGGCACGGTGAATTTCGCATCGTGCGCCCGCGCGACGGCGAAATCGCATGGCTGGAAGAGCGCGGCATGACGACCTGCAATGCGATCACCGGGAAAGTCGGCACGACGGGTTTGGTATGGGATGTCACGGCCAGCAAGCGCGCGGAGGAAGCCTTGCGCCTTGCCGATCGCCGCAAGGATGAATTTCTTGCGACCCTGGCGCACGAGTTGCGCAATCCACTGGCGCCTATCCGCAGTGCCGCGCATTTACTGGGCGAAGCGGAACTGACGGCGGAGCTGCTGCAGCGCTGCCGTGAAATCATCGATCGTCAGGCAGGCCATATGACGCGTCTGCTGGAGGATCTGCTCGACGTGTCGCGCATCACCAGCGGGAGGCTCGATCTGAAGAAGCGTCTCGTCACTTTGCGTGAAGTGGTCGATAGTGCGGTCGAAACCGTGCGGCCAATGATCGACATCAAGGCGCATGTGCTGCAAGTGAGGCTGCCGGACGAAACCATTCTGCTGGACGTCGATCCCTTGCGCATCGCACAGGTATTAACGAACCTGCTGACCAACGCCGCCAAATATACGGATCGCCAGGGACGCATCGAACTCGACGCAGTCGCTGGCGATGGCGCGCTGACGGTGACGATTTCCGACAACGGGATCGGTGTGGCGACGCAGGATCTGCCGCATCTGTTCGAAATGTTTTCCCAGGTCAGTTCGGCGATCGACCGATCCGAAGGCGGGCTGGGCATCGGCCTCGCGTTGTCCAAGGGCTTGCTCGATCTGCACGGCGGCAAGATTGCCGCACATAGCCGCGGCCTGGGTCAGGGAATGCGCTTCGTCGTCAGACTGCCATTACCGTCGGAACAGGAAAACGCGGTGCCGCTCGCACCATCTGAATCGGCTGACAGGGCGCGGCATGGGCAAACCATCCTGCTGATCGACGACAACCGGGATGCGATCGATTGCCTGTCAGTGATTTTCCAAATCGCTGGTTATCGGGTGCTGACTGCGTACAACGGCCTCGATGGCCTGGCCACAGGTGCGAAGGAAAAACCGCACATCGTGATACTCGATATCGGCATGCCGAAGATGAGCGGTTATGAAGTCGCGAGCCGCATGCGCGGCGAAGATTGGGGACGTGCGGCATTGCTGATTGCCGCAACCGGCTGGGGACAGGAAACCGACAGGCGTATGGCTTATGATGCCGGCTTCGACCATCATTTGACCAAGCCCTTCGACCCGCGCGAAGCGTTGGCGGCGCTGGCACAATGGCAAAAGGAAAAAGGTAGTGCGCTGGAAAGAAACTGAAAAGGGCATCACGTCGCCACGAGCATTAGATGCAAATGAAGACGTAGTCTGTCGATATAGCGGCATCGACGAAAATGCCGATCTCCGCCGCCCCCGACCCGAGTGCCTCGCGACGGCGCGCACCTGGCTGCTGTTGTGGTCGGTGAGCTTGCTGCTGATGCTGGAAGACGATGCCGCGCTCATCGCCTTGATGTTTTGCTGAATGCGTCAGTGCAATCTGCCTTTGGCTTCCTTCTGTTGCTGCACACGTTCTGCAATTTCCAG
>NZ_DATMTD010000080.1:0-14549 GCF_035565035.1 Oxalicibacterium sp. | reverse complement strand
CATCGTCTGCGTGGCGATGAAAATTTCACGCAGCAGATAAATGAAGCTGCACAGCAGGCTGACCATCGCCAGCACGAAAAAGCCCGCGATGTATTTCGACAGATCGATATTCAGTGCGTCGCCGACGAACAGTGACACGATCACCAGCGAAATCATCAGCGCACACATTGCCGCCAGCACAATCGCACGATTGATCAAATGCGAGCGCGAATACAACATGATCAGTTCATTGCGGTAATCCATGCTGCGCGGATCGTCTTCCTTGTGCAGGCGATCTTCGAGAATGCGGGACCGATCGACGATCCGTGCCAGTCGATTGGTCAAGACCGTCAACGTGGTGCCGACGCCCGTCAGCAGGAAAACCGGCGCGACGGAAAGCTGGATGATGTGACCGATATCGTTGAGCTCGATTTGCATGATGTCTTCTGTTTTCGACCGAACGCGGAATGGCCGTTACCTACTCCGGAAGCAGTAAGGCTGCAGGCATTATGCATCAGGCCGTTTTCGCCGCGTTGAAAAAAACTGTTGCCGGAGTTGAATATTTACGTTCGCATTTACGCAGGCTTCATGCCCGTTTCTGCATCGGCTCCTGTGCCATCTCGCCGCCCAGCGCCGCCACCAGATCCGTCAGCATCTTGCTCAACTCACCGGTCATCAGCATGATGTCCGAATCGAAACGTTCATCGTCGTTCTGGGCTGTCGCGTCGGCGTTTTCCTTGATCACATCGAGCGGCGCAACGCGTTTGATCGTTAACGATTCCGTCAACACGAACGACACGCGGTCGGCCCATGTCATCGCCAGCCGCGTGCATTGCTTGCCGGCTTCGATATGACGGCGTACATCGTCCGCTTCCAGCGTATGGCGCACATAGCGCACGGTCGCCTTGCTTTCGGCATTAGAGCGCAGCTCGGTATCCTGATCCACGGTGAAATTGCTCGGTGCCTCGTCTGACACCAGCCACGACGTCATTGCCGCGACCGGCGACTGCACGACGTGCAGGGTTTCCAGCGGTAATTTGTCGACCGCCTTGAACAGCAGCTTCAGCACTTCGTCGGCCTTGGCCGCGCTGCCGGCATCGACCACCAGCCAGCCGTTGACCGGATCGATCCAGACCCAGGTCGAGCGCCAGACGCTGAACGCACGGGGCAGCAGATCGTCGGTGACGTTTTCCTTGATCTCCTTCATCTGCTTGCGACCCGGCTTGAAGCCCTGCTGCTCCTCGATTTCGGCAGCCTTGATCTTCGTCACCTGATTGATGACGCTGGTCGGCAGCAGTTTTTTCTCCGTGCCGAGCAGCAACAGCATCTGCTTGTTGATCGAATACACCAGCTCGCCGTTATCGCGCGGCGAAATCCAGCCCTGGCTTTGCATATCGAGACTGGAACATGGCTGGAACGCAAACGGTGCAAGATCTGCCGCCAATTGTTCGGACGTGACAGCCCACGGCGCGGGCAAACGATAGACCTGAAGATTCTTGAACCACATGGCAACTGTCCCGACGAAAAAAAGCGGCTATTCTACACGGCGCGCTTTGTGCGGACGCAGCAAATTTTTCATACGGCAAATCTGCGGAAAATGCCTGCCGTCAAGACGGAAACGCCTGCAAATGCAGAGGTGGTAACGGTTATAATATCCGCCAATCGCGGGCCGATCGAAGCCGTAATCGGCCCCGTCCTTTTTCCGGGCAGCAGCATTCATCCGAAAAATGGCAGGCACAAACCAGCAGCATCACTCATTGATTTACATGTCCAAAAGCTCATCTCGCAAGCCGATCGAAATCAAGATTTCCACCGTTGTCGCCGTCTCCGCCATCCTGCATGAATCGGATCTGGGCGTGCTCGACGCTGCCATGCGCGACATGACGAACGGCGATGCCGATTTTTTCGATGACGAATTTGCAGTGATCGATGTCGGCACGCTGGATGTTGCGGCCGATGCGATCGACTGGACGGCCATCGCCGCCCTGCTGAAATCCTATCGGCTGAACGCGGTGGCTGTTCGCAATGCCTCGCCGGAAATGACCGCACAGATTCTCGCCAGCGGGCTCAGCCTGGACGGTTCGCTGAAACCGCGTGCAGAAGTTGCGGCATCCGCTCCGGAACAGGCAGAAATCGATCTGACGCCGCAGGAAGAACCGATGGAAACGCAGGTGGTGGAAGCACCTGCGCCGGTTTCCGCTGCGCCTGCAACAGCTCCGGCCATTTCCAACCGCACGATGATCGTCGACACGCCGGTACGCGCCGGCCAGCGCATTTACGCGCGTGGCGCCGACCTGATCATCACCGCCGCCGTCAACAACGGCGCAGAAGTGATCGCCGATGGCAGCATTCACATTTACGCGCCGTTGCGCGGCCGCGCACTGGCCGGTGCCAACGGCGACACCGAAGCACGCATCTTCACGCTCAGCATGGAAGCCGAACTGGTTTCGATCGCCGGCATGTATCGCACGTTTGAAAACGGTTCAGAGCGCGCCCAACAGGCAACGCAAATCCGGCTGGTCGGCGACCGTATCGACATGCTGCCGATCAAATCGGCCGGATAGTGCGGCCGCATAGGCGCAACGATGTAACGAATCACCGGTAATCAATAAAGCAGCAGCATCAATTCAATTTAACGAGAGGGGTTTCCTTTGGCAAAAATCATCGTTGTGACGTCGGGTAAAGGCGGCGTCGGCAAAACCACTTCGAGCGCAAGCTTTGCGTCGGGCCTCGCCATGCGCGGCCACAAGACGGCCGTGATCGACTTCGACGTCGGCCTGCGCAATCTCGACCTGATCATGGGTTGCGAACGCCGTGTGGTGTACGACCTGATTAATGTCATCAACAAGGAAGCCACGCTGAATCAGGCGCTGATCAAGGACAAGCACTGCGACAACCTGTTCGTGCTGCCGGCCTCGCAAACGCGCGACAAGGATGCGCTGTCGGAAGAAGGCGTCGAACGCGTGCTGACCGATCTGGCTGCGATGGATTTTGAATACATCATCTGCGATTCGCCGGCCGGTATCGAGCACGGCGCAGTGATGGCGCTGACCTTCGCCGACGAAGCCATCATCGTCACCAATCCGGAAGTATCGTCGGTGCGCGACTCCGACCGCATCCTCGGCATCATCCAGGCCAAATCGCGCCGTGCACTGAACGGTGGCGAACCGGTCAAGGAACATCTGCTGATTACCCGTTACGTACCGAAGCGCGTCGAAGCGGGCGAAATGCTGTCCTACACCGACGTGCAGGAAATCCTGCGCATCCCGTTGATCGGCATCATTCCTGAATCGGAATCGGTGCTGCACGCATCGAATTCCGGCAATCCGGCAATCCATATCGAAGGCAGCGAAGTCTCGGAAGCGTACAAGGACGTGATCGCACGCTTCCTTGGCGAAGACAAGCCGTTGCGCTTTACCGATTATGAAAAGCCTGGCTTCCTGCAGCGCATTTTCGGAGGCAAGTAATCATGTCGCTCCTCTCTTTCCTGTTCAATAAACAACCGAAAACGGCCAACGCCGCCAAGGAACGTCTGCAAATCATCATTGCGCGCGAACGCAATGGTCGCGCCGGTCCGGACTTCCTGCCGGCACTGCATCAGGAACTGATCGCGGTCATTTCCAAATACGTGAAGGTCAATCCGGAAGACATCAAGATCTCGCTCAACAGCCAGGGCAACCTGGAAGTGCTGGACGTGAACGTGGTGCTGCCGGAAGACATGGTGGAACCTGCCCGATAAAAAGGGGTATCTGTCGCCCACTTCAATCCTGAATCATCGAGGTCATCATGAAAACCAAAGCTGCCGTCGCCTGGAAAGCAGGACAACCACTGACGATCGAGGAAGTCGAACTCGGCGGCCCGCGCGCCGGCGAAGTGCTGGTGGAAATCAAGGCCACCGGCATCTGCCACACCGACTACTACACGCTGTCGGGTGCCGATCCGGAAGGCCTGTTCCCGGCGATTCTCGGCCATGAAGGCGCGGGTGTTGTGGTCGACGTCGGTCCCGGCGTCAAGAGCCTGAAGAAGGACGATCACGTCATTCCGCTGTACACGCCGGAATGCCGTGAATGTAAATTCTGCCTGTCGCGCAAGACCAACCTGTGCCAGAAAATTCGCTCGACGCAAGGTCGCGGTCTGATGCCGGATGCAACCAGCCGTTTTTCGATCGACGGCAAGCCGATCTTCCATTACATGGGCACATCGACTTTCTCGAATTACGTCGTCGTACCGGAAATCGCGCTGGCGAAAATTCGCGAAGATGCACCGTTCGACAAGGTCTGCTACATCGGCTGCGGCGTCACCACAGGCGTGGGTGCGGTATTGTTCACGGCCAAGGTCGAAGCCGGTGCCAATGTGGTCGTATTCGGCCTCGGCGGTATCGGTCTGAACGTGATCCAGGCAGCAAAAATGGTTGGCGCTGACAAGATCATCGGCGTCGACCTGAATCCAGAGCGCGAAGCGATGGCACGCAAGTTCGGCATGACACACTTCATCAATCCGAAGAAGGTCGAAAATGTCGTCGATGCGATCGTGCAACTGACCGACGGCGGTGCGGACTACAGCTTCGAATGCATCGGCAACACGACCACGATGCGTCAGGCGCTGGAATGCTGCCACAAGGGTTGGGGGCAATCGATCATCATCGGCGTGGCCGAAGCCGGTGCAGAAATCAGCACGCGTCCGTTCCAGCTCGTCACCGGACGCGAATGGAAAGGTTCGGCGTTCGGCGGTGCACGCGGTCGCACCGATGTGCCGAAGATCGTCGACTGGTACATGGAAGGCAAGCTGAACATCGACGATCTGATCACGCACACGTTGCCGCTGGACCGCATCAACGAAGGCTTCGACCTGATGAAGAGCGGCGAATCGATCCGCTCGGTGGTACTGTACTAAATCAGCAATCAGTCATGCCGCCGGACAACCCGGCCGCAAACAGAAATACGTGGGGAAGAAGTGGAACTGACCAGTCAGCACAAATGCTTTAACGGCGTACAGCGTTTTTACAAACACGAGTCGACCTCGACCGGTTTGCCGATGACCTTTTCGGTGTACGAACCGCCTCAGGCAAAGACGCGCAAGGTGCCGGTCCTGTTTTATCTGGCCGGCCTGACCTGCACTGAAGAGACCTTCATGATCAAGGGCGGTGCACAACGCTATGCCGCCGAGCACGGCATCATGCTGGTCTCGATGGATACCAGTCCGCGTCGCACCGGCATCAAGGGCGCAGCGGAAAGCTGGGACTTCGGTCACGGCGCCGGCTTCTACATCGACGCCATCCAGCAGCCGTGGGCCGCGCATTTCCGCATGGAGTCGTATGTAGTGCGCGAACTGCGCGAGATCATCCTGGCCAACTTCCCTGCCCTCGCCGATCGCATCGGCGTGTTCGGCCACTCGATGGGCGGACACGGCGCGCTGACGCTGGCGTTGAAATACCCTGAGATCTTCAAATCAGTCTCGGCCTTTGCACCGATCACCGCACCGAGTCACTGCCCGTGGGGCCAGAAGGCCTTCTCGAATTATCTGGGCAGCGACCATGCCGAATGGGCGAAGCATGACGCCAGCGCATTGATGCGCACGCGCAAGACGCCGTTCCCGCAAGGCATCCTGATCGATCAGGGACTGGATGACGAATTCCTGGAAATCGAACTGCTGCCACATCATTTCGAATCGGCTTGCTGGGCTGCAGAACAGCCGTTGATGCTGCGTCGTCATGCCGGGTACGATCACAACTACTATTTCATTTCGACTTTCATGCAGGATCACGTTGCATGGCATGCGGCGATTCTGAACAAGTAATCCGTTGCGCCGACAGTCAGGCATCCGCCTGACATGAAGCACATTCATCGCGCATAAACAAAAAGGGATTCTGCAACGCAGAATCCCTTTTTTCTTTGCAGCCTATTGCTGCATATTGCTACCTTCCCGCATCGGATCCGGCTCGTGGCCGGATCCAATCTCAGAACTCTTCCCAGTCGTCGGTGTTGGTACTGACCACCGGCTTCGGCGCGGCGACTTTCTTGTGTGCTGCTGTCGTTGCAAGCGCTGGCGACCTTGCCGGCGCAGCAGACGGAGCGCGAGCTGCCGTCGATTGAATCGTGCGGCGTTGCGGCACGACGTCCTGCGCTGCCTCCACATAGTCGCCGCTGATACGGAATACGCTGACCGCCTGCGCCAGACGCTTGGCTTGATCCTGCAGGGATTCGGCTGCGGCGGCAGCTTCCTCGACCAATGCAGCATTCTGCTGCGTGACCTGATCCATCTGCGTGACTGCCTGGTTGACCTGCTCGATGCCATCGCTCTGTTCACGGCTGGCCGCAGTAATTTCGGCCATGATGTCGGCGACGCGTTTGACGCCGTCAACCAGCTCATCCATCGTGGTGCCCGCTTCCGCCACCAGTTTGCTGCCGGCGTCTACCTTCTCGACCGAATCACCGATCAGCGACTTGATTTCCTTCGCAGCCGATGCGGAACGTTGTGCCAGATTGCGCACTTCACCCGCGACCACGGCAAAACCGCGGCCCTGTTCGCCGGCACGTGCAGCTTCGACTGCGGCATTCAGCGCCAGAATATTGGTCTGGAAAGCGATGCCATCGATGACGCTGATGATGTCCACGATCTTGCGCGACGACGTGTTGATTTCACCCATCGTGTCGACGACTTGCGACACCACGCGACCACCTCTGCCTGCGACATCGGATGCCGACACTGCCAGTTGATTTGCCTGGCGGGCGTTATCGGCATTCTGCTTGACGGTCGAGGTCAGTTCTTCCATCGACGATGCAGTTTCTTCCAGCGAGCTGGCCTGTTCTTCCGTACGTGACGACAGGTCGAGGTTGCCGCTGGCAATCTCCGACGATGCGGTAGCAATCGTATCGGCACCCGTGCGAATCTGCGCAACGGTTTTTGCCAGGTTGTCCTGCATGCGTCCGAGCGCGTCAAGCAGCATGCCTGGCTCGTCCTTTGTTGGCGGCAGGCTGCTACGTGCGGTGAGGTCGCCCTCCGCTACTGCACCGGCAACCAATACGGCTTCCTTCAGCGGACGTGTGATGCTGCGGGTCAGACGCCAGGCGATCAGTGCGCCGAGCAGAATTGCAATCAGCGCGCCGATGATCAATGTCGTCCGTCCCATCGAATAATCGGCCGTAATCGACTTGTCCGCCTGAGCCACTTCATCATCGTAATAAGACAGAACGTCTTTCACGCTGTCGACATAAGCGTCCAGCATCGGTACCAGCTTGGCATCGATCATCTGGTTGGCTTCAGCCATGTTGCCGCTGTTCTTGACCGCAATGATGGCCTTGCGCTGGTCGATATAGGCATTTCGCCGGTTGTTCATTTCAGCGAACAAGGCCTTTTCCTTGTCTGTCGACACCGCTTCTTCAAGACCTTTCTGGATCTCGCTGATCTGCTTGCTTTGTGCCGTGATCGCCTTCTGGAAGAATTCCTGGTTCGCCGGCTCTACCGCCTTCACCAGAGCCAGTGTGCGAGCCGCGTTGACGCTGGTTCCCATCAGCCACTTCTGCGCAGCCTTCTGCTTTTCCAGCGACTGGTCGACCAGGTTGCGGCTGGCGGAATTGATGTTTTCCAGGCGCAGGATGCCGTTGAAACCCATGGCGGCCACCAACAGCAGGATCAGTCCGAAACCAAGACCAAGTCGCGTGCCTATTTTCATGTTTGCGATGCGCATCATTCTTCTTCTCCAAGAATTTTTTATTGGTACTGCAAAATACAACGTCGCTCATCACCGGTCGTACCGATGCGATACAACGCCCCAGCAACTTCTACAACTTCAGACACACGCGAACATCAAACCTGCTTCATACATCTAACAACGGCTGTTAGCGGCTAAAGTTGACGGTTCACCCGAAATACAAGCAAACCATTCATCACGTCTTGATAAAACGATCAGGGAAAACGCCAGGGACCGGCCGATCACAGTAGCGTGCATGCAGCAGAGATAGCTGCGACATATCGAGGCATGGCAATGATTCATTTTTCACATGCAGCGCTCAAGAGGAACACGATTTACCATCGGTTCTTTTCAAACGCGTGCCAGTGTATTTTCAAACAAAGCCATGCGCCGCGAAAATTTTTCAAGCATGATTTTTTTGAATGGAGATCATCGACGTTGTCATGTCGCCATCATTCATGCATTTGAAATCAAACTTTTTTCTCGAAGCACTTTATACCCGATCCGCTCAACCATGCCAACCCTGTTACTGCGCTACCACCTCGCATGAAAACGGATCATTATCATTTTGAAAAAATTGCTATGCATGTTCAATCAGCCGCACAACGTGCCTCCACGCAAATGCAACACATGAACATCGTTTCGATTTAACTCTTTTGTGTCACTTGCATGGCACGTCGTTGTTTTTGCGGCCATTTCGCGGTGCGAGCGAAGCAGGAGCGCACTCTGCGTCATCAAGCATCGATACCCGTTTCGACGCCATCACAAAACGGACAGCGTCTTGTCCAGAACGTCAAGCCTGCGCGTTCACGCTGCCTTCGTCCTGCGGCGACAAACTCACTTTATCGCCTGACGGGATCCCGGCACTTGCCCACCGATCGAATTCGGCCATGATCGCTGTATGCGTCTTCTGGCTGATTTCCGGGAGCGTTCCGCCGAGTATGTCCGACGCCTGCTTGAATCCTTTTTCAACCGCTGCACGAACCGCTTCCAGTTTGGAAGGATCGTTGCCAATCGCGGCCTTGGCGAAACTCAGAATGCGTTCTGCAACCTGCTTGACGCCAAATTCGCCATCTTCGGCAATCGCCGCTTTTGCTTTTTCAATCGTTGCAGCGTCGATGCTCAGGCGCTGTTCGCCACTGACAACCTTCGCCAGATTCAAGCCCTGCTGTTTTACCAGTGGGATGATCAAGTCGATGATCTGTTGTGCCTTGCGATTCGATTCTTCCAGCAGGCTTTGCAAATCCGGCTTTGCCTGTGCAGCAGCAGCGCGCGGATCGGCGTACGTCACATCACCCGTCGACTGCGACGATTGATTCTGCAATGTCACCTTGTCGCTCGACGCTTCTGCATCGGCCGCAGCTGGCACGGCCGTGCGCGAAGACGCAGAAGTCGCTGGTGGCGATGAGGGTGTGTAACTGGAAATCGCGATGCCCATGACATGCTCCTTGTTGAGTAGTCGAGGAATGCGTGATCGCAATGACAACATCGCCGCTTTTGCATCCTCTCAATCGGATAACGGCATGAAACGAAAAAAATAAATACCTGTTATGACAACATCGGGCCGCGCATTAACCAATCGCTTGCTTTTCATGCAACGTTCGTCGTCAATCGATTCGATTATCCATTTCGCAAAACCCGTGTTTTCACTCTCGAAAGACCGCGTCAACCAACCTCAAAGCTGTCATACTGTCGCCTTCCTCGCCTGTGACGAAATAAACGCACATTGCCATCCGGCAATTCATCAACGATTTCGCCATTCCGGCCCTGCATCCATGAGCGCTCAACCGAAAAACCTGTTCTCTTACGCCCCCCGCAAGGCCGACAAGCCTGCGCCGTTTCTGCCGATGTCGCGCGCGGAAATGGTCAAGCTCGGCTGGGACAGCTGCGACGTGATTCTGGTGACGGGCGACGCCTACATCGATCATCCGAGCTTCGGCATGGCGCTGGTCGGTCGGTTACTGGAATCTCAGGGTTTTCGCGTTGGCATCATCAGCCAGCCTGACTGGCTGTCAGCCGAACCGTTCCGCGCGCTGGGCAAGCCGAACCTGTACTTCGGCATCACCGCGGGCAACATGGATTCGATGGTCAATCGCTACACGTCGGATCGCAAGATTCGCTCCGACGATGCGTACACGCCGAATGGCGAACCGAACAAGCGTCCCGATCGCGCGGTGACCGTCTACGCGCAACGCGTGCGCGAAGCGTATCCCGGCGTCAACGTCGTGATCGGCAGTATCGAAGCCAGCTTGCGCCGCATCGCGCATTACGATTACTGGTCGGACAAGGTGCGCCGCTCGGTGCTGCCGGATTCGAAAGCCGATTTGCTGATCTTCGGCAATGCGGAACGCGCGCTGGTCGACATGACGCATCGTCTCGCCGCCGGTGAACCGATCTCTTCGATCCGCGATTTGCGCGGCACGGCATTCATGGTGCCGCACGGCTGGAAGCCGACACCGGAATGGGCCGAAGCCAATTCGACACGTGTCGATATGCCGGGCAAGGTCGACGCGCATCCGGATCCGTATGAAATGAAGATGAAGAATACGGAGAGTTGCAAGACTTCCGAGGACGCATCGTCAGGCGCGACTCCGGCACCAGCAGCTCCCGCCGAACCCGCAGTCAAGGTCATCAAGATGATGAGCCGTGAAGAACGTCGCGAAGCCGAGAAGGAAGTCCGCAACAAGACCGTCGTGCGCCTGCCGGCATACGACGTCGTCAAGGACGATCCGGTCTTGTATGCGCACGCGTCGCGCGTGTTCCATCTTGAGTCCAATCCCGGCAACGCGCGCGCATTGGTGCAGCAGCACGGCGAACGCGACGTCTGGCTGAATCCGCCGCCGCTGCCGTTGGCGATGGACGAGATGGACGGCGTCTACGACATGAACTACGCGCGTGCGCCACATCCGAGCTACGGCAAGGCGCGCATTCCGGCATGGGAAATGATTCGCTTCTCGGTCAACATCATGCGCGGCTGCTTCGGCGGCTGCACATTCTGTTCGATCACCGAACACGAAGGCCGCATCATTCAAAGCCGTTCCGAGCCGTCGATCCTGCGCGAGATCGAAGAAATCCGCGACAAGGTCAAAGGGTTCACCGGCACGATTTCCGATCTCGGCGGTCCGACCGCCAACATGTATCGCCTCGCCTGCCGCGACAAGCGCATCGAGGAATCCTGTCGCCGTTTGTCGTGCGTGTATCCGTCGATCTGTTCGAACCTCGGCACCGATCACAGCAAGCTGATTCAGCTATATCGTAAGGCGCGCGCAATTCCCGGCATCAAGAAGATTCTGGTCAGTTCTGGCCTGCGTTACGACCTCGCCGTGCGTTCGCCGGAATATGTGAAAGAACTCGTCTCGCATCACGTCGGCGGCCTGCTGAAGATCGCGCCGGAACATTCGGAGGAAGGCCCGCTTTCGAAGATGATGAAGCCGGGCATGGGTGCGTATTACAAGTTCAAGGAACTGTTCGAAAAGTATTCGAAGGAAGCCGGCAAGGAACAGTACCTGATCCCGTACTTCATCGCCGCCCATCCGGGTACGACCGATGAAGACATGCTGAGCCTCGCGCTGTGGCTGAAGGAAAACAACTTCCGTCTCGATCAGGTGCAGACGTTCATGCCGACGCCGATGGCGATGGCGACGACGATGTATCACACGCGCAAGAATCCGCTGCGCAAGGTCGATGAACACTCCGAAACGGTCGAAACGCCGCGCATCGGCAAGATCCGCAAGTTGCACAAGGCCTTCCTGCGTTATCACGATCCGGAAAACTGGGACATCCTGCGCGAAGGTTTGCAGCGCATGGGCCGCAGCGATCTGATCGGCAGCGGCGAACATCATCTGGTGCCGCGTCACAATCCGTCGGCCTCTGTCGTCGCTTCCGAGCGCCGACGCGAAACGCCGGGACCGAATCAGCTGGCCAAGAAATTTGGTCAAAACAAGCCCCGCCCGGGCGCTGCTGTCGTACGCACGCCTTCGGGAAATACATCTGCACGTCCCGCTGCCAAACCGCCACGCAAAGGCGCAATCGTCATCACAAAAAACGGCCGCAGATAAGAATTTGCGCGCCGTTCTGCGCCGTTCCGTTTCTCTCTTTTGCGCCAAACCCGCGTCGCCACTCGTTCTCCGCGAGAACGAATCCATCGCCCTACCCGATTCGCCGTTTTCGGTTATTCTTCCGCCAACTTGCCGCGCCCGCATCAGGCGCAGACACGATCAGGGAGCATCCATTGAGCAATTCATTTTCGCGCCGACTTGCGCTATTGGCCGACGACAGACACCGTCATCTGCTTGGCCAGGGACGCCGTGGCATCGAGCGTGAAACGCTGCGTGTCGACTTCCAGGGCAATCTGGCGCTGACGCCGCATCCATCCGCACTCGGCTCGGCACTCACCAACGAACAGATCACCACCGATTATTCGGAATCGCTGCTGGAATTCATCACGCCGGCAGAACACGACATCGCCGACGCACTGGACGAGCTCGATCGCATTCATCGCTTCGCCAGCAGCAAACTCGACGGCGAGCTGTTGTGGAGCCAGTCGATGCCATGTGCGTTGCCGGATGAAGAAACGATTCCGATCGCGTGGTATGGCACATCGCACATCGGCATGATCAAGCACGTATATCGTCGCGGCCTCGCCGTGCGTTACGGCAAGGCCATGCAATGCATCGCCGGCCTGCATTACAACTATTCGCTGTCGGAAGACTTGTGGCGCGTGCTGAAAGCCGATGAACAATCGCAGACGGACGACAAGTCATATCAGTCTGAAAGCTACATCTCTCTGATCCGAAACTTCCACCGCTACAGCTGGCTGCTGATGTATCTGTTCGGTGCATCGCCGGCGCTGTCTGCGCAATTCCTGCGCGATCGCGCGCACACTTTGGAAACGCTGTCGGACGACACGCTGTATCTGCCGTATGCGACCAGCCTGCGCATGAGCGATCTCGGGTATCAGAACAATGCGCAGGCCGGCTTGATGCCTCCCTACAATGACCTCGACAGCTACATGCGCAGCCTGTCACGCGCCGTACGCCAGCCGTACCCGGCCTACGAAGCAATCGGCACACGTCGCGATGGCGAGTGGATTCAGCTGAACACGAATCTGCTGCAGATCGAAAACGAATACTATGCAACGATTCGCCCGAAACGCGTCATCAACAGCGGCGAGCGCCCGGTCGAAGCATTGTGTGCACGCGGTGTGCAATACATCGAAGTGCGCTGCATGGACATCGATCCGTTCGAACCACTGGGCATCAATCTGCAAACGTCGCGCTTCCTCGACGCGTTCCTGCTTTTCTGCGCCCTGCATGACAGCCCGATGGTCGACGACACGGGCGATCACGAGAATGGCGAGAATTTTTCGCGCACGGTCAAGGAAGGCCGCCGCCCCGGCCTCATGCTGCAACGCGATGGCAAATCAATCAGCCTGCAGGCGTGGGGTCTGGAATTGCTGGAACAGATTCACCTGACGGCCGATCTTCTCGATGCACAACATGGCGACAAGCAGCACGCAGAAGCAATCCGTTCACAGCAGAAGAAATTGCACGACACGACGCTGACGCCATCTGCGCGCGTATTGGCCGCGTTGCAAGCGAATGGAAAATCGTTCGAACAGTTCGGCATGCAGCAAAGCCGTGCGCATGCAGAACATTTCCGCATGCGCCCGTTAAGCGAAAAGGAAACAGCCGTTTTCGACACGCTGGCAAAACAATCGCTCGCCGAACAGGAAAAAATGGAGCAGACGCAATGCGGCGATTTCGACGCTTTCGTCGCTGCCTACAATCTGCGCACACCGCAACGGTTGTGCGACGGCGTTTGAACTGCATACGATTATTCTTTAATTCCTCTTCGCACACCTGTCGTCAGATATGACGACGCGCCATAAATCGCATCCTCGTCCACATCGTTGCAGATTTTCCTGACCTGCAACGATGCACGATATGTTCGCCAGCGTACAGATTGCCCTCCTGCGGACGCATAAAATTGCCTCATCGATGTCCAACAACAGCAAACATCGAAGGCTGCAAGTCGGCCTGCACGGGAGGATGCAACACCTGACCAGACGCATGCAAGGGGAGAATCTGCACGCGGCGCGGGTAACCGCACACAGAAGCGTCCGGTCAGGTGAAGCAACCGATACAACCTGATTACAGGTTTTGATGAACCTCCTGAAGATTGAGGCGTCAATACCTGCAGGTACCCGATTCACCTTTATTAAAAGAGGCAGACAAATGAAAACGACGAAAAGACTCGCGCTAGGCGCGACAACCGTGGTTATGGTGCTTGGTCTGACAGCATGTTCAGGCATGTCATCGCAGGAAAAGAATACCCTGATCGGTACTGGCGGCGGCGCGGTTGCCGGCTCCGTATTGACTGGCGGCAGCGCGCTCGGTACGGTGGGCGGTGCAGCTGTCGGCGGTTATATCGGCAATCAGGTTGTCAAGCCTCGCGACTGATCCAGGTCAAAATCACTGCTTCAGGAACGGCTTTGCGTTGACAATGCAAGGCCGTTTTTGTGTTTACGGCACAGAGGGCCATCTGTTACCTGCCGTTACATTTCCAGTCTTTCCTTTACGTAAAAAATGCTCTTCGCATCTTTACGCTATGCAAAACTGCATTATGATGATTGTCATCTCTGAACAACAAATCGATGCGCGTTTCAGCGTTTTGAAAAAGGAAAAATCATGCGTAAATTAGTCATCACAGCGACCGCAGCAACCATCGCCCTTGCCGGGTGTGCAAACATGTCCGAGACTGAACGCGGTACGGCGCAAGGCGCCGGTATCGGCGCAGGCCTTGGTGCACTGATCGGTGTTGCCACCGGCGGTCATACACATGCAGTCGGTGGCGCGGCACTGGGGGGTGTGATTGGTGC
>NZ_DATMTD010000079.1:0-18752 GCF_035565035.1 Oxalicibacterium sp. | reverse complement strand
GCCGCTTGACGGGCATGCAATAATTATATTAGGCAGGTTTTCCGGAATTTTTCCAAAAAACCGCCCTTATATATAGTGTGTTACCGCCGTGCCGTTTACCTGCGCGTGTTTGCGCGCCCCTTTCGAGATCCTGCTGACTATGACAAAAACCCTCATCATTGCCGAGAAGCCATCCGTCGCGAACGATATCGCGAAGACGCTCGGCGGCTTCACCAAGCACGATGAGTACTTTGAATCCGAAGAATACGTCCTGTCATCAGCCGTCGGTCATCTGGTTGAAATCGCCGTGCCGGAAGAATTCGACGTCAAGCGCGGCAAATGGACCTTCACGCACCTGCCGATGATTCCCCCGCACTTTGCGCTCAACCCGATCGCCAAGACCGAATCGCGGCTGAAAGTGCTGAACAAGCTGATCAAGCGCAAGGACGTTACCGCCCTGATCAACGCATGTGACGCCGGGCGCGAAGGCGAACTGATTTTCCGCCTGATCGCGCAATATTCGAAAGCCAAGCAGCCGATCAAGCGCTTGTGGCTGCAGTCGATGACGCCGGCCGCCATCCGTGAAGCGTTCAAGAACCTGCGCAGCGACGAAGACATGCTGCCGCTGGCTGACGCTGCACGCAGCCGCAGCGAAGCCGACTGGCTGATCGGCATCAACGGCACGCGCGCGATGACTGCCTTCAACTCGAAGGAAGGCGGCTTCTACCTGACCACCGTCGGCCGTGTGCAGACGCCGACGTTGTCGATCGTGGTTGAGCGCGAAGAGAAGATCAAGAAATTCGTGCCGCGTGACTACTGGGAAGTGCGCGCCGAATTCGTTTGCGCCGCCGGCATTTATCAAGGCCGCTGGCTCGACACCAAGTTCAAGAAGGATGAAACCGATCCGGAAAAACGCGCCGAGCGCCTGTGGAGCAAGGCCGCCGCAGAATCCATCGTCGCGGCCTGCCGCGGCAAGGTCGGCAACGTTACCGAGGAATCGAAACCGACCACCTCGATGGCACCGGGCCTGTTCGACCTGACCAGCCTGCAACGCGAAGCCAATGCACGCTTCGGCTTCTCTGCGAAGAACACGCTGGGACTTGCGCAGGCACTGTATGAAAAACACAAGGTGCTGACCTATCCACGTACCGATTCGCGCCACCTGCCGGAAGACTATCTGCCAACCGTGCTGGAAACGCTGGAAGTCGTTGCCGAGAACAACAACTATCACCAGTTCGCCAAGCAGATCGTCAAAAACAACTGGGTCAAGCCGAACAAGCGCATTTTCGACAACACGAAAATCAGCGATCACTTTGCAATCATTCCGACTACGCAGGCGCCGAAGAACCTGTCCGAGCCGGAACAGAAGTTGTACGACCTCGTGACGCGCCGCTTCATGGCGATCTTCTTCCCTGCTGCAGAATTCCAGGTCACGACTCGCTTCACCGAAGTGTCCGGCCACCAGTTCAAGACCGAAGGCAAGGTGCTGACCAATCCGGGCTGGCTCGCCGTTTATGGCAAGGAAGTCATCGACGAGAAGGATCCGGAAAACAGCGGCACGCTGGTGCCGGTCGCCAAAGGCGAGAAGGTGCAAACCGAATCGATCGTCGGCAACGCTCTCGTTACCAAACCGCCTGCGCGCTATTCGGAAGCCACGCTGCTGTCCGCAATGGAAGGCGCCGGCAAGTTGATCGACGATGGCGAACTGCGCGATGCGATGGCCGGCAAGGGCCTCGGCACACCAGCCACACGCGCCGCGATCATCGAAGGCCTGCTGACCGAAAAATATCTGCTGCGCGAAGGTCGCGAACTGATGCCGACTGCCAAGGCATTCCAGTTGATGACGCTGCTGCGCGGCCTCGGCGTGAATGAATTGACCGCACCGGAGCTGACCGGCGAATGGGAATACAAGCTGTCGCAAATCGAACGCGGCAACATCAGCCGGGAAGAATTCATGCGCGAGATCGCGCAGATGGCGCAGATCATCGTCAAGCGCGCGAAGGAATACGACAATGACACGATTCCCGGCGATTACGCCACGCTGAAGACGCCATGCCCGAACTGCGGCAGCGTTGTGAAGGAAAACTATCGTCGCTTCGCCTGTACCAAGTGCGACTTCTCGATGAGCAAGACACCGGGCAGCCGCCAGTTCGAAGTCGCTGAAGTCGAGGAACTGCTGGCCAACCGCACCATCGGACCGCTGCAGGGTTTCCGTTCAAAGATGGGTCGTCCATTCGCTGCCGTGCTTAAGATCGTGCGCGACGAAGAGATCAAGAACTTCAAACTGGAATTCGATTTCGGCCAGAACGATGACGAAAATGCGGAGCCGGTGGATTTCAGCGAGCAGACGCCAATCGGTCCATGCCCGAAATGCAGCGGCAACGTCTATGAACAACCGCTGTCCTACATTTGCGAAAACTCGGTCGCCAAACCGAAGACCTGTGACTTCCGCAGCGGCCGCATCATTCTTCAGCAGGAAATCCTGCCGGAACAGATGCGCAAGTTGCTGAACGACGGTCGCACCGATCTGCTCCCCGGATTCATCTCGCAACGCACGCGCCGCGCTTTCAAGGCCTATCTGGTCAAGGGCAAGGACGGCAAGGTCAGCTTTGAGTTCGAGCCGCGCAAGGAGAAGGTTCCGGCAAAAGGCAAGGCCGCAGCCAATGCAGACGAAGCGCCGGCGGAAGAAAAAACAGTCGCTCCTGCAAAGAAGGTCGCTGCCAAAGCTGTGAAAAAAACGGCAACCAAAAAAGCACCGGCCAAAAAAGCTGCTGCGAAAAAAACGGCCAAAGCTGCATAACGAGAATGCGGTCTTGCCGACCGCATTCTCTCGGCTATCTGCAACGATCAATTCCAGATGGATTATTCGCGTCAATCAATCGGCAAACTGTTTCGCGGACCGCTATTGCACACCCCGCAAGGCATTGTGCTTTTGATTTCGATTGCAATCTACCTGCTCGGTGCTGCACTCTTTGCCTTTTTCGATGTTCCTACGCCTTTTGATTGGCCGGTGGATAAAAGCGTAACCGTTTTCATCATATGGCCGTTCATGCTTTTCATGTTGTTCATCAAGCAGAATCTTCCCGAATTTTTGCCGTCGCGATCCGGAGCAATCTGGCAAGCCTTTTATGCGATCGCCCCCTTCGTGTTTATCTCGCTCGGGAAGCTGTCTTCCGTCGACTGAAGATCACAACAGACTGATTCTCTCCAGCGCCAGCAAGAATTGTTTGCGCTCCACACCTCCCGCATAACCTGTAATCGCACCGGATGAACCGATCACGCGGTGGCAGGGCACAATGATCGAGACCGGATTCTTCCCGATTGCCGAGCCCACCGCACGCAACGCTTTCGGGTTGCCGAGTTTCTGCGCGTGCTGCGCATAGCTGACGCTTTTCCCGAAAGGGATATTGGCCAGTTCGTCCCAGACGGAACGCTGGAACGACGTGCCCGACAAGTCGAGTGCGACGTCGAACGCGGTGCGTTTGCCCGTGAAATACTCATCCAGTTGCTGCACCGTTTTCGCCAAATGACCGGCCGCAGGCGACTGCGCCGCCGGTTTTATCCAGCCGTCTTTTCCCTTGAAATGTTTGTGCTCTTCGAAATAGATACCGCATATGCCGTTGTCGGTCGATGCGATCAGCAACGTGCCGACCGGGCTTTGATGTTCGATATAGGAAATCATGATGTGCTCCTCGTCCATTACTCAACCAAGCGAATGCCATAACAGCAGCGCCGCATAACCACGCCACGGCGACCAGTGCATGGCACGCGCCAGCAATTGTTTTTCCGTCAGGCGCCTGATGCCGTTCGTTGCGTCCGGCATTTCAATCGCCGCCTTCTGCAGGCCCAGATCGCCGGCAGGAAATGCATCCGTATAACGCAATGCCCGCATCGCAATATATTGCGCGGTCCATTCGCCGATGCCGCGCACGCTTTTCAGATCGGCGACGACGTCATGTAACGCGGTTCCCGGCCTCGGTTGCAAACCACCCTGCACCGCAAACTGCGCCAGATTGCGAATGGCTTCTGCACGTGTTGCCGGCATGCCGATCGCGGCAATCGCTGTCACATCCTCCTGCGCCAGCCGCGTCGACGTCGGAAAGTGATGCGTCACGCCGACGAACGGTGTTGCCGCTGCATCGCCAAAATGCGTAACCATGCGACCGGACAGGGTTGTCGCACCTGCCACACTGACCTGCTGTCCGAGTACGGCACGCGTTGCCAGCTCGAATACATCGAATGCGCCAGGTACTCGCAGGCCGGGCGATTTTTCGAGTTGTGCCGCGAGGAGCGGATCGTCCGCCAGGTGCGTGGCGATCACTTCCGGATTCGCGTCCAGATCGAACTGGTTGCGTACCCGTGCAACCAGAGGCATCAATACATGCGCAAGCGAAGCGGAAAGCGACAGTTCGATCTGATTGCGAACCGGCAAATGACGAACGCCGAGCCAGCCGATTGCATCGCCCAACCGAATGCTGCGCATATAACAAGGTTCCTCCGTGCGATCCTGTGCGACGACTTCCACACCCGGAATCGCACGCCCCGCGAGATACCGCAGCATCTCGGTCCAGGCGAACGGCGGACGATAGGCCAGTCGCAACGTGATCGCATCGAGCCCATGATGCGACGGCGTTTCCACCGCGCGCCGAATCGCCGTCGGCGCCATGCCATAACGCGCGAGAAACAAGGCATTGAAGCGCCGTATGCTGCCGAAACCAGCCGCATAAGCAACATCGCTCATCGGCAGATGCGTTTCCTGTAACAACTTTTTCGCAAACAACAGGCGTTGCGTCTGCGCGAGTTCAATTGGCGTCACACCGAAATGCTGCAGCAAGACGCGACGCAATTGTCGCGACGACAGGCCAACCTCTTTCGATAATCTCTCGGTATCGCCATCGTTCAGCGCACCGGCCGCGATGCGCTGCCACACCGCATGCGCAAGATTTTGCTGCAACGCATAGGGCGCAAGTTCGGGACGGCAACGCAGGCATGGGCGAAAACCCGCCGCTTCCGCCGCCGCCGCCGTGCTGAAGAACACACATGAGGATTCGCGCGGTGTCTTGACGCCGCACACCGGACGACAATAAATACCGGTCGTTTTGACACCTGTGAAAAACACGCCGTCGAAACGCGCATCCTTCGCCGCCAGCGCGCGATAACAGCTCGCCGCCGTCAGCGCTGTGCCTTGTCCGTCGATGACAATATTCGTGTCCATGCCAACGTTATACGCGCCGGGTTGACGAGCGTCTAGCCGTTTTCGGACACAGCAGGAACGACGAAAAAAGAAATGGGAAAGTGAGTCGCGATGGATCTGGCGACGTCAGGGAACGGCTCTACAGACAACGTTATCGATGATATTGCGCATGGCGTTGCGCCAGCCGATTCCAGATTGCCTGTCGACCGGAATCGTCGACTGCACACCATTCAGCAATCTCGTTGATGTTGCGAAAACAACCTTCGCACAAAGACGTTTTCGGATCGATGCGGCAAATACCGATGCACGGCGACGGCAATGGCGCAGCGGGTGCGTTCAGATCGATGCGTTCGAGCAATTGTGTGAACGCAGTGGGATCAATTTTCTTTTTGCGCATCAGATCTTGCAGTCATAGCGAGACGAAGACGCATGATAACGCACGCAAAAACGAATCGAGTGACCGACATGAAGCCCGACGCTGTCTATGATGCGAGAAGTCAAACGCCACAGCCGAACGCCGCATCCCCTTTCCGCCGGTCCGTCAGCCGTGACGCGGCGCAAACAGAATGATGCCCATACCAAGCAGCGTCACGCCGACGCCCAGCACATCCCACATCGATGGCCGTACACCATCGACCAGCCACAACCACGCCAGCGCCACCGACACATAGACGCCACCGTAAGCCGCGTACACGCGACCGCTGGCATCCGGATGCATCGTCAGCAGCCAGGCAAACAATGCCAGACTCGCGGCCGCAGGAATCAGCAGCCACACCGAACCGCCATGCCGCAGCCACAGATACGGCAGATAGCAGCCGACGATTTCCGCAACGGCGGTCAAGATATACAGCGCGATGGTTTTTACTTCAGGCATGACATCTGATCCTTTTGACAAAAGACGGACAGGCGATCGGTCCGCATCATTGGCTGTTTTCGCCGACCGGTCAATCTCTTATTTGGCGACTCGAGCGGCGAGATGTAAGTGTCGCGTAAGAAAACGTAGTCGATGAAAAAATTTTCAATGCGAACGAAAAAATTCGTCGCACCAGTTTGAGAGAAAAAATCACGCAGCATATCGCCTGATCACGTCTATCCGATGTGTTTTCCATCCTTCCCCATCATCGTTCCACGCGAATGATTGTCATGATGTTTAATTCATCGGTACATTCCGTTTTCCCTCTGAAAAAGCGCATCGCACTCCTCGAATGTGGCACACGTTTGCACCACCTTCCTTTCGAAGATCCGACCATCGAGGTATCGCCGATACGCTTCTCGTTACACGACTAGAAGCGAACGATTGCGTGTAATTTTGGGCTATTGTTTTCTTAACGAAAACTTGACAAGCTGTGGCGAAAGCGCATTCTTACCGCTGTCAGTAATACCGTCATTCGCAGTCTTACTGATCAGGTGCAAGTCAGTGTTGTTTTCCAAAATTATAATAGGAGATCCACGATGAAGCCGAACAAGAAATCCCCCGCGCCGTCCTCCCCATCCATCACATCCCGCCGTAAATTCCTGGGGTCCGCCGCCACCGGCGGTGTCGCTGCCGCCATGAGCCTGCCGATGATTGCTACCGCGCAGACGGTGACGCAAATGCGGTTTCAAAGCACGTGGCCGAGCAAGGACATCTTCCATGAATACGCGCTCGATTTCGCCAAGAAGGTCAATGACATGACCGGCGGCGAACTGAAGATTGAAGTGCTGCCGGCCGGCGCGGTGGTTCCCGCATTCGGACTGCTGGATGCCATATCGAAAGGCACGCTCGACGGCGGACACGGCGTGATGGGCTACAACTACGGCAAACAAAGTGCGATCGCCTTGTGGACCTCCGGCCCGGTGTTCGGCATGGATGCAAACATGGTACTGGCCTGGCACAAGTATGGCGGTGGCAAGGAACTTCTCGAAAAACTGTACACATCGATCGGCGCAAATGTCGTGTCCTTCCTGTCTGGCCCGATGCCGACACAACCGCTCGGCTGGTTCAAGAAGCCGATTACCAAAACGGACGATCTGAAAGGATTGAAATTCCGCACCAATGGCCTGGCCATCGATCTGTTCACCTCGATGGGTGCTGCGGTGAATGCATTGCCGGCCGGCGAGATCGTTCCGGCAATGGATCGCGGCCTGCTGGATGGCGCGGAGTTCAACAATGCCAGTTCCGATCGCACGCTCGGTTTTCCGGACGTCTCCAAGGTCTGCATGCTGCAAAGCTTCCATCAAAGTTCGGAGCAGTTCGAAATCAGTTTCAACAAGACCAAGTACAACGCGCTGCCGCCGAAAATGAAGGCCATCATCGCCAATGCCGTCGAAGCCGCATCTGCCGACATGTCATGGAAAGCCATCGATCGTTATTCGACCGATTACCGCGAGATGCAGACCAAGCAGGGTGTCAAGTTCTACAAGACGCCGGATTCCGTTCTGCAAACCCAGTTGAAAGTCTGGGATGAAGTGGTGGAGAAAAAAGGTGCCGACAACGCCTTGTTCAAGGAAGTCGAAAAATCCCAGCGAGCTTTCGCCGAACGCGCGATGAAATGGGACATGGATACCAACAACAATCGACGCATGGCCTACAACCACTACTTCATGAAGAGCACGAAAAAAACCTGACCGGCAATCGCACATTCGACCGCGCGCCATCCGGCATCGGCTGGCGCACCTGACAAGACGTCGTCTCACCTGCCCGCAGCGGCGACGTCTTTCATCATCGAATCGGAGGCCGCATGCGCCATCTTTTGCTTTTCGTCGACAGGATCAGCAGTCTGGTCGGTCAGGCATTCTCCTGGCTGATCGTTGCAATGACCTTTCTGATTTCGTGGGAAGTGTTCTCGCGTTATGTGCTCAATCATCCCAATCCGTGGTCATTCGACCTGATGATCATGATGTACGGCACCGCGTTCATGATGGCGGGTGCGTACACGCTGGCCAAGAACGGACATGTGCGCGGCGATGTGCTGTACGGCTTCTTTCCACCGCGCGTGCAGGCCGCGCTCGACCTGATCCTTTACTTCCTGTTCTTCATTCCCGGTGTCGTCGCGCTGGTCTGGGCCGGCTATACGTATGCCGCCGAATCGCTGGCGATCAACGAGCATTCGACATTGACCGCCAATGGCCCGCCGCTTTACCCGTTCAAGATGATCATCCCGATTTCCGGTGTGCTGCTGCTGTTGCAGGGCATGGTGGAAATCGTCCGCTGCGTCGTGTGCCTGCGTGACGGCGCATGGCCCTCGCGTGACAAGGATGTCGAAGAAGTCGACGTCGATGAACTCAAGAAAATGGTGCAGGCAGACGACCACGATGTCGCAAGCCAGAACGGGAGACAAGCATGAAAAAAGGCGTCTGGTTCGGATTGTCCATCCTCGCTGCCATCGTGATCGCATTGTTCGTGTTGATGCCGGCACCGGCCGACATCACCAACGGCCATCTCGGCCTGCTGATGCTGGCACTGGTGGTGGTCGCCATCATGCTCGGCTTTCCCACCGCGTTCACGCTGATGGGGATGGGCGTCATTTTTGCGTGGTTCGCTTTTCACAGTCGCGATCCGGATCTTGCCGTGCAGCAGACGCTGGACCTGATGGTGCAGCGCGCCTATTCGGTGATGGCAAACGACGTGCTGATTTCCGTCCCGCTGTTCATCTTCATGGGCTATCTGGTTGAACGCGCAAACCTGATCGAAAAACTGTTCAAGAGCCTGCACGTTGCCATGGCACGCGTGCCGGGATCGCTGGCCGTCGCCACGGTCGTGACCTGCGCGATATTTGCCACGGCAACCGGCATCGTCGGTGCCGTCGTCACGCTGATGGGATTGCTGGCGTTGCCGGCCATGCTGAAAGCGGGCTACAGCACGCAACTGTCCGCCGGGTCGATCACGGCCGGCGGTTGCCTCGGCATCCTGATTCCCCCTTCCGTACTGCTGATCGTGTACGGCGCGACCGCCGGTGTCTCGGTGGTCCAGCTTTATGCGGGCGCCTTCTTCCCCGGCCTGATGCTGACCGCGCTCTACATCGGCTACATCGTCCTGCTGGCCAAACTCAAACCGAAATTTGCGCCGCCGCTTTCTGAAGAAGAACGCCGTGTCGCCCTGCCTCCGCATGCAGAGATCGTTGCCGCCACGGTCAGCAATCGCGCCGTTCCGGGACTGTTGGGCGCGTTGAAAGGCAAGCGCAACGCCGATGTGCCGACCCGCACATTGCTGGCGCAACTCGGCATTGCGCTGCTGCCGGCACTGATGTTCGCGCTGATCATGGGCATCAGTTATCGGGTCGTCACCACGCCGGAGGCAAAGCCGACCGAGCTGGCTGAAATGGGATTCGGCAATACCGACAGCAGCGTCGACTATGGTGGCCTCGCCGAACCGCCGACGGAAAGCAGTTTCGGCGAGCCGCCGCTCGAAGAAGCCGCAAGTACCGAACCGGCTGCCAACTCCGGGCTGGCCGAACCTCCGGGCGCCGTCAAGGTTGCGCCGCCTGTATCGCCGCCGGCGGAACCTGCGTCGCCCGAGCGTTCGCCGGCACCGATGAATTACTGGATCGTCTTCGGCATCGGCTTCGCCGCGCTGCTTGCGTTCTATGCCTTCTTCACCTTTGCCCGGCTCGAAATCTTCAAGATGCTGCTGGGTTCGCTCTTCCCCCTTGCCTTCATGATTCTGGCCGTGCTGGGCAGCATCGTGTTCGGACTGGCGACGCCGACCGAAGCGGCCGCCATGGGCGCATTCGGCGGCATTCTGCTGGCCGGTGCGTACCGACGGCTCAATTTCTCGATGCTGAAGGAATCCGCGTATCTGGCCACCAAGACGAGTGCGATGGTGTGCTGGCTGTTCGTCGGCTCCAGCATTTTCTCGGCGGCGTTTGCCTTGCTGGGCGGACAGGAGATCATCAATGAATGGGTGCTGTCGCTCGACATGACGCCGCTGCAGTTCATGATCCTTGCGCAGATCATCATCTTCCTGCTCGGCTGGCCGCTGGAATGGACCGAGATCATCGTCATCTTCATGCCGATTTTCATTCCGCTGTTGGCGCACTTCAATGTCGATCCGCTGTTCTTCGGCTTGCTGGTCGCGATGAATCTGCAGACCGCGTTCCTGTCACCGCCGGTTGCGATGTCGGCGTTCTATCTGAAAGGCGTGGCGCCGCCGCATGTCACGCTGAACCAGATTTTCCTCGGCATGCTGCCTTTCATGGGCATTCAGGTCATCGCGCTGGTCCTGCTGTACGTGTTCCCTGAAATCGGTTTGTGGCTACCGAACGTCCTCTATAACTGATTGAAAAAAAGGGATGCGACGTTGCATCCCTTTTTTGCATCCCTTTTTTCCCGCCGGATCGTCAACGCGGCATTTCCAGTTCCCAACGCCACACCAGCTCGCCATCGACATCGGTGTGTTCATCGATGAACTGGAATCTGAACTTGCGCAGAATCGCAGTCGACGCATTTTCCTCAGGCTCCGTCTGTGCCACCACCACGATGCGCGGTTGCCTCGGTGATTGCGCGGCATGGGCGATTGTCAGCAGTTCGCGCACCATCTCGGTGGCGATACCCTGATTTTCGAATTTCGGAAACGTGAAAAAGCCGATCTCCACCGTTGCGACATCCTCGCCTTTCACCGGCGGTGATTTGAACGCGCACGCACCGACCAGCTTGCGTTCATGCACCGCGAGATAACCGATCCACGGCGCAACGAAACCTGTGGTGCGATACAACTCCGCTGTCGCCTTGCACACCTGCTTGACGTGCATGTCGAGACGGCCCGATACGTCGAGCGCCCGGCCTTGTTTGTCGATGGGAATCAGTTGAACGTGCATTAGTGAATACGCTTTGCAGCAATGGCATTGCCGGCGCGGCTGACAGCCGGCCGGCCAAGATGCCGTGAAATGAACTGGCCAGCGTCGACCACTTTATCGAAGTCAATGCCGGTCTCGATACCGAGGCCGCGCATCATGTACAGCACGTCTTCGGTCGCAATGTTGCCGGTCGCGCCTTTTGCATACGGACAGCCGCCGAGTCCCGCGACCGACGCATGATAGATCGTGATGCCGACTTCCAGGCTGGCATAGATATTCGCCAGTGCCTGACCGTAGGTGTCGTGAAAATGACCGGACAAACGCTCGATCGGAAATTCTGCAATCGCGCGTTGCATGATCGCTTGTACATGACGGGGCGTCGCCACGCCGATGGTGTCGGCAATATCGATCTCGTCGCAGCCCAGATCGCGTAAACGCTGCACGACATCGGCCACGCTGTCGCCGCTGACTTCGCCCTGGTACGGACAACCGAAGGCGCAGCTCAATGCGCCGCGCAGACGCAACTTGTTTTCCTTCGCAGCCTGCGCCACGTCGCGAAAACGTTCGATCGATTCCGCGATCGAACAGTTGATGTTTTTCTGCGAAAAGGCTTCCGACGCTGCCGCGAAGATCACGACTTCATCGACACCGGCAGCCAGCGCCGCATCGAAGCCCTTCATGTTGGGAACCAGCGCCGAATAAAGTGTGCCGTCACGCCGCTGAATGCCGGCCATGACCTCGGGCGACGTCGCCATCTGCGGCACCCATTTCGGCGAGACGAACGACGCCGCCTCGACATTGCGAAATCCCGCTTGCGACAGGCGATCGACCAGCGCGATCTTGACCTCGGCAGAGATGGTCTGCGGTTCGTTCTGCAGACCATCACGCGGACCGACTTCGATGATCTTGACGGCCGTTGGCAGGCTGTTTTGCAGCTTGGTTGGCAATGACGTATTTGCCATGATGAACCTCAATGAAAAACGGCCGGCGACATGGTCAGCCGGCCGCGGAACACTTGAACGAACTGCTTACGACGGCGTCACGTCGCAACGTGCATCGATTGCATTGTTGCGTGTATGCATGCCGAGTTTTTCCAGCAACGCCTGATCGGCATCCGCTTCCGGATTGCCGGTCGTCAGCAACTTGTCGCCGTAGAAAATCGAATTGGCGCCGGCGACGAAGCACAACGCCTGGATCGCTTCACCCATTTCGCGACGACCTGCGGACAGACGCACACGCGCCTTCGGCATCGTGATGCGCGCCACGGCGACGGTACGCACGAATTCCAGCGGATCGATCGGCTCCGTGCCGTGCAACGGCGTGCCTTCGACCTGCACCAGATTGTTGACCGGCACCGATTCCGGATACGGATCCATGTTGCACAACTGCGCCATCAGACCGGCGCGCTGCAGGCGCGATTCGCCCATGCCGACGATGCCGCCGCAGCAGACCTTGATGCCGACGCCGCGCACGCGTTCCAGCGTGTCCAGACGATTCTGGTAATCGCGTGTCGAGATGATGTTGTTGTAAAACTCCGGTGCAGTGTCCAGATTGTGGTTGTAGTAATCGAGGCCGGCGTCCTTCAGCTTTTCCGCCTGGCCTTCGCCGAGCATGCCGAGCGTGGCGCAGGTTTCCAGACCGAGCGCCTTCACTTCGCGCACCATCTCTTCGACTTTTTCCAGATCGCGATCTTTCGGTTCGCGCCATGCCGCGCCCATGCAGAAGCGCGTCGCGCCGTGCGCCTTCGCTTCGCGTGCAGCGGTCAGCACTTCTTCCAGCGGCAGGATTTTTTGTGCGGTCACGCCGGTGTCGTAGCGTGCAGCCTGCGGGCAGTAGCCGCAATCTTCCGGACAGCCGCCGGTCTTGATCGACAGCAGCGTCGCCAGTTCGACCTCGTTCGGATCGAAGTTTTCGCGATGCACGGTTTGTGCACGGAAGATCAGTTCGTTGAACGGCAGATTGAACAGCGCGAGCACGTCTTCAACAGGCCATTGCGTCGGGACGATGGGAGCAACTGCCTTGGCTGGTTGCTGGAACGTGATTGGTTGCGACGACATAAAAAAGCTCCTGACTAAAATTTCAACTTGCACGCTTGCCCGGCCAACCCGGCAAGCATGAAAAATCCAGATATCCGGCAGCGGCCGCCGGCAGCGGTGCAGCAAGACGCGGTACGCAGCCGAGCAATGGAGCCGGCAAGCGTTTCACCAGCGCATCGACATTGTCCTCGGCATACGCCATGCCGGCATCGACCGTGTTGGCGACCCAACCCGCCAGCGTCAAACCGCGCGCGGCGATCGCCTGCGCCGTCAACAACGCATGATTGATACAGCCCAAACGCAGCCCGACCACCATTATGACCGGCAAAGCCAATTGTTGCGCCAAATCGGCGGTATCCGCTTCATCGTTCAACGGCACGCAAAACCCGCCGACGCCTTCCACCACGACCGCATCCGACTGCGCTGCGATCTGCTCGTAAGTACGGCGAATATGCGCGATATCGATCGTTACGTTCTCCAACTTCGCCACGATGTGCGGCGCAGCCGGTTCATGCAGCAGGTACGGCACCGTCGATTCCATTGGCAAATCGACATTGGATTCCTGCCGTAATTGATCCGCGTCGTCATTGTGCCAGACCTCGCCGGAAGAAGACATGACCGAAGTCGCGCCGGCGGCGACCGGTTTCATGCCCGCGGTGCGCGCGCCGGTTTGTACCAGCGCATGGATCAGGGCGGACGAAATCAGCGTCTTGCCGATTTCGGTATCGGTTCCAGTGACGAAGCAGCGAAAAGATGCAGTCATGTTCAACCTTCCAGTGTATGCAGTGTATGTATCGCGGCAACCAGACGCGCCACATCGGCAGCCTCGTGCGCAGCAGAGAATGTCACGCGCAACCGCGCGGTACCAGCCGGCACGGTCGGCGGACGAATCGCCGGCACCCAGAAACCGGCATCGTACAGATTCGTTGCGACGCGCATCGCTTCGTCATTCGCACCGATCACGACCGGCTGGATCGCGGTGGCCGACGGCAACAACTGCCACCGCTGCACATGCAATTCGTCGCGGAACTGCGCAATCAGCTTGTTCAGGTTTGCACGCCGTACCGCGCCCTCTTCGCCTTCGATGATTTCCAGACTGGTCAGCAAGGCATGCGCTACCGCCGGGGGTGCAGCAGTCGTGTAAATGTAGGGACGTGCGCGTTGCACCAGCCATTCAATCACGCTCGCATGTGCGGCGACAAAGGCACCGGCGACACCGGCGGCCTTGCCCAGCGTGCCCATGTAAACCAGATTCGGCGAACGCAGATTGAAATGTTCGAGCACGCCGCGACCGTGGTCGCCAAGCACGCCGAAACCGTGCGCGTCATCGACGACCAACCAAGCGCCATGCTGTTCGCACAAGGCGAGCAATGCCTTCACCGGTGCCAGATCGCCGTCCATGCTGAACACGCTGTCGGTGACGACCAGTTTGGTTTCGGCCTTGCTGGCGGACAGCATTGCGGATAATTGTTCGACATCGCCATGCGGATAGATCCGCACCTGCGAACGCGACAGACGCGCGCCGTCGATCAGCGAAGCATGATTCAGGCTTTCGGAAAACAGTTCGGCATCCGCGCCGCCGAGCGCCGACAGCATCGCCAGGTTCGCCATGTAGCCGGTGCAGAAATACAGCGCGCGTGCGTTGTCGATCTGCGGCGCGACGAATTGCGCGAGCCGTTCTTCCAGTTCCGCATGCGCGCGCGAATGTCCGCTGATCAGATGCGATGCGCCGCTGCCCGCGCCGTAACGCGATGCACCTTCGCGCAATGCCTCGACGATGCGCGGATGCGCGGCCAGCCCCAGATAATCGTTGCTGCAG
The DNA here is from genome assembly GCF_035565035.1 of Oxalicibacterium sp. Lineage (GTDB taxonomy): Bacteria > Pseudomonadota > Gammaproteobacteria > Burkholderiales > Burkholderiaceae_D > Oxalicibacterium. The sequence goes on along the minus strand of NZ_DATMTD010000079.1, from coordinate 3,950 downwards.
AACGCCAGCATGTCGCGTCCATCGACCTGCATGCGCGGTGCACACGCCGATTCGGCAATGCGACGACGACGACGCAGCGACTGCGCATCGAGTTGCTGCAGGCGTTGTTCCAGTCCGGCGATCAGATCGTGTTTGCTCATGCGCGAATGACCTGATCGAAAACGGTTTGCGTGCGCGATGCCAGCCCGGCGATTTCCTCGTCGTTCAGGATGTACGGCGGCATCAGGTAAACCGTGCGACCGATCGGACGCAGCAACAGTTCCTGTTGCAGCGCCTGACTGAAGAACCGACGCGAGAAAGTCGCTGCCGCTTCGGCATCGTCGATCACCGCATCGAACGCCCAGATCATGCCGCGCTGACGGAAGTGCGCGACCTGCGGATGCGCAGCAAGCGGCGCCAGCGCAGCGCTCATGCGTGCAGCACGCACGCGATTTGCCTCGATCACATTGTCTTCATCGAAAATCGCCAGCGTCGCCAGTGCGGCACGGCAGGCGAGCGGATTACCGGTATATGAATGCGAATGCAGAAAGCCGCGCGTGACGTCGGCATCGTAGAACGCCTGATAGATATCGTCGCGCGTCATCACCAGCGACAACGGCAGATAACCGCCGCTGATGCCTTTCGACAGACACAGAAAGTCCGGCCAGATCGCCGCCTGTTCGCACGCAAAAAAAGTACCGGTGCGACCGCAACCGACCGCGATTTCATCGGCGATCATGTGCACCTGATAACGGTCGCACAGCGCACGCACTTCCTTCAGATAAACCGGATCGTACATTGCCATGCCGGTCGCACATTGCACCAGCGGCTCGACGATGATGGCGGCGATTTTTCCTGCGCGCTGCTGCAACAAGGATTCGAATTCTGCCGCGGCACGACGGGCGACATCGGCGGTGCTTTCGCCATCCTGCGCCAGACGCGCATCGGGACTGGCGATCACATGCGCACGTTGCAGCATCGGACCGTACGCTTCGCGGAACAGCGACACATCCGTCACCGCCAGCGCGCCGACGGTTTCGCCGTGGTAGCTGCCTTTGAGGCAAACGAATTCCTGCTTGTCGCTCTTGCCGTGATTGCGCCACGCATGAAAACTCATCTTCAACGCGATCTCGACCGCCGATGCGCCGTCGGATGCATAGAAGCAGTGGCCGAGTTGATGATTAGTGCGCGCCGCAAGTTGTTCCGACAATTGCACCACCGGCTCGTGCGTAAAGCCGGCCAGCATCGCGTGCTCCAGCTTGTCGAGCTGATCCTTCAATGCGGCATTGATGCGCGGATTGGCGTGGCCGAACATGTTGACCCACCACGAACTGATCGCATCCAGATAGCGTTTGCCATCGGTGTCGTAAAGCCACGCGCCCTTGCCGTGCGTCACCGGAATCAGCGGCACCGTTTCATGATGCTGCATTTGCGTGCACGGATGCCAGACGCTGCGCAGACTGCGCGCGACCAGATCGTCCTGTCCGCTCGGGGAATGTTTTGTTGCGTCCAATGCCTTCAACCTTGTTGTGCCGTTGTGCGCCTGCTGCGCACACTCTGCTATTCGGGGAAAACGCCGTCGACGTAGAACCAGCGGCCGTCGCCACGGCGGCCGTCTTCGCGCACGAAGCGGCTGATTTCGTGCAGTCGGTGCGCGCGTCCCGCGCTCTTCGAACGGGCAACGAATTCGACGGTTGCCTCATCACCATTCGCCACATGCTTCTTCACATCGAGACCCAGCCACTTGATCGATGCATCGTGCGTCAGCTCGTTGGCCGAAGGCCGCGTGCTGCTGTGCCAGGTAGCGCTCACGTAATCCATCAGGCCCAGCACATACGCGCTGTAACGTGAACGCATCAACGCCTCGGCAGTCGGCGCGACAACGCCATCGTGAAACGGCTGGCAGCACTTTGCGTAATCGCCACCGCCGCATGGGCAGGCTGTTGCCGTCGTCCGGTTTTTCGTCATCTTCCTGCTTTCTTTTGCGGCCGCGCGGCCCCTGCAATGACACGGCAGGCGAACGTTTAAAATGGCAGCTTGTTCCGGCGGCTATTGTATCGCGCGACGGACATGCAAGCCCCACGCCGATGCGAGACCACCATGAACCTGCTTGAATCCCAACTCGATTACCCGTTCGGTGACGCCATCCCGGACGCCGGCACCCTGTTCGACGTCGCGCCCGGCATCAAATGGCTGCGCATGGGACTGCCGTTCGCACTCAACCACATCAACCTGTGGCTGCTGGAAGACGAGATCGAAACCGACAAAGGAATACAGCGCGGCTGGACCGTCATCGACTGCGGCATCGCCAACGACGCCACGCGCGCCGCCTGGGAACAGATTTTCGCCACGCAACTGAACGCGCTGCCAATCGTCCGTGTCGTCTGCACGCACTGCCATCCCGACCACGTCGGGCTCGCCGACTGGATCTGCCAGCGCTGGAACGTGCCGCTGTGGATGACGACCGGCGAATACGGATTCGCCCGCATGATGTCCGCCGCGCTGCCGGGTTCGGACGGCACTTCGATGTTCCCCTTCTTCAAACTGCACGGCCTCGCCGATCCGCAGATGCTGAAGGAACTCGAAGGCCGCCGCAGCTATTACCCGACGCTGGTGCCGAACGTGCCGCAATCGTACGTGCGACTGCACGACGAACAGAACGTCCGCATCGGCAAACGCAACTGGCGCATCATCACCGGCTTCGGCCATTCGCCGGAACATGCGGCGTTGTACTGCGACGAACTGAACGTGCTGATCTCCGGCGACATGGTGCTGCCGCGCATTTCGACCAACGTGTCCGTCTTCGCCATCGAACCGGAATCGAATCCGGTGCAACAGTTTCTCGATTCGTTATTCAAGTACAAGGACTTGCCAGCCGATACGCTGGTGATGCCGTCACACGGCAAACCGTTCCGTGGTCTGCATACGCGCATTCAGCAACTGTTCGATCACCACGAAGCGCGATTGAAGGAAGTGCTAGAAGCCTGCGTGACGCCGCAATCAGCGACCGATATTCTGCCGATCATGTTCAAGCGGCCGCTGGATGCGCATCAGTTGTCGTTTGCCATGGGAGAAGCGCTGGCGCATTTGCACAAGCTTTGGATGGATGGAAAATTGAAACGTAATATTTATAGTGACGACGTCATTCGCTTTGATTTGAATTAGAAGTCATAGCGTATTTGTTCTAGGTATTTGCAAATCCTTTACGCGCCCACCTTCTATCCAACGGATCAGATCTAAAACGGAATGTCGTCATCAAGATCGGCGATGATGTCGTCTAGCACTTCAGTTACGCCTAAAGCTTTTTCTTTTACAAAATTTAAAAGTTCTTGGAATGATTCCCAAGCTTCCTTAGTTGCTTGATCATTAGCTGAATATGAAACCGTATTCGGAACGGAACCAAATAAGCGAGAGCGCATAACGTCTTCTAAAGATCCATCGTTTTTTGCGTACAAAGACAGAACTACGTCAGAATTTACCTCGCAAATTGACCACTTATGCTTTTTATCGTATTGAAAAAAGAATTCTTCCTGTTGCTCAAATACCGGGTCAATTTTATTCGCGTTTATTAACATCGCGTTCACTGCCGTAACAATCCTACTCATTTTTTCCCCACAATCTGATCCATACTGGCGATGTTTGCATGTTTGATCGTCTCTCTTAATTCGCTTACCAATAGTCTTTTAACCGGCTCCGTTAACTTCTTCTTTAATGCCTTAGAAATTTTTTCAACAATTTCAGAAAAATGAGGTTGAAGACTTTTATTTCCATTTATCTGCCCGAGTATGTCATTCATAACATTTATTATCTCTTCATGCTGTTCCGCATCAGCGGTCTTCAGATTATTCAACGCATCAAGTTTTTCTTTTAATTCGGTAAGTGTGAGCTGAGTTGAATAATTTAAAAGCAGAGTAAGAATTGAAGAGATTTGGTTGCGTTTGCAAACAAATAGATAAATTGCAATGCCCGAA
>NZ_DATMTD010000078.1:0-6384 GCF_035565035.1 Oxalicibacterium sp. | reverse complement strand
CGTTGGTAGGCACGATTGGACTCGAACCAACGACCCCTACCATGTCAAGGTAGTGCTCTAACCAGCTGAGCTACGCGCCTAAAGAAGCGAAATTATAGCCATAAACTCCAGGCTTGCCTAGTGGGTTGTTTGAAATATTCGTCAACATCCATGTTTGGCAAAATCTCTCCGGATTTTCATTGCCGATATCACTCTCTAGTGGCGCTTCGCTTCCAGTACGCCATTGACGTCGCGAATCACATTCAGCGCCTTTAGCAACTGCGCGGTGGATCCTATTTCCGCCGTAAACGCCATGCGCGCCTGGCCTTTCGAACTTTGCGTACTGACGCCGATGACATTGATCTTTTCGCGCAGGAAGATATCGGAAATATCGCGCAGCAATCCCTGGCGATCACTCGCAAGAACAAAGATGTCGACCGGATAAACAGTCGCAGACGACTCGGCTTGCCCCCATGCGGTCTGGATCACGCGTTCCGGCGCTCGGCTGCGCATCTCGATGAAATTCTTGCAGCCGACGCGATGAATGGAAACACCCTTGCCACGCGTAACGAAACCGACAATCGGATCGGGCGGTGCCGGCTTGCAGCACCGCGCAAGCTGCGTCATCAAGCCGTCCGTGCCCACCACCAGCACGCCGGACTTGGCACCCTGCGCAACACTGGATGCGCGACTCTTGCGCGGAATGACTGCGTCTTCTTCCGCCAGCTTTGCCGCGTCGGCATCATCGCCGTGCAATGCATGTTCAATCGTGCGCAGACTGAACTCGTCCTTGCCGACAGCGAGAAACAGATCGTCCAGTTTGGCAAAGCCAAGTTTGTGCGCCAGCTCTTCCAGATTGACTGCCGTCTTGCCCTCGCGCTGCAACGTTTTTTCGACGAGTCCGCGGCCGTTGGTCAGTGTTTCCTGCTGATCGATCGCGTTGAACCATGCCCGTACCTTGGCGCGCGTTCGAGAACTGACGGCATATCCCGGCGACAACCAATCGCGCGACGGCCCGACTGTCCCTGTCACCGTGCTGGCGCCGCGTGCCGTGATGATTTCGACCGTCTGTCCGTTTTTCAGCACGGTGTTCAATGGCACCAACGCGCCATCGACACGCGCGCCACGGCAGCGATGTCCGACATCACTGTGCAGGTGATAGGCGAAGTCGATCGGCGTTGCGCCGTTCGGCAATTCGATCACACGCGCTTGCGGCGTCAGCACATAGATTCGATCGTCCAGCGTGGCCGACTTGAGTTTTTCCACCCAGTCGCGGTGCACATCCTCCTGGCCAACAACGGTATCGACGACCTCGCTTTTCCACGCCAGCAGCTGCCGCAGCCACGCAATTTTTTCGTCGTATTTTTGCGCAGAAAAATGAGAGTTACCCACTTCCTTATAACGCCAGTGCGCGGCCACACCGTACTCGGCAAAATCGTGCATGTCGTAAGTACGCACCTGCACTTCAAGCGGTCGACCATCTTCGGCGGTCACAACCGTGTGCAGCGACTGATAGCCGTTTACCTTGGGCCGTGAAATGTAGTCGTCGAATTCCGCGGGCATCGGCGTCCAGATGTTGTGGACGATGCCAAGCACCGCATAGCAGGTTTTCACATCTTCGACGATGACGCGAAATGCGCGCACGTCGTACAGATCCGAAAAATCGATGGCCTTGCCGCGCAATTTGTTCCAGATGCTGAAGATATGCTTGGGTCGTCCAAACACCTCTGCCTTGATGCCGGCAGCCGCCATTTCCGATTGCAGACGCTTGATCGAATTCTCGACAAATGCCTCACGTTCGACACGTTTTTCTTCCAGCATCGATGCAATGCGCTTGTAGGCTTCCGGTTCAAGAAAACGGAAGGACAAATCTTCCAGTTCCCATTTCAGTTGCCAAATTCCCAGACGATTGGCGAGCGGCGTGTACAAGTCGAAGGTTTCACGCGCGTATTGTTTTGCGCGTTCGTCTTGCCGTTTTTGGTCAGCGAAATAACGCAAGGTGGTCACACGCGTCCCGAGCCGCACCAGTACGGCGCGCATGTCGCTTGCCATTGCCAGCAACATTTTGCGCAGCACTTCAAGCTGCGCGGCCGCTTCCTGTGCGGCATTCTTGCCGCGTAGCGCCTCGTGCTGGACGAACGTCATTTCGTGCAGACGCATCAGCTGCCTGACGCCTGCGACCAGATCGGCGACCTCTTTGCCAAAACGCTCTTCTATTTTTTCCGCCGCTGCCGGATCAATCGCAGCGAGTTCAAACAGCAGTGCAGCAATACGGGTATCTGCATCCGTTTCCAGCTGGGCCAGCACGCTGGCCACGCTTTTCGCGAACGCATAGACGTCCTGCCCGCTTTCGAAAGCGTCCTGTCCGGCTGAAACGGTTTTGCCGCTGTAGATCGGCTCAACGAACGCCAGCGCATCCATTACGCGTGCAGCATCCTGCTCGCTCAGTCCCGAGCGCAGCAGTTCGCCTGTGTCACTGAGTGTTGTCGCCAGAGAAACCATTTAAAGCCCGGATGGATTGGTTGCTGCGGTAACGATGATTTCGACCAGTCGCTTCGGATCGGGGAATGCCGTGCCGACAGTTGCGCGCGGCGGCGTGTGTCCTTCCGGTACCCACGCATTCCATGCAGCGTTCATGCCATCGAAATTCCGAACGTCAGCGATGAATACCTGACAAAAAAGAATACGCGTTTTGTCGCTGCCCGCCTCGGCAAGCAGTCGGTCAATGTGTCCCAGCACTTCGCGCGTCTGCCCGTGAATGTCCTGAGTCGTGTCTTCGGCAATCTGCCCTGCCAGATAGACGGTGTCGTTATGAATGGCAACTTCGGAAAGTGTGTCGCCGATGTGCAAGCGTGTGATGTTCATGGTCGTCAATATGGGTACAAGCGTGCATCACGCAAGGAGGAAATTTTTCACCACGTCGATCTGCGCAGCATCAACAAGCGTGGGTGCGTGACCGACGCCGGGGATTTCAACAACACGAGCCTTCGGCCCTCGTTGTGTCATGGCCTGTGCGGACTCGCGGGACAGCAGATCCGATTCCTCACCACGTATCAGCAGCGTTGGACAGTTGATTGCATCGTATGCTGCCCACAGCATGGTTTCTGCCTGCTGTACGTTTTGCGGTGTCATCGCACGCAAGGTAACGCTCAACGCCGGGTCATAACGAAAAGTCCAGTTGCCATCGGCATCCTGACGCAAAACATCGGCGGCCAGTTTGCGCCATTGCATGTCGCTATGCTGGCCGAAAGACAGCGAAATCTGTCGCACGTATTCCGTCCCCTGCTCCAGCGTTGCGAATTTCACTGCATCGCCGACATATTCTCCAATGCGCGCCAGCGCTGGTGCGTTCAGTGCAGGGCCAATATCATTGAGTACCAGCCGATGAACCGGTGTCGCCGGCAACGATGCCAACGCCATGCCGATCAGGCCGCCCATCGATGTGCCGACCCAATGGACGTTTTCGACATTCAGCCTTGCAATCAGCGTGACCATGTCCGCCACATATTGCAACACCTGATAATGCAAGGGATCGCGCAGATGATCCGATCGGCCACGGCCGACGACATCAGGACAAATCACGCGGTAATCATTGCAAAGCGCTTCGGCCAACGCATCGAAATCATCGGAGACGCGCGTCAGTCCGTGCACGCAAACCAGCGTCACCGGATTCCCCGGATCGCCCCACTCCTTGTATGCCATCCGATGCAATCCTGCAGGCGACAGACATTGAACCGATTCAATACGAGCTTGCGCCATGATTTATTCCGATGATGCCGGCGTTACAAAATCAGTGCGCACTGATGCCGTCATCGGCATTCATGATTGCGCCATTGATGAAATGCGATTCTTCCGCTGCCAGCAAGAGCAGCAAGCCGTCCAGATCCTCCGGTTTGCCAATGCGCTTGCGCGGCAACATGCTCGTCAGTTGACGACCTTGTTCGCTGTTGAAATATTCTGCGTTCATCTCCGTGCCGATGTAGCCGGGGCAGATCGCGTTGACGTTGATGCCAAAGCGCCCCCACTCCACCGCCATCGACTTGGTCATGTGAATCACCGCAGCCTTGCTCATGCTGTACAGACCCAGTTCCGGCACGACGCGCTGGCCGGCTGCGGAGGCGATATTGATGATGCGATGCTGCTTGCGCGGGTCTCCCTTGTGACGGGCGATCATCCGCTTTGCGACTTCCTGGGCCACGAAGAAAGCGCCGCGTTGATTGGTATCCATCACGTAGGCATAGTCTTCCGGCGTCACATCGACAAGACGTTCGCTCGTCGATACACCTGCATTGTTGACCAGAATGTCGATCGCGCCTGCTTCCGTTTCCGCATGTGCCACTGCCGATTTGATGCTGGCGTAATCGGTCACATCCAGTGCCACGACATGCGCTGCGCCGCCTTCGGCCTCGATCTCCGCGCGCAATTCCTTCAGGTGATCGATGCGGCGCGACGCCAGCACAACCTGCGCACCGGCCATCGCCAGAATCTTTGCAAACCGTGCGCCGAGTCCGCTGGACGCTCCGGTCACCAGCGCAACCTTGCCTTCGAAATTGACTTCTATGCCCACAAACACTCCCAATATCGATGTGCATCGGGCAAAACCGATGCTGGAAGCGTTATGATTACACGAAAGCGCAGCGAGGAAACATTTACTCCGCGCATTCCGCTCCCCACAAATATGTACCGAGGGGCAAAAACATCGGACAATTCCGACCTTGCCCGAAAATAACAGCGACGATTCAGCTCCATGACCATTACCCCAGATAACAGCCTGCTGGCGCAATACGGACCGCGTGACACGATGGATTACGACGTCGTCATCGTCGGTGGCGGCCCGGCCGGTCTGGCTGCAGCCATTCGGCTCAAGCAGCTTGCCGCACAAAAGGAACAGGAAGTTTCCGTCTGCATTCTCGAAAAAGGCGGAGAACTCGGTGCACACATCCTGTCCGGTGCCGTGATGGATCCGCAGGCATTGACGGAATTGATTCCGAACTGGAAAGAACTTGGCGCACCGCTGCATACGCCTGTCAGTGAAGATCGTTTTCTGTTCCTCAGCAAAGACAAGGCGTTCAGGACCCCCAATTTCATGCTGCCGGGCTGTCTGCAAAATCACGGTAACTACGTTGTCTCGCTCGCCAATGTCGTGCGCTGGCTCGGTCAGCAGGCGGAAGCACTTGGTGTGGAAGTTTTCCCCGGATTTCCTGCGGCAGAAATCCTCTACAACGATGACGGTTCGGTCAAAGGCGTTGCAACCGGCAACATGGGTGTTGGCCGTGACGGTCAGCCCACCGATGCTTTCCAGCTCGGCATGGAATTGCACGCGAAATACACCTTCTTTTCCGAAGGCGCGCGCGGTCATCTTGGCCGTCAGTTACTGGAGAAATTTGACCTCGCCAAAGACAAGGCACCGCAAACCTATGCCCTCGGCATCAAGGAACTGTGGGAAATCGATCCGGCGCTGCATCAGCCCGGCCTGGTGATCCACACTGCAGGATGGCCATTGCAAAACGACACCTACGGCGGTTCGTTTCTCTATCATCTGGAAAACAATCAAGTCGCTGTCGGCTATGTCGTCGGTCTCGGCTATGCGAATCCTTATTTGTCGCCCTTCGAGGAATTCCAGCGTTACAAGACGCATCCGGCAATCAGTCGTTTCTTCAAAGGCGGCAAGCGCATCTCGTACGGTGCGCGCGCCATTACGGCAGGTGGCCTGCAATCGTTGCCGAAACTGGTTTTCCCTGGTGGCGCACTGATCGGCTGCGATGCCGGCTTCCTCAATGCCAGTCGCATCAAGGGCAGTCATGCCGCAATCAAGAGCGGAATGATGGCGGCCGATGCTGCCTTTGCTGCGCTCGGCGACGGACGCCGGCAGGACGAACTGGTCGATTATCCTTCGGCCTTCGAGCAATCGTGGCTGCACGAAGAATTGCACGTTGCACGTAACTTCAAGCCATGGATGAGCAAAGGCTTGTATGTCGGCACACTGATGTTCGGCATCGATCAGATTCTCTTCCGCGGCAAGGCGCCGTGGACGTTGCGTAACACGCGTGCGGATCACACCTGCCTGCGTCCCGCATCGGAATGCGAACCGATTGTCTATCCCAAGCCGGATAACAAATTGACGTTCGATCGTTTGTCATCGGTTTTCATCTCGAATACCAATCATGCGGAAAATCAGCCAATTCATCTGACGCTCAAGGATCCCGCTGTGCCGGTGCGGGTGAATCTGGCCGAATATGCCGGTCCGGAAGCACGCTATTGCCCGGCTGCGGTCTATGAGTTCGTGAAGGATGAAGCGGGACAGGATCGCCTGCAAATCAATGCGCAGAACTGCGTGCATTGCAAAACCTGTGACATCAAGGATCCGACCCAGAATATCGTATGGGTCACGCCGGAAGGCGGCGG
>NZ_DATMTD010000077.1:0-12770 GCF_035565035.1 Oxalicibacterium sp. | reverse complement strand
CTTTAATTCAATATTTCAATTATTATTGAAATATGAGGTGGCTGCAACCAGAACTTCGAATTCAAAACCGGACTGCGGTCAGCCCATAAACAAAAAAGCCTGCGACCAGAAGGTAGCAGGCTTGATATGAGGGGTTCGCCAGTCCTATAGTGGAAAGTGCAAAACCCAGGCGAGTGAACTCACCGCGAACAGATCATGCGCTCATTTGGGGGAACAAGCAATCTATTTATTCTTGCCGAAAAACCATGCATGCCGAAATTTTGACGCCACGATCCTGCGGCGGCAAGAAGGCGGATAAACGATATCAGTGAATTGTTCCTGTTTCAGTCGCGGATTTCGATATCGATCGGTTTGAACGAATAATTGTTCGACATCTCTGCGGAGCAGGCGGTAACACCGACGATCAAATCCATTTCCGCGCGAAGCTCGATATATTGTCCCGCTTGCGACAAGGGCGGATCGATTGTCAGTTCGCCATCGGCTGCCACTTTCACGTTCATGAAAATATTAAACGTGGTCGGAATGCGGTCCGGCGGGATACCGAAAGGCGCAAGCTGCTGCGCCAGATTGGCGAAGCAGCTTGGATGATGGGCATGATTGTTGTAAATGATCTTGAAGGTTTCCGGGCTGCATGGTGTCAGCAGAAAATCGTGGCGGCCGACCTGATCCTCAAGAATGGTAAACATCGGATTGCTGCGATTGGAATAAAGCGTATGGCCTGCCGTCACATAGATCGTGTTGGCGTAATCGATGGTGCGTCCCGAGGACAGCCATTCTTCCAGGTCATGTTCGGCAAAGGCGATCAGATCCGATACCTGTTCTCCCAGAGGATCGATAACACGCAGCCGTTGTCCGCGTTTCAGTTTGAAGGCAGTGCCGCTTTGTCGCGCGATGTGACGATGTTCCATGCAGGTGGTGTCATTTCTCTTTGGTGGAAAACGGACAGTGCCATTCTTGTCCGACTTGCCTGCCCGCATACTGGCGCGCGTCCGACATCGTGCCGAACTCGCTGAGATTCTTGTTGATCGACCCCTGCAGTTCCTGTTCGCGTTTGCGAATTACTTCCTGCATGCGATCGAAACGTCCTTCTTCGCGCAGATATTCGAACTGGGCGTGCAGATTGAAGACCAGCGTCGGCCACGCAAAACGCCTGGTGTATCGCGACGCGGCCGGATGCAGTCCGACGACGAAGAAGCTGTGCGTGGCAAAACTGAATGCGAAATGAGGATTTTCGGGATCGTCGCTGACTTGCGGATCCCATGCATGCAATGGCGCATCCACTTCGTGCAATTGCTGTAGCTGCTGCCACAACAGCGCTTCGAACTGTTCTTCGGAATGAATGACCGGATTGGAGAATGTCGCAACGAAGGTGGAGAACTCGCCTTCCAGATCGGGTTGTTCCTGCAGGAAGTGAAACAGATCGTGCGCCAGCCCCGCGGTCGATTCCTCGCCACTCAGTTCGTCGTAATGTCCAATCCGATATCCACCTTGCTTGATCGCGGACTTGGCACCGACACAAGAGAACTGCGGGTTCAGAACCAGGGAGCGAAACGAATCGTGGACGAAATCGAGCAGCGCCGGCGGCTTTTCATTCAGCTCTTCGCCGGCAACCAGTTTTTTATCGACAACGCCGGCGTAATTGCTGCTTTCGATTGCGGTGTCGCTATTGAACGGATTTTCTACGTTGCTGATTTCGGTGTCCATGCCACGGATGAGTGTGAGTCATGCAACCAAGATAAACTTTTGGGATGGCTGGCGATATCAGAAAAGTGCGCCACATCTTGTAGGGCGACAGGAGGTGATAGCTGGAAAGGGACAACTTGCCGTCCGTCAACCTGAATCGTTTCAGATGATCGTTTAAACAAACGAAAACACAATCATCGCAATCACCGAGACCGCCATCACTGCCGCGCAGGCCCACCCCATCAGTCTGGTTTTCCTGTTGATTACAAAATCGCCCATCACCTTGGGATTGCTCGCCATCGCCATCATCAGAACGATAATGGGGACGGCGATCACGCCGTTGATCACGGCGGCCCAGTACAGGGCTTTAAAAGGATCGATGGGCATGAAGCACAGGGCGCTGCCCAGCAGCGTGGCGATGGCGATGATTGCGTAGAACTGTTTGGCGTTGGCAGGTTGGCGTTCCAGGCTGTTTTTCCAGTGGAAGGTGCCGGCCATTGCATACGCCGCGGATCCTGCAAGGACGGGAACAGAGAGCAGGCCGGTGCCGATAATTCCCATCGCAAACAGGAAGAAGGCGAACTCTCCCGCTACCGGCCGCAAGGCAGACGCGGCTTCGACCGCGGACTGGATTTCCTTGCCGCCATGAACATGCAGCGTCACCGCCGCGGTAAGCATGATGAAAAACGCCACGGCATTCGAGAATCCCATGCCGACCAGCGTATCCACATTGATGCGTTTCAGATTTTCTTCCGCATGTTCGGCGGAATGCAGGAGCGGTCTTTCATTGTCGTCGGCAATCAGTTCCTCGACTTCCTGCGAAGCCTGCCAGAAAAACAGATAAGGGCTGATGGTGGTTCCGAAAACTGCAACGATAGTCGTGATGTATTCAGGACGTAAGGAAAATGCGGGCAGGACGATTTCCCTTGCTACGTCGAACCAGGGAACGTGAACGACAAAGACCGTGCCCACGTAGGCAAACAGTGCGAGAGTCAGCCACTTCAGCACGCGGACATAGCGGTTATAAGGAATGAACATCTGCAGCAACAGGGAAAGCACGCCGAAGCCGAGTGCATAGAGAAGAGCGGGACCTCCGACAAGAATATTCAATGCCTCGCCCATTGCTGCGACGTCCGCTGCAATATTGATGATGTTGGCGACCAGCAAGGAGCTGACGATCAGGTAAAGCAACCATCTCGGATAGTGCCGGCCAATATTGGTCGCCAAGCCGTGACCGGTCACCCGACCGATCTGCGCACTGGTTGCCTGCACGCCGTACATCAATGGATAGCTGAGGAATAGCGTCCACATCATGCCGTAGCCGAACTGCGCTCCGGCCTGGGAATACGTGGCAATCCCGCTGGGATCGTCATCCGCGGCGCCGGTGATCAAGCCGGGGCCCAGTTTTTTAAGAAAGGATGTTTCTTTCAAAGGCATGGATACGTTATCGAATACGCGAGTGAAGAAGAAATACCATATCGCGGACGGCAAACATGTGCGTTAGCGCACAGGATCATTCTTTCGATTTACAACCCTCCACAAAAACCCGGCTCTGTGTATTCGTGTGCAGTTGCGTGCGTAGCCGCATCCATATGTGATCTTGCGCACTGAATAAATCGGCTCCGGTTGCTTAACTATCGGGAACCGGCTCAATAGATGAGGGAACACCATGAGCAACCCGCCTGTGCCGTTGACTGGTCAGGCAAAGATATCGTCAACGGGCGACCCCGGTCGCGAAACCAAGCAACATGAAGCAAACAGTGTCTCGCTGAAGGAGCTCGGCATTGGCATCGCATGTGTTGCAGGCGTTGGCTATGCCATCAAGCGCACTCTCAGGAAAAAACCGGCCACATTACGCAAACCTGAAACGCCGCAGCTGCATAAAAAACAGGTCGACAGGGACCGCATCAGTTTTCCGCATCAGATCATTCTGTTGCTGAAAGTGCTGTTGCCGGTTGTCCTCGCATCGGACAAGCCGTCCAAAACGCAGTCCGTAACCGACGCGCGCGGTCGAGAAAGCGACAGCACCGGTAGTAACAGAAGCGCTGTCGAATTGCCGGAGCAATATCAAAAGGATGCAGCGCCGCAGGTCGCGCGCATCGCACATGGCAGCCGCTTGCAACAGGCATGGCGACTCACCAAGGCCGCGATCAGTGCGTGGATGGACGATTTTGCACCGAGCATGGGAGCGGCGATCGCCTATTACACGATCTTTTCCATTGCGCCGATGCTCGTCATCGCCATTGCTGTGGCGGGCGCGATCTTCGGGCAGGACGCGGCGCAAGGCGAGATCGTTACCCAGTTGCGCAGTGTCATCGGCGAAGAAGGTGCTGTCGCCATTCAGGGTTTGCTGCAATCCGCCAGCAAGCCGACGGAAGGTCTCATCGCAACCGGACTCAGTATTGTCACGCTCATCATCGGTTCCACTGCCGTCTTCGCAGAACTGCAAAGCGCGCTCGACCGCATCTGGCGTATGCCGGTTGCCGTCAAGGAGGGTGGCCTCTGGAACCTGATTCGCACCCGCTTGCTGTCTTTCGGCCTGATTCTCGGCCTCGGATTCATGCTGATGGTGTCGCTGGTCGTCAGCTCCGGACTCGCAGCGCTCGGAAAGTGGTGGGGTGGCTGGTTCGAGGGATGGGAGATCGTTCTGCAAATTCTCAACCTGGTCATTTCCTTTTTCGTCTTCGCCGGTCTCTTTTCCATGATTTACAAATTCATGCCGCGCGTGCGCCTGTCGTGGCATGACGTCTGGATAGGTGCCGTCGCCACCACGATACTGTTCATCATCGGCAAGTATCTGATCGGCCTTTACCTCGGCACCACCGGCATGAGCACGGGTTTCGGTGCGGCAGGATCGTTTGCGTTATTGCTGGCGTGGATTTACTACTCGGCACAAATATTCCTGCTGGGAGCGGAGTTCACCTGGATTTACGCGAACAACTATGGATCGAAGGCGAAGATCGTCTGAAGGCTTCGTTTAACACTTGAAAACTGCGCGCAGGGTTCGCACTTCGTCGCGCGTTGAATGACGCGCAGGTCGCGAAAATATGTGCCACGCGAAGAAGATTGTCACGGCGCAAGAACTAGTGGCAACGCCCAAGGTCAATCATTGACTACACAAAACCAGAGAGGAAACCATCCATGCCTTCAACCCAATACGTCCGGACATCAGGCCAGCGCCTCACTTACACCATCAGCTACGACGAAGGTGAATACTTTATCGAACGTGACGGTCAGATGAAGAAATCCGCACCGGACGCCGCCGCACTTGGCATTTCGCCGCATGAGGCGAAGGCGGAGCTGATGCTGCGAATGGCCAAGGCCGATATTGAATCCCTGAACGGGATGGAAGAATAAAAAATACAGTGGTGCGTGAAAAGATTTTCAAACCTGCCGCCACGTAAAAAATCGAACGCCATAAAGCCCTGTTTCAACGGGGCTTTATCATTTTTGGTTCCCCCACTTACCGATCCAGCCGGCGTTGACAATGGTGGCTGCCTGACAATTTTTCCCAAGCTCGAGTTTTTGTGAAAAGCGTCGATGAATCACACAGCGCCAGCGCGACGACGGATAATAGCGGCCACGTCATTTTGCGCATCATCTGGAATCCCCATGGAAATCAAGGTCAACTTTCTCGACAAGCTTCGTCTCGAAGCCAAGTTCGACGATTTCACGGTCATTGCCGACCAGCCTATCCGCTATAAGGGCGATGGCTCGGCGCCTGGCCCGTTCGATTACTTCCTGGCTTCATCGGCCTTGTGTGCGGCTTACTTCGTCAAGCTGTACTGCAATACGCGCAACATTTCGACGGAAAATATCCGGCTGTCGCAGAACAATATTGTCGATCCGGATAACCGCTATCAGCAGATTTTCAAGATTCAGGTCGAGTTGCCGGCGGATATTTCGGAAGTCGATCGCCGCGGCATCCTGCGTTCCATCGATCGCTGCACTGTGAAAAAAGTGGTGCAGGAAGGTCCCGAATTCATCATCGAGGAAGTCGAGAATCTGGACGCCGATGCGCAATCGTTGCTGACGCTGAAGCCCGCTGCCGACGCCAGCACCCATATTCTCGGCAAAGACCTGCCGCTGGAACAAACCATCGCCAATATGTCCGGACTGCTGGCAAACCTGGGCATCAAGATCGAAATCGCGTCCTGGCGCAATATCATTCCGAATGTGTGGTCGCTGCATATTCGCGACGCACATTCGCCGATGTGTTTTACCAATGGCAAGGGATCGACCAAGGAAAGCGCACTGGCGTCCGCGCTCGGCGAATACATCGAGCGGCTGAGCAACAATCATTTCTATGCCGGATCGTTCTGGGGCGAAGACATCGCCAATGCAGAATTCGTGCATTACCCGAATGAACGCTGGTTCAAATCCGGCCGCAAGGATGCATTACCGAAGGAAATTCTCGACGAGTACTGCCTGAAAATCTACAACCCCGATGGCGAACTGCGCGGCGCGCACCTGGTCGACACCAACTCCGGCAATGCGACACGCGGTATCTGTTCGTTGCCGTATGTGCGACAGTCAGACGGCGAAGTTGTGTATTTCCCGTCCAACCTGATCGAAAACCTTTTCGTCAGCAATGGCATGAGCGCCGGGAACACGCTGGCTGAAGCGCAAGTGCAATGCCTGTCGGAGATTTTCGAACGGGCGGTCAAGCGCGAAATTCTGGAAGGCGAAATTGCCTTGCCCGATGTACCGCAGGAAGTCCTCGCGAAATATCCCGGCATTCTGGCCGGGATCAAAGGGCTGGAAGAACAGGGTTTTCCGGTCCTGGTGAAGGATGCGTCGCTGGGCGGCACGTATCCGGTGATGTGCGTCACCTTGATGAACCCGCGCACCGGCGGCGTGTTTGCGTCGTTCGGCGCGCACCCCAGCCTGGAAGTTGCGCTGGAGCGCAGCCTGACGGAATTGCTGCAAGGTCGCAGCTTTGAAGGCCTGAACGATTTACCGCAGCCGACCTTTGCAAGCGAAGCAGTGACCGAACCAAACAATTTTGTCGAACATTTCATCGATTCCAGCGGAATTGTGTCGTGGCGCTTTTTCAGCGCCAAGGCAGATTACGAATTTGTGGAATGGGATTTTTCCGGGAGGGCCGGGAAAGACAAAATGAGCTCGAACGCACAGGAAGCCGCAACCCTGTTCGGCATTCTCGAAGACATGGGCAAGGAAGTCTACGTGGCGGTATATGACCAGCTGGGCGCCGTTGCCTGCCGGATTCTGGCGCCCGGTTATTCGGAAGTCTATCCGGTGGAAGATTTGATCTGGGATAACACCAACAAGGCGCTCTTGTTCCGCGCCGATATCCTGAACCTGCATCGACTGGACGATGCCGCTCTGGAGGCGCTGCTCGAGCGTTTGGAGAATAACGAACTGGATGAGTACGGCGACGTCGCCACGTTGATCGGCATCGAATTTGACGAGAATACAGTCTGGGGACAATTGACCGTTCTGGAGCTGAAGTTGCTGATCCGTCTGGCCTTGCAGCAATTTGAGGAAGTGCATGAACTGGTAGGCGCCTTCCTGCAATACAACGACAACACGGTCGAGCGAGGATTGTTTTATCAAGCCTTGAACGTGGTGCTGGAGGTAATGCAGGATGATGAACTGGAACTGGACGATTACGTGGTCAATTTCCGTCGCATGTTTGGCGATGCGCGAATGGATGCAGTGCTGGGCTCGGTAAATGGCAGCGTGCGCTTCTTCGGCTTGACGCCAACCAGCATGAAACTCGAAGGCCTCGACAGGCACCAGCGTTTGCTCGACAGCTACAAAAAATTGCATGCCGCGCGCGCCGGCATGACGGCCCGGGTTGCGTAATCCAATCCGATCCGATCTTCGATAATTCTCTCTCCGCACATTCAAATCACCCGGCACAGAAAGTTCGTATGGTTAAGTCTGAAATCACGGTAAGAAAAGCCAGGCTCGACGACCTGCACAAGCTGACGTACAACGATTATTCATTCCTTGTGGATTCCATTGCGGTCGGCCCGTTTACCAACCCGGAACTCACCGAATTTCAATCCGTTCAGCCTTATACAAAACGATACGACCTTGAAATACCTTCCATTACCGAATATCTGGACAAGAATGAACTGGCTCTTTTTCTTGCAGTCGATTCGAGCGACACGCCAGTAGGGCATCTCGCGATATCCAGATTCTGGAATGGCTATGCTTCCGTCGACGACATGGCGACCGATGTCAATGTCCGGCGCCTGGGTTGCGCTTCCAAAATGATGGAGGCTGCAGTTGATTGGGCGAGGGAAGCCGGTTTGCCGGGGCTGCGGGTGGAGACGCAACACAACAATGCGCCAGCCTGCAGGTTCTATCAAAAATTCGGCTTCAAACTCGGCGGTTATGACGCGCATCTATACGATGCATTGTCGTCAGGGCCTGCCGCTCGGGAGATGGCATTGTTCTGGTATCTCCATTTGGCCGGATAGGCCGGAGATGGTTTTCCCGATAGATTGATCAGAACTCGTGCAATGGCGCGATGCATGCTCTTCAAATAAAAAACCGCTGGGTTTATCCAGCGGTTTTTTCATATTGGAACAGGACTGAGCCGATCTAAGCCAGTGCGGGGACCGGCCGCAAGTACGGGATTGCCTTTGCAGGTTGCGTTGCGAAACCGGTTTTTTCGAGCTTGAATACGCCGACCGCGTGATTCAAATTCCCTGCCTGATTCTGAAGCATCTGTACAGCCTCCAGCGCTTCTTCGACCAACGCGGCATTTTGCTGCGTGACTTCATCCATCAAGGTAATCGCGCGGTTCACTTCCTCGATGCCGACGCTTTGTTCACGACTCGCGGTCGAGATGTCTTCAACCACATCGGTCACGCGTTTGACGCTTTCAACAATCTGCGTCATGGTCGAGCCGGCCTGTTCTACCAGCTTGCTGCCCGCATCGATTTTGGAAACCGAATCGTCGATCAGCTTCTTGATTTCCTTGGCCGCGGATGAACTGCGCTGCGCCAGATTGCGCACTTCGGTCGCAACCACGGCAAAGCCGCGTCCCTGTTCACCCGCCCTGGCAGCTTCTACCGCCGCATTCAGCGCGAGGATGTTGGTCTGGAATGCGATCCCGTCGATCACGCCAATGATGTCGACGATCTGGCGTGACGAGGTATTGATGGAGTCCATTGTCACCACAACATCGTTCACGATCACGCCGCCCTTGACCGCTATCTCCGATGCAGAACGCGCAAGCTGATTTGCCTGCAGGGCATTGTCTGCATTCTGCTTGACCGTAGATGTCAGTTCTTCCATCGCGGATGCCGTTTCCTCCAGCGAGCCGGCCTGTTCTTCCGTTCGTCCTGACAAATGCACATTGCCCTGAGCGATCTGTGCGCTGATTTGCGATACGCCTTGTGCCGTATCGCTGACATTGACGACGGTCTCCCGCAGATTGCGGCTCATGCGCGACAGGGCCGCCATGATGCTGTCCGTGTCGCCATGACGCAGGCGGATCTCATGAAACAGTTCGCCATTGCTGACCGACTCAGCCAGTGCTTTCACTTCATTCGGTTCGGCGCCCAGCGCCTTGCGGATATAACGTGTAATCGTCACGGCAACCACCACACCGATCACGAGGGCAATCAGGCAGACAGCCAGCATCAATGTCTGGAAGCCGTTTGCCATTTCGCGGGCATGTTGCGATTCTGTCTGGCTGAACGATTCCTGAAGATTGATGAATTTGTTGATCGCACCAAGCCAGTCAATAAATGCCGGTTTGGCCTGCGTGAGCATCAACCTTCTGGCTTCTTCGAGGTTCCCGGACTGTCGCAACCGGATGACTTCCCTAATCAGCGGCGTTGTACGTGATTCGATTGCCTTGATTTCGGAAAGAATTTGTCGTTCTTCAGGGCGGATTTCATCGCGCGGTTTGGCCGGCGTCGTATTGAAGATGGTGTCCAGCGGCTTGGCAGATGCCTGATAGTCCGACTCAAGCTTGTCGATCAGTGCCGATACATTTTCAACTTCGCCATCGGGAACGAGCGTGACGTCGCGTATGGCAATGGCGCGATCGTGCACACTGCCGCGGAAGTTGATTGCGTAACGTTGTTTGACATTGTTGACGTCACTGATGTGCGTCAGGCTGCTTTCAATTGAATTGACTTTCGAGATGCTGAGTACGGTTAAGGCCAGCATCATCACCAGGATCAGACCAAATCCGATACCGAGGCGTCCGGCGATACTCAACTGCTTCTTCCCTGATTGCGTGCTCATACTTTTTCCTGTTTTTGACCGTGACTTGTGAATTGCTGTAAGGAAATATACGGAATCTTCTTTCTGTATGAAAATTGATTGTTTTCATCAGATCGATAGTGTTTTTTGGTGGCTGCAATAAAACCGTTTTCGTCGCGGCGTGATCGACGCAAGCGACACTGGTTAATTCGCGGGGTAATCAGGATTAGTTACACTGCAGAAATATTCTTTTGAAGCCTGACCGCAGGATTGCAATGCTTTATTGCGAATCCCAAAGCGGGTTGACCGTAAGCTTTCAACACAGGGATTTAATGAATGCCGAGTGCTGATCGCATTACTACAGCAGGACGGACGCGGCTCCGTTGTTCGCCGAAGCGTTGGCAGTGATCGAATCTGTCATGTACGCAAGCGTACATTGACCAGCGAAACGGCATGATAAGGTGGTCTTCCAACGCACCTGGAGGCAATCATGACCAATCGAATCGGCAACAAGGATATTGCGCATCAGCGAGGCAAGGCAGAAAAGGCGCGTATCAAGGCATCCAATAAAGCGATGGAAGCAGAGAAGAAGGCTGCAGCCAACGCGAAGTACCGCAATGCCATCAAGGGACAGGAAACCGAGACACGCGGCCCGTAAACGCACACCATGTTGTTGTAATACCGCTCGCGATTCATTGACGTTTTACTACATTGCGAGGCTGTCTGACCTTGTCCCGAAATTTGATTTCCCATCGTTCCGCGCCGCCGTTATTTTTTGTCATGAACGGTGGTTCGGGACGTCACGACGCCGAAGAGACCCGTCGGCACATTGCGTCGGCCATGCAGGCGGCTGCACGATCCTATCGCATCTTTGTCATTGAAGATGCCAGCCAGATTCAGTCAACCGCGCAACAGGCGGTTGACGCCGCCAGGGAGCAAGGCGGCGTCGTCGTTGCCGTCGGCGGAGATGGAACGATCAACGCCGTTGCCAACACCGTGCTCGGGAGTGGCTGCCTGTTCGGTGCGATACCGCAAGGCACCTTCAATTATTTCGGACGCACCCATGGGATTCCGGAAGAAATCGGCGACGCACTCGATGATTTATTGCAGGGTGAACCTGTGCCCGTTCAAGTCGGGCTTGTGAACGATCATGTTTTTCTGGTCAACGCGAGCGTGGGTTTGTATCCCGAGTTGCTGGAGGATCGTGAAGCGTTCAAACAGCAATACGGTCGCAGTCGGCTGGTCGCCATCTGGGCGGCGATCGCCACGGTATTCGGCCGTCACAGAACGCTGAATATGGTGCTGGAGCAGGAGGGCGAGCGCGTCACGATGCGCACGACCACCCTGTTTGTCGGCAACAACCGGCTGCAACTTGAACAGGTCGGCATGCCACAGGCGCAAGCCGTGGTTCAAGGCCAGCTTGCAGCAATTGCGGTGCGGCCGATCGGCAAGCTCGCCATGCTGTGGCTGGGCGCATGCGGTGCACTGGGTCGACTGGGCGATGCAGAGAATGTCGTCGGTTTCAGTTTTCGCAAGCTGACGATTGCACCCCGCGGAAAACATTTCGCAGCCAAAGACACATCGAAGACAGATACAAAAAGCGTCGGTAAAAGATC
The DNA here is from genome assembly GCF_035565035.1 of Oxalicibacterium sp. Classification (GTDB taxonomy): domain Bacteria; phylum Pseudomonadota; class Gammaproteobacteria; order Burkholderiales; family Burkholderiaceae_D; genus Oxalicibacterium. The sequence continues at coordinate 1,278 of NZ_DATMTD010000077.1, read as the reverse complement.
AAACAAGATCAAGGTGGCCGCCGATGGCGAAATAATGTGGTTGCGTCCGCCGCTGGAGTTTCGCGTTGCCTCCGAATCGCTGCTTTTGATCAAGCGCCGTCACGCATCCGACACCGAAAACGAAACACACCGCGCGGCAGAATCGGACAGTGCCGCGGTTGACGACAAAGCGGACTGGAAAACCAGGCTGGAAGGCGATGCCGCGTGAAAATGGTACTGCACATTTCCGATCCGCACTTCGGCACCGAGCGTCCATTCGTCGTCAAGGCGCTGGAACGATTGGCGCATACGCAACCATTCGATTTGCTGATCCTGTCCGGCGACATCACGCAACGCGCACGAACCGTCGAGTTCAACGCAGCCCGCGCTTTTGTAGATCGCCTGGGAATTCCTTCGCGACTTGTCATCGCCGGCAATCACGACATTCCTCTGTTTGACATGGCGACCCGCGTCTTTCTACCCTACTCACGTTACTGCCGCTCCTTCGGCGCCGAGCTTGAACCGATCCACGACACGCCGGAGCTGCTGGCGATCGGTGTACGCACCACACGGCGCTACCGGCATATCGAAGGCGAGGTATCGCGCGCCCAGATTGAACGCGTCGCACAGCATTTGCAGCAGGCGGGAAAAAACCAGTTGCGCCTCGTGGTCACGCATCAGCCGGTGTATGTCACGCATGAGGTTGATCGGGAACATCTGCTTCGCGGTCACCAGAACGCCATCAGCAGTTGGGCAAAAGCTGGCGCAGACCTGATACTTGGCGGGCATATTCATCGGCCATTCGTCTGTGCACTGCATGATCGAATTACGGATCTGCCGCGGCGGATGTGGGCAGTGCAGGCGGGTACTGCCGTGTCATCGCGCATCCGCCACGACTCCAGCAATTCAGTCAATCTCATTCGTTATGGTTTCGACGACGCGCCACAACGTTGTGTTGTCGAACGGTGGGATTACGACAATAATGTGGACGATTTTGTGCTGGCAGACAGCGTCGACATGCAACGATCCCCTGCGTGCAGTGATGGGGGTGAATAATGGTATTTTCGCGAGGTCGTCGCGGCAAAATCCCGCAGCGGCACTTTCTTGATCAGTCGACTTATGTCAAGACACCAACTGCAAATACACAGATCAGGTAAATTGGACTCCACGAGCGACGTGTTATTTCTTAACGTGCCGCGTGGACTGGAAACAGCGTGCCATCAGTTCTTCATAATGAATTGCTTGCGACCGGAATGAACGACATTGCTGTAGCACTTACTGGCGAGATTTTAAAATGAC
>NZ_DATMTD010000076.1:0-8603 GCF_035565035.1 Oxalicibacterium sp. | reverse complement strand
ATCCTGAATGCGGGGTTTTGTTTTTCGGAGAAACACAATCGTATTTCTCCTTGCCGACACCAGCCTGAACGGCTGGCCGCTGCGATTACTCTGCAGCTTTTGCCGCAGCGCGGCGTTGCGGCAGTTTTTCCTTGATACGTGCGGATTTGCCCGAACGGTCGCGCAGGTAGTACAGTTTTGCACGACGTACGTCGCCGCGACGTTTCACTTCGATCGAAGCGATCAGCGGGGAGTACAGCTGGAACGTACGTTCCACGCCTTCGCCCGACGAGATTTTGCGAACGATGAAGTTCGAGTTCAGGCCGCGATTGCGACGCGAAATCACGACACCTTCGTAAGCCTGTGCGCGCTTGCGCGTACCTTCGACGACGTTGACGTTGACGATGACCGTATCGCCTGGGGCGAAGTCAGGAATGTTCTTGCCGAGGCGAGCAATTTCTTCTTGCTCAAGTTGCTGGATCAGATCCATTTTTTACTCCTAAAGCCATCTTGCCGGCGCTGCTACTTCTCGAATGCCCGGTAGAGGATGGGGTTACACAATTGCAGGACTTGTGCCCTGCGCGCACTACAACGTATTGCAACTACAGACTGCTCAAAAACTTTTCATCGGCCCGCGTCAGCAATCCTGCCTCGCGTGCCTTGTCGATCAGATCGGGACGCTTTCTTGCGGTCGCTTCCAGCGTTCGCTCCCGTCGCCACTTCTCGATTTCTGCGTGATTGCCACCCATCAGAACCGCTGGTACCGCTTCCCCCTCGTAGACGTCGGGTCGCGTGTAATGCGGACAATCGAGCAAGCCGTTCACAAAACTGTCTTCCACCGCCGACGCACCGTCATTCAGTACACCGGGCAGTTGCCGGATCACGGCATCCATCAGCGCCATCGCCGGCAATTCACCGCCGGACAAGACGAAATCGCCGAGGCTGATTTCCTCATCGACACAGCGATCGAGAAACCGCTGGTCTACTGCTTCATATCTGCCACACAACAAAACCAGTCCCGGTTCTGTCGTCAGTTGCATCACGCGCTCATGCGTCAGTGCCTTGCCTTGCGGCGACAGGTAGATCACGCGCGGTGCGGGCAAATCCTGTGCAATCTGCCGAACCTTCGCCGCCTGTACGGCGTCTTCCAGCGGCTTGATCATCATCACCATGCCGGGACCGCCACCGTAAGGGCGATCATCGACCGTGCGATGCCTGTCAGTGGTGAAATCACGCGGATTCCATAACGACAGCGTGCAGCTTTTTTGTTCGAATGCGCGGCGTGTAATCCCGGATTGCGTAATCGCCGTGAACATTTCCGGGAACAGGGTGACGACATCAAATTGCATCTCGTCCGCTCCTCGCATCCGTTCGCATATTGAGGCGACTAATAGTCCAGACCCCAGTCCACCGTGATTTTTTTCGCTGTCCTGTCGACCGTCTTGACGAACTGGTCAACAAACGGAATCAGCATTTCCTGCGAAATCCCGGGATCGGTGGCTTCTGGTGAAACCCGCAAAATCGGGTGTGCACCGTTATCCATCAGATCCCTGACCAGGCCCAGACGCTCGCCCTGCAGGTTTTCAACTTCAAGGCCGATCAGGTCGACCCAGTAAAACTCATCGTCCGACAATGCCGGGAAGTGATTCCGTGCAATCTGTACGGTTGTGCCTTTCAGCGCTTCCGCAGCATTGCGATCCGCCACACCCATCAATTGCGCAACGACATCATCGGTATGCATTTTGGATTGCATGACTTCCACGTCGTGGAGTTCAGGCTTGTCCAGCCACCATGTTCTGGCATGCAGCAATGCACCGGCATCGTTTGAGTAGGGGCGAATCCGCACCCAGCCATTCAATCCATACGCACCGGAGATGTAACCAACCAGCACCAAATCCTCGGGAATTTTCATCCCTGATGCTGCCCGATCAGGCAAAACTTAAGCAGCGGCTTTCTTGCCAGCCTGGCTGACCAGACGAGCAACGGTAGGCGACAATTGTGCGCCAACGCCTTGCCAGTACGACAAACGGTCTTGAGCGATGCGAACGGTTTCTTCTGCGCCGGAAGCGACTGGATTGAAGAAGCCGATACGTTCGATGAAACGACCGTCGCGACGATTGCGCGAGTCAGTTGCAACGATGTTGTAAAAAGGGCGCTTTTTTGCACCACCACGAGCTAAACGAATAACGACCATAATATTTCCAATAAGTGTCAGAACACGGAAAAGCCGCAGATTATAGCGTGATCCACCCTTCCCCCGCAACCTGATTCGGCGCTCCTGCAACGGCAGCGTGGTAAATCGATCGTCGATTCGCCCGAAACAGGAAATTCTTGCATTCAAGACAACACTCTTGCCGAGTGCTCTGTCATCTGGCGGTTCAGCTTGAAGCGTTTCATGACCACTTCAGTTCCCCAACTCTGTGCGATCGAATTCCCACGTGAACAACCGCAGTGCAGGAAAAGAATGACCGGACAAGGCCATTCCCGCTTCCAAGGTCCTTTCCGCATGGCACGCATAGTGCTTTTATGAAACATGTCACCGTACCTTGTGCGGACTCATCAAATCAAAATCGGGGGAGTTTTCCATGCGCGTTACTGCATCTGTTGCGATGGCGTTGGCCATTCTGGCCGCAAGTCTCTTGCACCCGGCCATTGCACAAACGACAACCGATCCGTCCCCCGCGTTGGAAACCGCTACCATGGTCGCCACGCCGCCGTTGATCGCGGAATCGCCAGTGGCGCCAGTTATAGACGTTCCACCAGCGCACGTGGATGAACCACTGACCAAACCCGCACTGGTCGATATTTCAAAAATCAGTTCCGGCGATACCGCGTGGATGCTGACCTCGACCGCGCTGGTGTTGTTGATGACAATTCCGGGACTCGCCCTTTTCTATGCCGGCATGGTGCGCCAGAAAAACGTCCTGGCGACGATGGCACAAAGTTTCGCGATTACCTGCCTGGTCACGGTCATCTGGGTCGTGATCGGTTACAGCCTTGCGTTCACACCCGGCTCGCCTTACATCGGCGGACTGGATCGCGTGCTGTTGAGCGGACTGGAGTTCATCAAGGAAAGCGGCAAGGTTTCCGTCAGCGAAATCGCCCCGACCATCCCGGAAAGCGTATTTCTGATGTTTCAACTGACGTTCGCCATCATTACGCCGGCGCTGATTACCGGCGCGTTCGCCGAACGGATGAAATTTTCCGCGCTGCTGATGTTCATCACACTGTGGTCGATCTTCGTTTATGCACCGGTCGCGCACTGGGTATGGGAACCGGGTGGCTGGCTGGCCGCCCGCGGCGTGCTCGACTTTGCCGGCGGCACCGTCGTCCACATCAACGCAGGCGTTTCCGGTCTGGTGGCCGCCGTGATCATCGGCCCGCGCCTCGGCTTCGGCAGGGAACCGATGCCGCCGCACAATCTGGTACTGACCGTGATCGGTGCCTGCATGCTATGGGTTGGCTGGTTCGGCTTCAATGCCGGTTCGGCCGGCGCCGCGGACGGCCGTGCCGGCATGGCAATGCTGGTGACGCAACTGGCAACCGCAGTCGGTGCGCTGTCGTGGATGTTTGTCGAATGGGCCCGGCGCGGCAAACCATCGGTACTCGGCATGGTGTCGGGTGCGGTTTCCGGCCTGGTTGCCATCACGCCGGCATCCGGCTTTGTCGGCGTGACTGGCGCATTGGTGATCGGTGCCATCGCCGGCGTCGCCTGCTACTGGGGCGCCACCTCGCTCAAATCGATGCTCCGCTATGACGACTCGCTGGATGTGTTCGGCGTGCACGCGATCGGCGGCATCGTCGGTGCATTGCTGACCGGCGTATTCGCCGTCAAGTCCATCGGCGGCGTGGAAAGCTCGTTCGGCAATCAGGCCTTCGGTGTGATCGTGACCCTGGCCTTCTCGGCCATCATGACTGCCATCATCCTCGGCATCGTGAATGCGCTGGTCGGCCTGCGTGTCACGCCGGAAGCCGAGCGCGACGGCCTGGATCTGGAACAACATGGTGAGCACGTACTATGACGGAAGAACATCACACACGTGCGGCGCAGGAAAATCATGCCTTCGCATTGATGGGCCGGTTGCATGTCACGCTGCGACGCCAGACCGGCCGTGTCACCGATATCGAATACATGCGCATCGACCAGAATTATTGTCGCTACCTGTTGAAGATGACGGCTGAATCGGATAATCCGGACTTACGGGATATCAGCGCAAAGTTGCAGGAGATTTTCTTCGGTGTTGACGGATTGTTCGTTACTCCCGAACCGCGGCAGGCGCTGTTGTCTCGGCTCGTCGATACGCAGCGGCCAACTTCAGCGACGCCAACGCAGACAACATCGGCCTCAACTTCACCGGACGAAGGAGACGCAGTGGATCGTGGTTATATCGGTCGTCTTCGCTGAGAAAAATATGAAAGAGATGACTTCTATCCCGAATGTCATTTTCCCTTCGCATAAATATGACCAATTACAAAGCCTGTACCTGAAAAAAGAGTTAGAACCAATTTTGCGTCCAACCAATTGTCCAGCTTGAGCACAAACTGACTAAACAACAAACCGAATAAAAATCCGGCTACCGTACAAAGCCACACCAGAACTACCCGTGTCACCATCGTCAGAACTGGTTTTCGTCGAGCGCGAGAACGCCCTTGCTGCCATCGACGATCGCGCTGCGATAACCGCCGGCCTGCGACAAATAGTGATCCGCAAAGAAACGCGCCGTCGCCAGTTTTGCCTGATGAAACGAACCGTCACCATCGCCTGCTGCAAGGAGGCGTTGCGCGGCCAGCGCTGCACGCGCCATCTGCCAGCCACCAAGCACGATGCCGGCCAGCTTCAAATACGGCACGCTGCCGGCAAACACGCCCTTGATATCGGACTGCATGTTGCCGACCACATAGTCCACGACGCCTTCCAGTGAAACGGTCGCGGCGGCCAGTTGCTTTTGAACCGCCGCCAGATCGTCGGCGATGTCTTTCGAAGTGCATTGCGCGATGCGTTCCGCCAACTCCGCTTCGGTGCGACGCACATCGGCGATGATGCTTTTCGCCACTGCGCCGCCATCGCGCACCGTCTTGCGGCCAACCAGATCGTTCGCCTGGATCGCCGTTGTGCCTTCATAGATCGTCAGGATGCGCGCATCGCGATAGAACTGCGCAGCGCCGGTTTCTTCGATAAAGCCCATGCCGCCGTGAATCTGCACGCAGGTCGATGCAACATCGATCGACATCTCGGTCGACCAGCCCTTGATGATCGGCACCATGAACTCATAGATAGCTTGATGCGTCTTGCGCACGTCTTCATCGGCGTGATGATGTGCCATGTCGAAATGACCGGCCGCGACATACGCCAGCGCACGCGCCGCCTCGATCTGCGCTTTCATCGACATCAGCATGCGTCGCACATCCGGCTGATGAATGATCGATACCGCCGTCGCCGAACCTTCAAGATCCTTCGACTGCACCCGCTCCTTCGCATATTGCACGGCCTTCTGGTACGCACGCTCTGCCAGACCGATGCCTTGAATGCCGACTGCGAAGCGCGCCGCTTTCATCATGATGAACATTGTTTCCAGCCCGCGATTCTCTTGCCCGACCAGTGTGCCGATTGCGCCGCCGTGATCGCCGAACTGCAGCACCGCAGTCGGACTGGCCTTGATGCCGAGCTTGTGTTCGATCGAGACGCAATAGGCATCGTTGCGTGCGCCGAGCGAACCGTCGGCGTTCACGAGAAATTTCGGCACGAGGAATAGCGAAATGCCCTTCACGCCTTCCGGCGCATCCGGCGTGCGCGCCAGCACCAGGTGGACGATGTTCTCCGCCATGTCGTGCTCGCCATATGTGATGAAAATCTTGGTGCCGGAAATCTTGTAGGTGCCGTCACCCTGCGGCACCGCGCGTGAACGCACCATCGCCAGATCAGACCCGGCCTGCGGCTCGGTCAGGTTCATCGTGCCAGTCCATTTTCCTGCGATGAAGTTCGGCAGGAACGCCTGCTTCTGCTCATCCGAACCGGCAGTCATCAACGCCTCGATCGCGCCGTCGGTCAGCAGCGGACACAATGCAAATGACAGGTTGGCCGCGTTCAGCATCTCCATGCAAGGCGTCGCCACCAGTTTCGGCAAACCCTGTCCGCCGAAATCCGCCGGATGCTGCACACCTTGCCAGCCCGCAGCGCCAAACGACTTGAAGGCCTCCTTGAAACCGGGCGTGGTCGTCACGCTGCCATCTTTCCACGTCGAAGGTTGGCGATCACCGGTCTGATTCAGCGGCGCGATCACTTCGCTGCAAAAACGCGCGTTCTCGTCGAGCACCGCTTCCACCGTTTCCGGCGTCGCATCCTCGCAACCGGGCAAGGCGTTGATGGCTTGCAGATCGACCAGTTCGTTCAACACGAACAGCATGTCTTTCAGCGGTGCGACGTAGCTCATGCAGAACTCCTGAATGAAAAATGGGCGGGACGGTCAGTGATTGCAGTGTGCCAGAAAATCCGCGCACGACAACCGCTGACCGTCCCGCCCATTCGGCGAAACGTTTTAAAAACCGTTAGCCGAGTTCTTTCACCAGCGCCGGCACGATTTCGAACAAATCACCCACGATGCCGTAATCGGCCACCGAGAAGATCGGCGCTTCGGCATCCTTGTTGATCGCAACAATGGTTTTGGAATCCTTCATGCCGGCCAGATGCTGGATCGCGCCAGAAATACCAACAGCGATATACAGTTCCGGCGCGACGATCTTGCCGGTTTGTCCAACCTGCCAGTCGTTCGGCACGTAACCGGCATCGACTGCCGCGCGTGAGGCGCCCATCGCCGCGCCGAGCTTGTCGGCCAGCGGTTCGAGAATCTTGAAGCTTTCTTCCGAACCCATGCCGCGACCGCCGGAGACGACGATCTTTGCAGCCGTCAGTTCCGGACGCGCCGAGGTCGCGATCTCGCGCGAGACGAACGACGACTTGCCGGAATCGGCCACCGCCGTCACGTTTTCCACCGTGGCGGAACCACCTTCGGCCGCCGCATCAAATGCGGTCGTGCGCACGGTGATGACCTTGATCGCGTCCGACGATTGCACGGTCGCGATCGCGTTGCCTGCGTAAAACGGACGTTCGAAGGTATCGTCCGATACGACCTTGGTGATTTCCGAAATCTGCGCGACATCCAGCTTGGCGGCGACGCGCGGCAGGATGTTTTTGCCGTAGGCCGTCGCCGGCGCGAGGATATGCGAATAGTTCGATGCCAGCGCCAATGCCTGCGCCGCAATGTTTTCGGCCAGGCCGTCGGCAAATTGTGCGCCGTCGGCCACCAGTACCTTGGCGACGCCGGCAACCTTTGCCGCGGCCTGAACGGCTGCATCGGCCTGATGTCCGGCGATCAGAACATGAACATCGCCGCCGCATTGCGCTGCGGCGGTGATGGTGTGGAGTGTGCTGCCTTTCAACGAGGCATTATCGTGTTCGGCGATGACGAGTGCGGTCATGATGTGATCCTGATTAAATGACTTTGGCTTCGTTCTTGAGTTTGGCGACCAGCGTGGCGACGTCCGGCACGATGATGCCTGCGGAACGTTTTGCCGGTTCGCTGACCTTCAGCGTTTTCAGACGCGGCGTGACATCGACGCCGAGGTCTGCCGGCTTGATGTTATCCAGCGTCTTCTTCTTCGCCTTCATGATGTTCGGCAGCGTCACGTAGCGCGGTTCGTTCAGGCGCAGATCGGTCGTCACGATGGCCGGCAGCGTCAGCGATACGACTTCCAGTCCGCCGTCGACTTCGCGCGTGACCTTGACCCGGGGCGCGTCAGCCTTGTCGCCATCGACTTCCACTTTCGATGCGTATGTCGCTTGCGGCCAGTCGAGCAGCGCAGCGAGCATCTGACCGGTCTGGTTGGCATCGTCGTCGATGGCCTGCTTGCCGAGGATGATCAGTTGCGGCTGTTCCTTGTCGGCGACGGCCTTCAACAGTTTGGCGACTGCCAGCGGCTGCAATTCGACGTCGGTTTCGACCAGCACAGCGCGGTCGGCGCCGATTGCCATCGCGGTGCGCAGTGTTTCCTGCGATTGCAGTACGCCGCAGGATACGGCGATGATCTCGGTCGCCTTGCCAGCTTCCTTCAGACGCACGGCTTCTTCCACCGCGATCTCGTCAAACGGGTTCATCGACATCTTGACGTTGGCGATATCCACGCCGGACTGGTCCGATTTGACGCGTACCTTGACGTTGTAATCGACAACGCGTTTGACTGGCACCAACACTTTCATAACTTTGTCCTTGAAAAAGTCGCAATGACACAAAACAACGCAAGATTATAAACGGAAGTGGTCACTTGCCCCGGGCGACGCCTGTCAGGAAGCGATCGAAAGCCGCACACCTGCAAGCCGAACCTGAGTGAATGGGAAGAAAACGGATGCGCTGTGCGCGGTTGAAACGGGCACCGGCACGCTGCCGGCAAGGCGACTGAGACTACTTGCGTTTCATGAAGAAGATGAACACGTCGCCGTCCCTGTCCTGCTGCACCAGTTCGTTACCGGTCTGCTTGGCGAACGCCTGAAAGTCGCGAACGGAACCCGGGTCGGTTGCCTGTACACGCAACACTTCTCCGCTGGTCATTTCCGCCAGTGCCTTTTTTGT
>NZ_DATMTD010000075.1:0-18013 GCF_035565035.1 Oxalicibacterium sp. | reverse complement strand
GGGGGCGCAATTGCCGCAGGGGCGCCTTCTATGCGCCAAGAGGCTTCTGTGCATCAGGAGGCGAAAGCGAGCCATGCTCTCTTGCCACAAGCAGCGCCATATTATTTTTCAACGAAGGAATTAACGCAAAAGCCGATAGTTATTCGGGATGTGCCTGTAGACATGCTCTTGCACGTGCCTGATGTGCCGACCCAGGCAGCGGTTTTACGCATGCTAATAAATGAATACGGTGATGTTGATCGCATTATTGTAGAAAACTCGTTGTTGCCTGATAGCGCACAAGAAATCGTGATCGATGCATTTTCAAAAATTCGTTTTCATCCTGGAGAAATTAGAGGGACATCCGTCAAAAGCCAAATAAAAATCGAGGTGATATTGACTGATGCGAAGAATGATAAATAGGTACGTATTTAGAAAAAACGAAAAAGGGCGCATTAGCGCCCTTTTTTCCGCCTGACTTCGAGGCGCAACTAAGGTGTCGCTACCTCCGCAGCATCCGGCAACCGTTTGATCGCCTCATGCTGATGATCCTGCTGTTTTGTTTTGTATTTGATCACCTGCCGATCGAGCTTATCGATCAGCGTATCGATGGCTGCGTAGAGATTATCCGCAATGCTTTCCGCGTGCAGGTCCTTGCCTCTTACGCGTAAATTGATTTCTGCCTTCTGGCGTTTTTCTTTTTCGGGGAGATTGTCGACGGTCAGGATGACCGCGATGTCGATCACGTGATCGAAATGGCGCTTGATGCGTTCCAGTTTGCCTTGTACGTATTCTCGAATGGCGGGGGTCAGTTCAAGATGATGTCCACTGATGGTGAGATTCATACAGCGCTCCTAGTAAATGTCACTGGAGGTTCATGCGCGCCTTGTTACTGACTACGCCGAACACAGCAACGTAATGCAACAACAAAAATCCGGAAGAAGAATAGTTACAGCGACTTTCGCAGGTTGACTGGTGGGATTTTCAGGGCTTCGCGGTATTTTGCGACAGTACGTCGCGCCACGACCATCCCCTGTTCCGCCAGCATATCTGCAATCTTGCTATCGGAGAAAGGTGTCTTTGGATCTTCAGCTCCTATCAATTGTTTGATCAGGGCCCGTATGGCGGTAGAAGAAGCTTCTCCGCCTGCTTCCGTCGCAACATGGCTGCCGAAAAAGTATTTCAATTCGAACATTCCATGCGGAGTGAGCATGTACTTCTGGGTGGTAACACGAGAAATTGTGCTCTCGTGTAAACCCAGTGTATCAGCAATTTCGCGCAACACAAGAGGGCGCATCGCGACGGCGCCGTGCGAGAAAAAATTGCGCTGACGTTCGACGATGGCCTGTGCCACGCGCAGGATCGTGTCGAAGCGCTGGCGCATATTCTTGATCAGCCACTTCGCTTCCTGCAGTTGCGTGCCGAGCGAAGCTTCCCCTTTGCTTTGTTTCAAAATATTTGCATACAACGCGTTGACCCGCAGGCGTGGCATGACGTCATGATTGAGGGTGACTTGCCAGCCGTTGCGCGTGCGCTTGACGATTACGTCGGGGACAACGAAATCCGACGTGTCGGTTGCGAAGATTGCGCCTGGATGCGGATTGCATTGCTTGATGACGACCTGTGCTTCACGCAGATCTTCATCGTCGCAATCGAGCGCCTTGCGCAATTTGTTGAAATCGCGTTGTGCAAACAGTCCGAGATGGTTTTCAACAATCGCCAGCGCCATGCGACGCGTCACCATTGGCACTTTGGGAAACCGCCTGATTTGCAGTGCAAGGCATTCGGCAGCATTGCGCGCACCCACGCCGGCAGGTTCGAAGCTCTGCAGCAGGTTCAATGCAATCTGCAATTCATCCAGTTCGATTTCCAGTTCTTCCGGCAGCCGGGCGTGAATTTCTTCCAGACTTTCTTCAAGATAGCCGTTGTCGTTGAGCGCGTCGATGACCACTTCCAGCAACGCGCGATCGCGAAGTTGATGCACGGTGACGGCTACCTGTTCGAGCAGATGTTCGCGCAGAGTGATTTCATGCGCTTCAAGCTGCGGGCGCGCATCGTCGTCCTCCGGTGCCTTCGACGTACGGGCGACATCGTCGAAACTCCAGTCGTTGTCGTTGCCCGTGGAAGAGTCGGCCATGTCCGGCGTATCGATCGAGGTCTCGCTGTCCGATGACGACACGGATGTGTCTGCGCCGGGAGCGCTTTCCGGTGCGCTTCCTGTTGTGCTGATTGCCCCGTCGGCCAGGAGGCGAACGGCATTGTCGAGCGGATCGTCGGTGCGCTCCAGCATCGGATTATCTGCAAGGATTTGCTCGAGCTCCTGATGCAATTCCAGTGTCGACAGTTGCAGCAGCCGGATCGATTGTTGCAACTGTGGCGTCAGTGCTAAATGTTGCGAGACGCGTAATTGCAGAGATTGCTTCATGGCGCTTTTCTATTGTTCCGCTTACATGCGGAAATGTTCGCCGAGATAGACGCGACGCACCGATTCGTTGGTGATGATGTCGTCCGGCCGGCCGCTAGCCAGTACTGCGCCCTGGTTGATGATGTAGGCGCGATCGCAAATGCCGAGTGTTTCGCGCACGTTGTGATCGGTGATCAGCACACCGATACCACGTTCCTTCAGAAAGCGGACGATACGCTGGATTTCAATCACGGCAATCGGGTCGACGCCGGCGAACGGTTCGTCGAGCAGGACGAAGCGCGGGTTGGTTGCCAGTGCACGCGCAATCTCGACACGACGTCGTTCGCCGCCAGACAGGGACATGGCCTGATTTTCACGCAGCTTTTCGATCTGCAGGTCGGCGAGCAGCGTGTCGAGCCGTTGTTCCAGTTGCGGTTTGGTCAGAGCTTTGCCGTTGACGCGTTGCAGTTCCAGAACGGCGCGAATATTGTCCTCGACGCTGAGCTTGCGGAAGACAGAGGCTTCCTGCGGCAGGTACGACAAACCGAGTTGTGCACGTTCGTGAATCGGCCGACGCGAAATGTCAGTGCCGTCGAGTTCGATGGTGCCTGCATCGGATGGGACCAGTCCAACGATCATGTAGAACGACGTGGTTTTGCCGGCGCCGTTCGGGCCCAGCAGTCCGACCACTTCACCGCTTTCCACCTGCAATGCAACGTCCCGCACGACCTGGCGTGCGCCATAGCTTTTCTGCAATCCGCCGACAATCAGTTTGCTCGACATGTCAGTTTTCTTTCGTTTTTTCTGCGCGCGGCTGGATCACGGCCTTGATGCGACCTGCGCCGGGTTTGCTGTCGCCGCTCGAAGTATTGTGAACAGTGAAAAATTCTGCACGCGTATCGTAGGAAATATATTCGCCAGCGACTTCATCAGTGATCTTGCCGCTGTCGATGCGCCGCATTTTCGCTCTTGTAAAGAGTTTCATGACTTCGTTCTTGTCGTCGTACTCGATGCGTTCCGCTTCGCCTTCGATCCATTGATCGGGGCCGCCGTCGCGTTTCTGGCGAAAGCTGGCGAGGGCGCCGGGCGCGGCGTACATCGTCATGAATTGATAGCCTTCAGGATCCTGCGTGACGACCATTTTTGCCGATTTCATCAGGATTGTTCCACGCGTCAGTACGACGCCGCCGATGAAGGTATTGACCTGCTTGAGATCGTCATACTCCATCTGGTTGGCTTCGACGTTGGTCGGTTTGGTCCGGTCGGCCTTTTCGGCGTGTGCGCCGGTCGCGGCAATCAGGCCGGAGAGAACCAGAAGTACGGGCAGTAATCGTGTCATGAAAAGTTCTCTAAAAATACAACGGGCGAACGGTTCGCCGGTCATTTCAGTTCGTTACCGTCGGTGTGCGGTATTGCCCCTTCACATCGCCGTCCAGCTTGAATTCCCCGGTGGCGTTGTTGGCATACATGCCGGTGCCGGTCAGTACGGAAGCGCCTTGTTGCAGTTCAACGAACTTGGGCGTTTTCATCACGTCTTCGTCCGGCAATAGCAACAAATAGGTAGTCTTGAGCTGGAAGCGTTGCGAGGTGGCCGACGCAGGCCGGTCGATATGCACATCGTCGTACATGTGCACTTCGCTGTTGTCGTTCTGCACAACCGCGCGCAGCGAGCGGGTAACCATCGGCGGACGATTCTTGCCGTAACTGTGCATGACCGGATTCGCGACGAGATATGAATCGTCGGCAGGATAGTGTTTCATCTCGCTGCCAGTGAGGTTGTAGCGCGCTTCGCCGGTTTTGCTCATGCGGACGAAATTGAATTTCTCTACATAGAAATCCGGATCGGTGCGCACCGGCTGCGGTAGCGAGTTCTCTGTTTGGCGTTGCATCACTTCCACCAGCCACAAACTGCCGAGCGCGAGGGCCGCGCTGATCAGGATCAGCACGATCACCCGGACGGTGATGCCGACGCGCACTGTCTTCAAGCAAGATACGGCGCAATGGCCGCCTCGTAATTACCCTGCGCATGCAGGATGAGATCGCACAGTTCACGCGCTGCGCCGCGACCGCCACACGCTTGCGTAACATAATGCACGCGCGAGCGCACCTCCGGATGGCCGCCCGGCACGCTGGCGGCGAAGCCGACGCGCGACAGGATCGGCAGATCGATGACATCGTCACCGACAAAGCCGCAGGCTTCCGGCGCGATACCGGTTTCGGTAATCAGCTGTTCAAAGATCGCACGCTTGTCATGCGCGCCTTGATGCACATGCGTGACGCCGAGATCGGTTGCGCGACGCAATACGATGTCCGACTTTCGCGCGCTGATGATGGCGGTAACCACACCGGAATTCTGCAGCAGCTTGATGCCGTGGCCATCGAGCACGTTGAAGGTTTTCATCACTTCGCCATCGGGACTGAAATGCAGGCTGCCGTCGGTCAGGATGCCATCGACATCGAAAATCATCATCCGCACTTTGGCGGCGCGGGCAGCGATGTCGGCAACAACGTCGGAGGTGGCGGTGGGAATGGTGAAGAAGGTCATCAAATCACTTTCGCACGCGTCAAGTCGTGGATGTGCAGTGCGCCGACCAGCTTGCCATCCACGTCGGTCACCAGTAACTGATTGATGCGGAATTCCTCCATCAATTCGACGGCTTCGACGGCAAGTTGTTCTGCGCGCACGCTGCGCGGATTGCGATGCATGACTTCAGCAATCGACAGGGTGGCAAAGTCCTGCACGTTTTCGATCAGGCGGCGCAGATCGCCGTCGGTGAAGACGCCAATCACGTGATCCTTTGCATCGACGATGGCGGTCATCGCCATGCCTTTTCGGCTGATTTCCAGCAGCGCGGCATACAGCGTGGCATCCTCGTCCACTTTAGGAATGGCGTCGCCGGTACGCATGACATCGCGCACATGCGTCAACAGGCGGCGGCCCAGTGCTCCGCCAGGATGCGAACGGGCGAAATCTTCTTCGCCAAAGCCGCGTGCGTCGAGCAGCGCCATTGCAACGGCATCGCCCAATGCGAGCGTGGCGGTGGTGCTGGCGGTTGGTGCCAGATTCAGCGGGCAGGCTTCCTTGTCGACCTTGACGTTCAAATGAACGTCCGACAGTTTCGCCAGACTGGACGTATCGCTGCCAGTGATCGAGATCAGTTTGGCGCCCATGCGCTTGATGATCGGTACGATCGACAGCAGTTCGCCGGCTTCGCCGGAATACGAAATTGCAATAAGCGTGTCGTCGGCGGTGATCATGCCAAGATCGCCATGCGATGCTTCGGCGGCATGAACGAACAGTGCCGGCGTGCCGGTCGAAGCCAGCGTGGCGGCGATCTTGCGGGCGATGTGCCCCGACTTGCCGATGCCGGAGATGACCACGCGACCGTGGCAATTCAACAGGATCTGAACTGCCTTGACGAATGGCGCAGCACCGTCGCCCGCGATTCGTTGTTTCAAGGAGAGAAGGGCGTCTGCTTCGATCTGCAGGGTTTCGCGGCCGAATGTCATCGCGCGTTCGGCGTCGACGACGGACGGAGCCTGTGGGGCGTTGGGGGCATGGGATACACTCATGCCGGGAAGTATAAACGAATTCATAAAGCAAAAAACCTGCCAGATATAACAAAAATGTGGTTTGATTGGCACCTGGCAATTCGCATCTGTTTTGCCATTCATTGAATCTGCTGAAAATCACATCATGCTTTCCCCGCTCGAACTGACACTTCTTTTGCTCGCCGCCGCCGTACTGGGCGTCGTCGCATTCCGCTCCCTTCATTTGCCACCGATGCTGGGGTACCTGGTGGCAGGTATTGTCATCGGGCCGCATACACTGGGCTGGGCAGAGGACAGTTCGACCACGCATGCGCTGGGCGAATTCGGCGTGGTGTTTCTGATGTTTTCGATCGGGCTGGAATTCTCGCTGGCCAAGCTGTCCGCGATGCGGCGCACGGTATTCGGTCTCGGTCTGGCGCAGGTGTTGCTGACAATTGCGGCGACGATGGCGTTCGGCTGGATGATCGCGCATCTGTCGGTGCGACTGACCGGCATCAGCTGGCAGGCGGCGCTGGCACTGGGTGGCGCGCTGGCAATGTCATCGACGGCGATCGTTTCCAAAATTCTGACCGAACGGCTGGAGCTGGAGAGCGAACATGGGCGCCGCATCATCGGCATTCTGCTGTTCCAGGATCTGGCGCTGGTGCCGTTGCTGATTCTGGTGCCGGCACTCGCCGACAAGAGCGACGGACTGGCGACAACGCTGATGATTGCCGCGGTCAAGGCGGTCGTCGTGCTGCTGCTGTTGCTGTTCGTCGGACACAAGGTATTGCGCGGCTGGTTCCGCATCGTCGTCAAGCGTCGCTCGCAGGAGCTGTTCATGCTGAACCTGCTGCTGATTACGCTGGGCGCAGCATGGATTACCGAAATGGCCGGACTGTCGCTGGCGCTCGGCGCCTTCGTTGCCGGCATGCTGATTGCCGAAACCGAATACAAGCATCAGGTGGAAGAAGACATCAAGTCATTCCGCGACGTGCTGCTCGGGTTGTTCTTCATTACTATCGGCATGCTGCTCAATGTGCAGCTGGTGATCGAGCACTGGTTCCTGGTTTTGCTGTTGCTGACCATTCCGGTGCTGTTGAAATGCTTGTTGATCGTTCTGCTGGCGCGCGTATTCGGTGCGCCGCTGGGTGTCGCGATGCGCACCGGTCTGGCACTCGCGCAAGCGGGCGAATTCGGATTCGTGCTGCTGAATCAGGTCGGCACGCTGAATCTGCTGGAGCCGATGTTCGTGCAACTGATTCTGGCTTCGATGGTGTTGTCCATGCTGATAGCACCATTGATTCTCGCCAAATCGGACGCGATCGTCATGAAGCTGTCGCGCAACGAATGGATGATGCAGTCACTGGCGCTGACGCAGATCGCCACGCGCACGATGGCGACACAGCAGCACGTGATCATTGCCGGTTTCGGGCGTACCGGCCAGAGTCTGGCGCGTTTGCTGGAGGAGGAGGGCGTTCCTTATCAGGCGCTCGATCTTGATCCCGATCGCGTACGCGATGCACAGGCTGCGGGCGTACACGTTTCCTATGGCGATGCCGCGCGTCGTGAAAGTCTGGTCGCAGTCGGCATCAACCGCGCCTCGGCGCTGGTTGTTACTTATGCGAGTACGCCTTCCGCATTGAAAGTCCTGCATCATGTGCAGGAGCTGGCGCCGGCATTGCCGGTGATCGTACGCAGCCTGGACGACAGCGACCTGGATAAATTGCGCGCCGCCGGAGCATCGGAGGTGGTGCCCGAAGTGATCGAAGGCAGCCTGATGCTGGCATCGCATGCATTGCTGACGCTTGGCGTACCATTGCGCCGCGTCATTTCCCGCATCCAGGCGGCACGTGGCGAACGTTATGCATCGCTGCGCGGATACTTCCACGGTACCAGCGATGCATCCGACATCGCCGAGCATTTGCAGGTACGCTTGCGTTCCATCGTGCTTGCGGAAGGGGCCAGGTCGATCGGCAAGGCGTTGGCGGACTTGAAGCTGCCCGAGCTGGGTGCAGAGGTCATCGACGTGCGACGCGGCAGAAATCATCTCGAATGGACACCCGAGACGACGCTGATGGCTGGCGATATTGTCGTCCTGCGCGGCGCGGTGGAAGAGCTGTCGCGCGCCGAAGGCCGTTTGTTGAAGGCTTGATATCGAAATCGCCTTGCTGCCTTGTGATGCTGCAGATCGGCGCCGCGGTTGACGGTATCCATGTGAAGACGGAAAATTGCCGGCCGTGCATTGCGATGCGATCGGGCGAAGTGCGCAGGCAATGCGCAACTTGCAAAAACGGTCAGCGCCTCTATGCGTTTTCCGAGACATAAACATCTCTTTGTTCCAGGTGGCGATTTGAGCGTTTCCCACGGCAGTATTTCCCGCCCGACTTTCGAGCCGCCAAGTCGTGAAGACACGCGCGCGCAGATTTCGTCCGCCAACGATGCACCGCTCTATGTCGATCTGGACGGCACGCTGATCTATAGCGACCTGCTGTTCGAATCCTTCCTGCTGCTAATCAAGCGTAATTTCTTTTACATTTTTCTGTGCGTACTGTGGCTGTTGCGCGGTCGCGCCTATTTGAAGACGCAGATTGCGCAGCGCATCGATCTCGATGCATCGCTGTTGCCATACAACGAAGAATTGCTGGCATGGTTGCGTCAGCAACGTGCCGGTGGACGCAGGCTGGTATTGGCCAGCGCCTCGGATCGCGGCCTTGTGCAGCAGGTTGCCGATCATCTGGATTTGTTCGATGGCGTGCTCGGCAGCGAGGCATCGCATAATCTGAAGTCGCGCATGAAATTGCAGGCGATCGAACAGGATCTCGCCAGTCATGGATTCGGCAATCGATTCGCCTATGCAGGCAACGCCTCTCCCGATCTGGCCGTGTGGGAAAGTGCTGCGGAAATCATCGTCATCAACGCGCGGCCCGCCATTCTGAAACAGGCAGAAAAACTGCGTACACCATCGCTGGTCATCGCGCCGCGACCATTCCGCGTGCGACAACTGATCAAGGCATTGCGTCTGCACCAGTGGGCGAAAAACGCGCTGTTATTTGTGCCGCTGATGGCCGCACACGAACTGCAGGCGGAGCGCTGGCTGTCAACGCTTCTGGCCTTCGTCGCGTTCGGCATGTGTGCGTCGGCGACCTACATCGTCAACGACCTGTTCGATCTGGCATCGGACCGTGCGCATCCGCGCAAACGGGCAAGACCGTTCGCCGCCGCGACGCTGACGATTCCGTTCGGTCTGGCGCTTATCGTGATCCTGTTGCCGTTGTCGCTGTGGCTGGCGGCAGCAATTTCGCTGTCGTTCTTCGGACTCATGATTTTGTACGTGATCGTGACGCTGATGTATTCGGCGCGTCTGAAGCAATTGGCGATTGTCGATGTGCTAGTGCTGGCATCGTTGTACACGCACCGGATTCTGGCCGGCGGTGAAGTCAGCGATGTGGTGATTTCGAACTGGCTGCTGGCCGTGTCGCTGTTCATGTTCCTCAGCCTGGCGCTGGTCAAGCGTTGCGCCGAACTGGAAGTGATGAGCGAAGGCGGCCGGACATCGGCGGCCGGACGTGGTTACCGTACCAGCGATCTGTCGTATCTGATTTCGATGGGCATTGCCAGCGGGTTTGTCGCGGTCATGCTGCTGGCCTTGTACATCGACAGCCAGGAAAACGGCGAGATGTATCCGCATGCCGAAGTTCTGTGGCTGATTCTGCCGCTGATGCTGTTCTGGATCATGCGGCTGTGGTTGAAGATTGCGCGGATGGAGATTCATGATGATCCGCTGCTGTTCGCCATCACCGATCGTGCCAGCTGGATCGTCGCGTTTCTGGTCGGATGTGTGGCGCTGGCAGCGTCATTTGGAGGATGGACATGAGTCAGTTCGCGGCATTGGGTTTGGCATTGTTCTGCGTCTGTCTGACGGCACTGGCGCAGGTGTTGTTGAAAATGGGCATGTCGGCACCGGCGATTCAACAGGCGATGAGCGGTGGCATGCGTTCGGTTTACTGGCTGGCCCTGACGAGCCCGCTGATCTGGGGCGGCATGATCTGTTTCGGCGCAAGCGCGGGGTTATGGTTACTCGTGCTGGGCAAGCTGGAAGTCAGCATGGCGTATCCATTGATTTCGCTCGGCGTGGTGTTGACCACGCTGGCGGGAATTTTTTTGCTGGGCGAATCGCTCAGTCTGTACAAGGCGTTGGGTGTGACGCTGATCGTCGCCGGCGTGCTTGTATTGTCGGTCAAGAGTTGAGGAATTGGTAATGAATGTAAATACGACGCGCTCGCTGTATGCCGACGCCGATCCGGTGCGTGCGCGCAGGGTTTTCTGGTGGATGTTCATCATCACGCTGTTTATCCGTATATGGCTGGCGGCTGCGTTCCCGGTCACCGGCGACGAAGCGTTCTTCTATCAGTGGGGCGTGTATCCGGCGTGGGGTTATTCCGATCATCCGCCGATGGTGGGCTGGCTGCTGTATGCACTCAACAGCATCTCCAGCGCGCCGTTATCCATCCGATTTTTTACTGCATTAATGTGGAGTCTGATCGCGCTCGGTCTGGTCGATCTGATGAAGCGTCTGCAGCCGTTCCAGGATGGCGTCGCTTACTGGCTGGGCACGCTCTTTCTGGCATTGCCGTTTACGCTGCTGCTGAATTTCGTCACCACCGATACGCCGCTGATCTTTTTCATTTTTCTATCCGGCTACTGCTTCATACGCGGCAGGCTTTCAGGCAGGCATTTGTGGGCTGTTGCCTGCGGCGTCTTTCTCGGTCTGGCGCTGCTGTCGAAATATTTCGCCGGCCTGCTGGCGATCGCGTATTTCATCTATCTTTGTCGCTCGCGCCGCGGCTGGATCGATCTCGTCATCATCGCGTTATGTTCGGCGCCGTTGTTTGCGATCACCGTCGTATTCAATGCGGACCACTGCTGGACCAATGTAATGTTCAACATGATCAATCGCAATGAAAAGGCGCATTGGTCATGGGGAACGGTCGGCGAATATGTGGGAATGATGATTTATCTGGTCACGCCGTGGGTTGCATTGCGGCTTGCGCGTTCCGTGCGCTCGATGCCGCAGCGCGGCGCGATCGTTGCGTTGTTCGTCGTGCCGTTCCTGCTGTTCCTGCTGCTGTCGATGAAGAAGACCATCGGCCTGCACTGGGTGCTGGGCTTCATGCCGTTCCTGTTCCTGTTCATCGGTACGGTTGCCAGCGCCAAGGATCTGCGTCGTTATGCGATCTGGACCGGGCTGTTCTCGATACCGCATTTCCTGTTTCTTGCTGCGATCATTTTGCTGCCGACGACGATGTGGAAAAACGTCGGCGGCTTGCACGACGACATCGTGTTCCATAAAGAGGCACATAACATCGTGGCGGCGTTGCGCGTCAATCTGCCGCCCGGTGCAACCGTGATGGCGCGTGCCTATACGCCGGCCGCGTTGTTGTCGTATCACGCAGGAGAATACTGGCCGACCTTCGGCGAAGGAAAATTCCATGCGCGGCAAGACGACCTGCAGGTCGATTTCCGCAACTATGCAGGCAAGCCGATCCGCATCTTCGATCGCAAACGCATCGATCCTCGAGAATTCGCGCCGTATTTTTCGTCAGTGACGGTCGGCACCATCATGACGGGTGGCGTACGTTACTGGTACGCGGACGGCAAGGATTTCAACTATCCGGTCTATCGCGAACGTGTACTGAAAACGGTGGCCGACAAGTACTACCGTATTCCTTCTTTCCTGCCGATGAACGGTTGCCCGTTCCTTGAGCGTTACGAGTTGCCTCATCCCTGAATCTCGGCGGCCGGAAAAAATCGGCCGCCCGGTGTAAAGTGACGCGTCAGGTGCCGGTCGGTTTGCCCGTCCGGCATTTTTCATCCAGTCCACGCTCGGATCCTGGATCGAGATCCTGAACGGGTCGTGAATCGTCATTCAATCAGCCGCAAATCACCAGCAATGGAAATCTTCGAGCGCATCCTCGGCATCATCCTGCCGGTTTTCATCATCATTGCCCTGGGCTATGGTTATGCACGGCTGCGTGGCAATGCCGTGCGTGCAGACATGCTGTCGGTCAATCGTGTCAGCATGGGCGTACTGTGTCCGTTGCTGATCTTCACCGCGCTGGCGGCGAAGGATTTCGATCTTGCGCACAACGGCATGCTGATCCTGGCAGGTGCGCTGATCTCGATCGGGTCCGGGGTGCTGGCTTGGCCGATTGCACGTGCTTTCGGTTACGACGTGCGCAGCTTCGTGCCGCCGATGATGTACAACAACTGCGGCAACATGGGTTTGCCGTTGGCAGTGCTGGCGTTCGGTGCTTCCAGTCTGGGTTCTGCCGTCGCCTTGTTCATGGCATGCAATCTCGTTTATTTCTCGCTTGGCATCAAGATTATCGAGAGCGGTCGCAGTGACGGTGTGCATAGTTCGAAGTGGAAATTCCTTGCCAATCCGATGATGATCGCCATGATGATCGGGACCGCATTTGCGGCTGCGCATGTGCCGTTGCCGGGACCGCTGTTCCAGGCGATGAAGATGCTGGGCGATGCATGCATTCCGCTGATGCTGTTTTCGCTTGGCGTGCGAATGATGGATGTGAACTTCCGCAGCTGGCATATCGGTCTGGTCGGCGCCGCGGTTTGTCCGCTGGCAGGTTTGATTGTCGCGTGGTTGCTCGATCAGGTACTCGGATTGACGGTCGAGCAGCGTGGACAGATGTACCTGTTTGCCTCGCTGCCGCCAGCCGTGTTCTGTTTCATGATGGCCGAGCAGTACAAACAGGAGCCGGACAAGGTCGCGTCCATCGTGTTGCTGGGTAATCTGGCGGCGCTGGTATTTGTGCCGTTGGGACTGTGGATGGGCTTGCCTGGCTAACGATTGCTGAATCAATAAAAAAAGGGCGAACTGCAGTTCGCCCTTTTTTCATGCTTCGCTTGCTTATGCTGCGGATTTCTTCGGCTTCAGCAGTGGCGCCAGATACTTGCCGGTAAAACTCTTCTCGTTCTTCGCGAGATCTTCTGGCGTGCCGGTACCGATGATCTGGCCTCCGCCTGCACCGCCTTCAGGTCCGAGATCGACAACCCAGTCCGCGGTTTTGATCACGTCGAGATTGTGCTCGATGATCACGACCGTATTGCCCTGGTCGCGCAGGCGATGGATCACTTTCAGCAGCAGGTCGATATCGTGGAAATGCAAACCGGTGGTCGGCTCGTCCAGGATGTACAGCGTGCGGCCGGTGTCCCGCTTTGACAGTTCCAGAGAAAGCTTCACCCGTTGTGCTTCACCGCCGGACAGCGTGGTGGCACTCTGGCCGAGACGGATATAGCCGAGACCGACATCGAGCAGCGTCTGCAACTTGCGAGCAATCGCCGGGACCGGTTTGAAGAATTCGTGCGCTTCTTCGACCGTCATGCCGAGCACTTCGGTGATGCTCTTGCCCTTGTAATGAATTTCCAGCGTTTCGCGGTTGTAGCGATTGCCGTGACAAACGTCGCACGGTACATAGACGTCCGGCAGGAAATGCATTTCTACCTTGATCACGCCGTCGCCCTGGCACGCTTCACAGCGTCCGCCCTTGACGTTGAAAGAGAATCGTCCGGCCGAATAACCGCGTTCCTTGGCTTGCGGCACTGTGGCAAACAGGTCGCGGATCGGCGTAAACAGACCGGTATACGTCGCCGGATTCGAGCGCGGCGTGCGACCGATCGGCGCCTGATCGACGGAGATCACCTTGTCGAAATGTTCGAGTCCGCTGATCGAATCGTGCGCGGCTGGTTCGGCTTGTGAGCCGTACAGGTGACGCGCGGCGGCCAGATATAGCGTGTCGTTGACCAGTGTCGATTTGCCGGAGCCGGAGACGCCAGTGACGCAGGTCAGCAGGCCGACCGGCAGTTCCAGTTTGACGTTCTTCAGATTGTTGCCGGTCGCTCCGGTGATGACGAACTGTTTCTTCGGGTTCGGTGGCGTGCGTTTCTTCGGTACATGAATCGCGAGCGAACCGTTCAGGTATTGCGCAGTCAGCGACTTCTTGTTTTTCAGAATGTCCTTCAATGTACCTTCGGCAATCACTTCTCCGCCGTGCACGCCGGCACCGATTCCCATGTCGACCACGTAATCGGCGCAACGGATTGCGTCTTCATCATGCTCCACGACCAGCACGCTGTTGCCGATGTCGCGCAAATGCTGCAAGGTCGCGATCAGTCTGTCGTTGTCGCGCTGATGCAGGCCGATCGATGGTTCATCCAGGACGTACATCACGCCCGTCAGGCCCGAGCCGATTTGCGATGCCAAACGAATGCGTTGTGCCTCGCCACCGGACAAGGTGTCGGCGCTGCGCTCCAGCGACAGATAGTCGAGGCCGACGTTGTTCAGAAACGTCAGACGCGAGACGATTTCCTTGATGATGCGATCGGCGATTTCCTTCTTGGCACCGGTCAGCTTCAGGTTTTCAAAGAAATGCAGCGTTTCGCGCAATGGCGTGGCGGCAATTTCATAAATGGCACGTTGCTGCTTGCCGCTGCCGACCTTGACATTGCGCGCTTCGATACGCAAGCGCGCGCCATCGCAGCATGGGCACTGCTTCTCATTGATGAATTTGGCGAGTTCTTCTTTTACCGCCATCGAGTCGGTTTCGCGATAGCGGCGTTGCAGGTTGTTGACCACGCCTTCGAATTCGTGTTCGCGAATGACGGTGCGGCCTTTTTCGTTCACGTAGTGGAACGGGATCTTCTGCTTGCCGGAACCAAACAGCACGGCCTGTTGTGCTTTCTCCGACAGTTTTTCAAACGGCGTATCGATATCGAACTCATAGAACTCGGCAAGGTTCGACAGCATCTGGAAGTAGAACTGATTGCGTCGATCCCAGCCCTTGACCGCACCGCTTGCCAGCGACAAATTCGGAAAAGCGACAATCCGCTTCGGATCGAAAAATTCGATATGGCCGAGCCCGTCGCATTCCGGGCACGCACCCATCGGATTGTTGAACGAGAACAGACGTGGTTCCAGTTCCTGCAGCGAGTAGCCGCAGACCGGGCAAGCGAACTTGTTCGAATACAGATGTTCGACGCCGCTATCCATTTCCACCGCAAGCGCGCGACCTTCGGCCAGACGCAATGCCGTCTCGAAACTTTCTGCCAGACGTTGCTTGATGTCGGCCTTGACCTTGATGCGGTCGATGACCACGTCGATCGTGTGCTTCTCGGCCTTCTTCAGTTTCGGCAGCGCATCGACGTCATAGATATGCGCGTTGCCGGTGCCACTCTGCACGCGGAAGCGTACGAAACCCTGTGCCTGCATCTGTTCGAACAGGTCGAGATGTTCACCCTTGCGGTTGGCGACAACCGGCGCGAGGATCATCAGCTTGGTATCTTCCGGCAGTGCCAGCACGGCATCGACCATTTGCGATACCGATTGCGCGGCGAGAGGATTCTCCGGATGTTCGGGGCAATACGGCGTGCCGACGCGTGCGTACAGCAGACGCAGGTAATCGTGAATCTCGGTCACCGTGCCGACGGTCGAGCGCGGGTTGTGCGACGTGGCTTTCTGCTCGATCGAAATCGCCGGCGACAAACCTTCGATCAGGTCGACGTCGGGTTTTTCCATCAATTGCAAAAACTGGCGTGCGTAGGCCGACAGCGATTCGACGTAACGACGCTGTCCTTCCGCGTACAACGTGTCGAACGCGAGCGACGATTTGCCGGAGCCGGACAGACCTGTGATGACGATCAGCTTGTTGCGGGGCAGGTCGAGGTTGATGTTCTTCAGGTTGTGCGTGCGTGCACCCCGGATACGAATTTCTTCCATTCACTCTTTCAGTCAGGATGTTCGGATGCCGCACGCCCTTTTTGAAGGCATGCGGCAGGAGTCAACCTGCTACTATAACGGGTTTTGAAGCGGGTCGTAAAAGAGCTGTTCAACTACTTTGCGTTGCTCGCAGGTTGTTCATTTTGCAGTTGTTTCGTTGCAATTTCATCGTCATTTTTCATGTCTTCGAATCCAACCATTGATGCCGACAACGGCATGAGTCGCACCGAAATCCGCGCCAGTGCATCGCTGGCGTCGATCTTCGCATTGCGCATGCTTGGGTTGTTCCTGATCCTGCCGGTATTTGCCGAGCACGCCAGAACCATGCCGGGCGGCGACAGTGCAACGATGGTCGGATTGGCCATGGGGATGTACGGATTGACGCAATCGTTCGGCCAGATTCCGTTCGGTATTGCATCCGACCGTTACGGACGCAAGCGCGTGATCGTTATCGGCCTGATCCTGTTTGCACTGGGTTCGTTCATTGCTGCCGCGGCAAGCGATATTGTCTGGGTCATTGTCGGCCGGGCAATCCAGGGAGCGGGTGCGATTTCTGCCGCGGTGACCGCCTTCATTGCCGATTCGACACGCGAGGAACATCGCACGAAAGCGATGGCAATGGTCGGCGGTTCGATCGGTGTGACGTTCGCCGGCTCGCTGGTCATTTCGCCGTTGCTGTATCACGCGATCGGCATGGGCGGTATCTTTGCGCTGACGGGCATCCTGTCGTTGCTGGCGATTTTTGTCGTGTTGCGTGTGGTACCGGCGGCACCTGCGCTCGCGTTGCCGGCGCCAGGAAGAACCTCGATTCGCGAAGTGCTGGCAAATGGCGAACTGATGCGCCTGAACTATGGCGTGTTTGCCTTGCATCTGACGCAAATGGCGATGTTCGTCGTGATGCCGGCAGCACTGATTCGTCTTGCACATGTGCCGCTGACCGCGCACTGGAAAATCTATCTGCCGGTGGTGATCGCATCGTTTCTGCTGATGCTGCCGGCTATTTTCATTGGGGAAAAACGCGGCAAGTCGAAACAGATTTTCGTCGGTGCGATTGCGTTGCTGTTGCTGGTGCAGATCGGGATGGGCATGCTGCTGTCGAACGAACATGCGAACTGGATGCTGCTGGTCGCGTTGCTGCTGGCGTTTTTCGTCGCCTTCAACATTCTTGAAGCCAGCCAGCCATCGCTGGTATCGCGCATCGCACCGCCATCGGCGAAGGGCGCGGCGCTCGGCGTCTACAACACGTTTCAGGCGTTCGGCCTGTTCTGCGGCGGTGCAGTGGGCGGTTTGCTGGCGCAGCACGCGGGACCGACTTCCGTCTTCGTATTGGGCGCAGCATTGACGGCCGGCTGGCTTATAATTGCCGCCAACATGAAAAACCTTCCGCGACGCAGCCAACCGCACGCTGTCGTCGCCTAATCGGAGAAAACAATGGCATCAGTCAACAAAGTCATCATCGTCGGCAATCTTGGTCGCGATCCTGAAACGCGCTACATGCCGAACGGCGAAGCCGTTACCAACATTGCGGTTGCCACGACCGAAAGCTGGAAGGACAAGAACAGCGGCGACAAGAAGGAAGTGACCGAATGGCATCGCATCACCTTTTATCGCAAGCTCGCGGAAATCGCCGGCCAGTATCTGAAAAAAGGTTCGTCGGTTTACATTGAAGGCCGCCTGCAGACGCGCAAATGGACCGACAAGGAAAACATCGAGCGCTACACGACGGAAATCATTGCCGACACGATGCAGATGCTGGGCGGCCGTCCGGGTGCGGGTGGCGGCAGCGCGTCCATGGACGACGATTACGGCAGCGCGCCGGCACCGCGTCAGAGTGCGCCAGCGGCACGTCCAGCAGCAAAGCCGGCAGCGGCATCGAATTTCAGCGACATGGACGACGATATTCCGTTCTGATTTCAGCGATTGCGAATTGAGAAACCCGGCAAGTGCGATGTGCTTGCCGGGTTTTTCATTTGATGGAAGAGGTAAAAAATACGATCCATTGAGAATGGATCGTATTCATTGTCAGTGCTGCAAAAAGGAAGGTGCTGACAAGGCGAAAAGAGTGTCTGAAAAATCAAACACTGTCCGATTTTTGAAATAAATAATGGCTTGCGTTGTCGCTCGTACGACACTTTTAACGACGCAGTTGTGAAAAAATCTTTCAAAGCCGGAGTTTCAGTTTTTTCACGCAAACTCTTCTATTCTTTTCCTGTGCGCTGCATTAAGATTTGCAGGTTACGTTTTCAAATTTTTACATTTCAAGATTGTGAATTTATCATTTGTTTTTATTAACAGCGCTGTAT
>NZ_DATMTD010000074.1:0-7414 GCF_035565035.1 Oxalicibacterium sp. | reverse complement strand
ACCGGCAGAATCACGAACCTTTGCTTGGCGGGCGTTTGGCATTATCCTCTTCGTTTTGCGTTCCGTGTCTTTTTGACGGACGCCGGCAGGAAAAGTATGCCGCCATGTGCAAAGTCCGGGGTGACAGGCGATCACCCGATCGGGCCGAATTCTCCCGCTGCCATGCGTACATGCGCTTCGGGAATGACAGGCATCCTGCTTCAGGCTGGCGGAAGCGCCGACCCAGGGAAATACATAATTGATTTGTCTCCACCGCTTTTCCGGTGCGGGGCAAAAATTTGAGTAAACGGAAGAAACATGCAGCGCATCATGCTCAGGTCGAAAATCCACCGCGCAACGGTGACGCAAGCCGACCTGCACTACGAAGGCTCGTGCGGGATTGACGAGGATTTACTGGACGCCGCCGATATCAAGTTCGGCGAGCGCATCGAGCTGTATAACGTGAATAACGGTGAACGCTTTGCCACCTACGCCATCAAGGGCGCAAGAGGCAGTGGCGAAATCTCGTTGAACGGAGCGGCGGCACGACGTGCCCATCTGGGCGACCTGCTCATCATCTGCACCTATGGTCCGATGAGCGATGAAGAAATCGAAACGTACGTGCCGAAAATCGTTTTTGTCGACGAGAACAATCGCATCACGGGACTGAAACAGCAGCAATAAAAGCTGCAGCACCAAACAACCCGGCAGCGCCCTCTGTGCCGCTTGCGCCGGGTTTTTTTCGTGTGCCGGTCGCGTCGATCGATAAAGAATTTAAACAACTTGAGAGAGAAATCATGTCTTTAGTTATTGGCGTGCCGCGGGAGACATTCCCCGGAGAAAAACGGGTGGCGACTGTCCCCGAAGTCGTTGAAAAGCTGATCAAACTGGGCTTTTCCGTCAGCGTCGAATCCGGCGCCGGCGAAGAAGCCAACTTCAGCGACGATACTTACCGCGCTGCCGGTGCACAGATCGTGCAAGGCGCCGCCAACTTGTGGTCGACGTCCGATATCGTCTTCAAGGTACGTGCTCCGAGCACCGAGGAAGTTGGTCTGATCCGCGAAGGCAGCACCCTGATCGGCTTCATCTGGCCGGCACAGAATCCTGAATTGATGCAGCAACTCGCCGCCAAACGCGTCACTGTTTTGGCGATGGACGCGCTGCCGCGCACGCTGTCCCGCGCGCAGAAGATGGATGCATTGACGTCCACCGCCGGCGTCAGCGGCTATCGTGCCGTCGTCGAGGCGGCCAATGCCTTCGGTCGTTTCTTCAACGGTCAGATCACGGCTGCAGGCAAGGTTCCTCCTGCCAAGGTCTTTATCGCAGGTGCTGGCGTGGCCGGTCTGGCTGCGATCGGTACCGCCGCCAACCTGGGCGCCATCGTGCGCGCCAACGATACCCGTGCCGAAGTGGCCGATCAGGTCGTGTCGCTGGGTGGCGAATTCGTCAAGGTCGATTACGACGAAGAAGGTTCGGGCGGCGGCGGCTATGCCAAGGTCATGTCCGAAGGTTTCCAGGCTGCGCAGCGTGAAATGTACGCTCAGCAAGCCAAGGAATGCGACATCATCATCACCACCGCGCTGATCCCGGGCAAACCAGCTCCGAAGCTGATCACCGCCGACATGGTTCAGTCCATGAAACCTGGTAGCGTGATCGTCGATATGGCGGCCGAGCAAGGCGGTAACTGCGAACTGACCGAACCTGGCAAGGTCGTGGTGAAACATGGCGTGACCATCGTCGGTTACACCGATCTGCCAAGCCGTCTGCCTAAGCAAGCCAGCACGCTGTACTCGACCAACCTGCTGCGCCTGACCGAAGAGTTGTCCAAGGACGCCGAAGGTAAAAAGACGACTGATGGCACCATCAACGTCAACATGGAAGACGAAGCCATTCGCGGTCTGACCGTCGTCAAGGACGGCAGCATCACCTGGCCGGCTCCCCCGCTGAAACAAGTGGCTGCTCCAGCGGCCAAGCCAGCGCCGGCGCCTGCACCATCGCACGGTCATGGCCCTAGCACCACAGTGTCGTCGCCAAAGCGCGTGGTAACGATGTTCGTTTTCGCTGCACTGATTTTCTGGTTGATCGGCATGGGCGCGCCAACCGCGTTCCTCGGTCACTTGACCGTGTTTGTGCTGGGTTGCTTCATTGGTTACATGGTGGTCTGGAACGTAACGCCTGCATTGCATACGCCGCTGATGAGCGTGACCAATGCCATCTCGTCGATCATTGTGCTCGGCGCGCTGGTACAGGTTGCACCACCATTGGCTGACGGCATTACCCGTCCTGAGATGCTGATCAAGGTATTGGCCGCTGTTGCCATCGCCCTGACCGCAATCAATATGTTCGGCGGCTTTGCCGTTACCCGTCGCATGCTCGACATGTTCCGTAAGAATTAAGAAGGAGACCACAATGTCTGCAAATCTGGCTACTGTCTCCTATATCGGAGCAACAATCCTTTTCATCCTCAGTCTGGGCGGCTTGTCGCACCCGGAAACCTCGCGCCGCGGCAATCTGTACGGCATGATCGGTATGGGCGTTGCCGTGATCGCCACGGTCTTCGGCCCACGCGTTACACCGGAAGGCTACGCATGGATCATCATCGCGTTGCTGATCGGTGCTGCCATTGGCCTGTACGCCGCCAAGAAGGTCAAGATGACCGAAATGCCGGAGCTGGTCGCATTGATGCACAGCTTCGTCGGTCTGGCTGCCTGCCTGGTCGGTTTCGCCAGCTACATCGATCCGTCGATGCACTATGAAGGCGCTGAAAAGATCATCCACGAAGTGGAAATCTATATCGGTATCCTGATCGGTGCGGTGACCTTCTCGGGTTCGCTGGTCGCTTTCGGCAAGCTGAATGGCAAGATCGGCGGCAAGCCGTTGCTGTTGCCGGCACGTCACTTCATCAACCTGATCGGTCTGCTTGTCGTCATCTATTTCGGTCGCGAGTTCATCAATGCGCCGACACCGGCTGAAGGCATGATGCCGTTGCTCGTCATGACGGTCATCGCGATCCTGTTCGGTATTCACATGGTGATGGCAATCGGCGGCGCCGACATGCCGGTCGTGGTGTCGATGCTCAACAGCTATTCTGGTTGGGCAGCTTCGGCTACCGGCTTCATGCTCGGCAACGATCTCCTGATCGTGACCGGCGCGCTGGTCGGTTCGTCGGGTGCGATTCTGTCGTACATCATGTGCAAGGCAATGAACCGTAACTTCTTCAGCGTGATCGCCGGCGGTTTTGGCGGTGGTGCTCCGAAGGCGGGCGGCGCTGTCAAGGAACAGGTTGGCGAAGCAACCCCTGTTTCTGCACAGGAAACCGCTGAACTGCTGCGCGAAGCAAAAAGCGTCGTCATCGTGCCGGGTTACGGCATGGCGGTTGCGCAAGCGCAGCACACGGTTAACGAAATCACCAAGTTCCTGCGCGCCAAAGGTACCAACGTCCGTTTCGCGATTCACCCGGTTGCCGGTCGTATGCCTGGTCACATGAACGTGTTGCTGGCGGAAGCGAAAGTGCCGTACGACATCGTGCTGGAGATGGACGAAATCAATGAAGATTTCCCGGATACCGACGTTGTCATGGTCATTGGCGCGAACGACATCGTCAATCCGGATGCACAGGATGATCCGGAAAGCCCGATCGCCGGTATGCCGGTTCTGGAAGTCTGGAAGGCAGAAACGTCGATCGTGATGAAGCGTTCGATGGCTTCCGGTTACGCCGGTGTTGACAACCCGCTGTTCTACAAAGAGAACAACCGCATGTTGTTCGGCGACGCGAAGAAGATGCTGGACGAAGTGCTGGCAACGCTGAAAGGCTAAGCCGTCTTTCGTTTCACAAAAAGCCGCATCAGACGATGCGGCTTTTTTTATGTCGGTTGAGTTTGTGCGGTTATATGTCCGATTGAATTTGTCCGATGAGCCGCGCTCAGACCGCCGGCAGTTCGAACGGCGTCAGCGGTTGCGTATCGGCCGGCGCCTCGCGACTCCAATAACCGGGCTGACTGTACATTGCCTTCAAATGCCAGATGAACAGCCGAACCTTGGCGGGGACGTTCCGCTGTTGCGGATAGACCGCCATGATGTCGTATTCGGGAATCGCGTAATCGTCGAGCACGGTTTCCAGCGTGCCGTTTTCCAGCTGGCTCTGGATTTCCCATACCGAACGCCATGCAATGCCGAGACCTTCGGTCATCCAGCGATGCAGCAGTTCGCCGTCGTTGCAGTCAAGGCTGCCATTGGCGCGGACGGAAACGGTTTTGCCGCGCAGGTTGAAGTACCAGCCGCGTTGTTGTCCGCCTTGCAAGTTGAAAGCCAGGCAATTGTGCTTGGCCAGATCGTCCAGCGTTTTGGGTTTGCCATGCTTCTTGAAATAGGCAGGCGTTCCGCAGACCACGCGTTTGTTGGACGCCAGCTTGATGGCGACGAAATTCGGCTCGATCGTGCCGCCGATGCGAATGCCCATGTCGTAGCCTTCCTGCACCAAATCGACCACGCGGTCGGTCAGGTTGAACGACATTTTCAATTCCGGATGTTGCAGCAGAAAGGACGGGGCGTACGGCGCGACGTGCTGGCGGCCGAATGACGCGGGGGCGGAAACGATCAGGTGACCGGTGACCTTGTGGCGACCGTCGGAAATGGCGCTTTCGGCCTGATCCAGCTCAGTTAATAACTTGCGGCAATGTTCGAGGAAAACAGAGCCTTCTTCGGTCAACGCCAGCTTACGTGTCGATCGATGCAATAACCGGACGCCCAAACGTTTCTCCAGAGTATCGATTCTGCGGCCAACCATCACTGGCGTAACCTGCAGCGCCAAGGCAGCTGCGGCAAAACTGGCGTGATCGACGGCGGTGACAAACGCTTCGATCTGTTTCAGCTTATCCATTCGATACTCTGGGTACTTAATTGGTTAATTAAAAATTCTATTCTCAAATTATTGCATACCAATTACACTACGCCCCAGTAAAATTTCATTCACTGGAGGTAGATGATGGCAAAGATGACAGCAGCCCAGGCAGCAGTCTGGGTTATGCAGAAAGAAGGTATTGATCAGGCGTTCGGCGTTCCGGGTGCAGCAATCAATCCGTTTTACTCGGCAATGCAGAAGCAAGGCACGATCAAGCACATCTTGGCACGCCACGTAGAAGGCGCGACACACATGGCTGAGGGTTACACCCGCGCCAAAGCCGGCAACATCGGCGTCGCTCTCGCTACCTCGGGCCCTGGCGGCACCGACATGGTCACCGGTCTGTACTCGGCAATCGCCGATTCGATCCCAATCCTGTGCGTTACCGGTCAAGCACCGCGCGCACGTCTGCACAAGGAAGACTTCCAGGCTGTCGATATCGAATCGATTTCGAAGCCAGTGACCAAATGGTCGGTCATGGTTCGCGAACCAGCATTGGTTCCACAAGTATTCCAGCAGGCTTTCCACATCATGCGTTCGGGCCGTCCAGGTCCAGTGCTGATCGATTTGCCGTTCGACGTGCAAGTTGCTGAAATCGAATTCGACCCGGATCTGTACGAGCCATTGCCGGTTTACAAACCAGCAGCGACCCGCAAGCAAATCGAAGCGGCAATCGCAATGCTGAACGCTGCAGAGCGTCCATTGCTGATCTCCGGCGGCGGCGTGATCAATGCAAACGCAACCCCGTTGATGCTCGAGTTCGCTGAGCTGGTCAACGTTCCTGTCGTTCCAACCCTGATGGGCTGGGGCACGGTTCCTGATGATCATCCATTGATGGTCGGTATGGTCGGCCTGCAAACGTCGCATCGCTACGGCAATGCAACGATGCTGGCTTCGGACTTCGCATTCGGTATCGGTAACCGTTGGGCAAACCGTTTCACCGGTTCGATCGACGTCTTCACCAAAGATCGTAAATTCGTTCACATCGACGTCGAACCGACCCAAATCGGTCGCGTGTTCGGCCCAGACCTCGGCATCACGTCCGACGCTGGCGCAGCACTGAAATTGATGATCGAAGTAGCGAAAGAACTGAAAGCCGCCGGCAAACTGAAAAACCGCGATGCATGGCTGGCAGAGTGCCAGGAACGCAAACGCACGATGTTGCGTAAAACGGATTTCGACGTCACGCCGATCAAGCCACAACGCGTTTATCAAGAAATGAACAACGTGTTCGGCAAGACAGCACGTTACGTTTCGAACATCGGTCTGTCGCAAATCGCTGCGGGTCAATTCCTGCACGTGTACAAAGAACGTAACTGGATCAACTGCGGTCAAGCAGGTCCATTGGGCTGGACCGTTCCAGCTGCTCTGGGTGTCCGGGCTGCCGATCCAACCAGCGAAATCGTTGCCATCACCGGCGACTACGACTTCCAGTTCCTGATCGAAGAACTGGCAGCAGGCGCGCAATTCAACCTGCCGTACATCCACGTGTTGGTGAACAACTCGTACCTGGGCCTGATCCGTCAAGCACAACGCATGTTCACGATGGACTACTGCGTTTCGCTGGCATTCGACAACATCAACTCGACCGAAAACGCTTCGTACGGTGTTGATCACGTCAAAGTCACCGAAGGCCTCGGCTGTAAAGCAATTCGCGTCTACAACCCGGACGACATCGCTCCTGCACTGAAAAAAGCGCAAGAGTGGATCAAGGAATTCAAAGTGCCAGTCGTTGTTGAAATCATCCTCGAGCGCGTCACCAACATCGCGATGGGTACCGAAATCAACGCGATCAACGAATTCGAAGAAATCCTCGACGTCAAAGGTGCTTAAGATGACGAAACTTGCTGCCAATCTGACGATGCTGTTCAACGAGGTGCCATTCATGGATCGCTTTGAACAAGCTGCAAAGAACGGTTTTAAAGGCGTCGAGTTTCTGTTCCCGTACGACTTCCCTGCGGCTGACGTCGCAGCGAAGTTGAAGGAAAACGGGCTGGAAATGGTGTTGCACAATCTGCCGGCCGGTAACTGGGCTGGTGGTGAGCGCGGTATCGCTTGCCATCCGGATCGTGTCGAAGAGTTCAAGGCGGGTGTCGACAAGGCAATCGAGTACGTCAAAGTGCTCGGTACCAAACAAGTCAACATTCTGTCCGGCATCGTGCCTGCAGGCGTGACGCATGAACAGGCCGAAGCCACGCTGGTTTCGAACCTGAAATATGCGGCTGCCAAGTTGAAGGCAGAAGGTATTCCGTTGTTGATCGAAGCGATCAACACGTTCGATATCCCTGGCTTCTTCCTGACCGGCACCAAGCAGACTCTGGACATCATCGCCAAGGTCGGTTCCGACAACCTGTTCTTCCAGTACGACATCTATCACATGCAACGCATGGAAGGTGAACTGGCGAACACGATCAAGAACAACCTCGCGGTCATTCCTCATCTCCAACTGGCAGACAATCCAGGCCGCTTCGAACCAGGCACCGGTGAAATCAACTACACCTACCTGTTCAAGTTCCTGGACGAAATCGGCTACAA
>NZ_DATMTD010000073.1:0-23484 GCF_035565035.1 Oxalicibacterium sp. | reverse complement strand
ATCAGCCCGAAAAAGAACGCACTGGTCTATATCATCAAGATCGTGTGCGGCTCGCTGATCCTTTGGTACGGTCTGCCGCCGCTTGGATTCGAGGAACCGTACTGGGCGATGATCTCGCTGATCATCGTGACCGAACCGGACATGAATCTCGCACGCGCCAACTTCAAGGCACGCCTGATCAATACCATCACGGGAGCCGTCGCGGCCTGCGTTTCCTTGCTGGCGTTCGGTCCGACCTTCCACGCGATGCTGATCGCGATGGTGGTCACGGTTGCCATCGCGATGCTCTGGCAGAACTATCCAAGTAACTGGCGGCTGGGACCGATTACGGTCGTGATTTTGCTGTCTGCAGCCTTCACGGGCAGCGGCGTGCACGAAGAGTTGCATCTGGCGTTGCTGCGTGTGGCAGAAGTCATCATTGGCAGCATCGTGGCATT
Organism: Oxalicibacterium sp.; assembly: GCF_035565035.1. GTDB lineage: Bacteria > Pseudomonadota > Gammaproteobacteria > Burkholderiales > Burkholderiaceae_D > Oxalicibacterium. The sequence goes on along the minus strand of NZ_DATMTD010000073.1, from coordinate 23,047 downwards.
GCTGCAAGGAGCCATTTACGTGCAGATGCAAAAGTGGCGCGAAGTTCGATCCAGCACAGAAATCGATAACGAACCCTGAACGATTCGCGAGGAATATCCATGCACATCGATCGCACTCACCATATCGATACCGCCGAATCTGACGAAAACGGCGATGTCGATTATTTTTACGAATACGACATCTATCGTTTTTCAGAAGGATCGATGTGTTTGTTCGCACGCAGCTACATCGATGAACCCGACGAAGCCCATTTCCTCAATTTCAGCATTGATGGCGAGTCCCAACTCATCGTCGACGCCGATCTGACGCGTCCTTTGCTTGTTTCCGCAAAAGAGCATCTTTTATCCGAAGGTAAAGTCAGGCTACACTGGCTAAGTGGCAGAGGAAACGGTTACGAACCGCTTCCGTGACAACGTCTTTACAGGAGATTTCACCATGGCAACAGGAACGGTCAAACTTCATCGCGTACTGAAAACATCGCCCCAAAAGATTTATCGTGCATTTCTCGACGCATCGGCGATGGCAAAATGGCTGCCGCCGTATGGCTTCACTTGCAAAGTGCAGCAACTGGAAGCGAAGGTCGGTGGAAAATTTCGCATGTCCTTCCAGAATTTCTCCAACGGACAAGAGCATGCGTTTGGCGGCGAGTATCTCGAACTGAAACCGAATGAACTGATTCGTTACACCGACAAGTTCGACGACCCAAACCTGCCTGGTGAAATACAGGTGACGGTGGAACTGAAGCAGGTTGCATGCGGAACGGAACTGCATATCGTGCAAGCGGGCATTCCGGAAGTCATTCCGACAGAGATGTGCTATCTCGGCTGGCAGGAATCGCTGGCGCAGCTCGCGCAACTTGTCGAACCTGATATTCCGTCGTGAGACAGTTGCGGCAGAAATCGACGAGATGACGCATCCGTCCGGCAGGAATGCCCAGACCGTTATGGATAATGCGGCGACATCATAGGTGACACATGACCCTGAACAATCAACCTCAGAAAACACCTTCTGCCAGCACCAGTCTGCTGGCGGCGGATCTATCTGAATTTTTCGAAGGGAGTCCGGTACCGACGTTTGCCATCGACAGCGATCACGTCATTACACACTGGAATCGTGCATGCGAAATGATTAGTGGCTTGACCGCAGTGGAAATGGTCGGCACGCGCAACCATTGGCGTCTGCTCTATTCCTACGAACGCCCTTTGCTGGTCGATCTGATTGTTTCGGGCACAATCGAAAAGAACATCGATGTGCTCTATCGCAACAAGCCGCGTCGCTCCGACGTGGTCAAAGGTACCTATCTGATTGAGGATTATTTTCCCAACCTTGGGGAAAACGGGCGCTGGCTTTCATTTTCTGCTTCGGCTTTGTGCAACCCGGAAGGAAAAATCGTTGGCGCAATTGAAGTATTGCAGGACATTACTCAGCAAAAAAATGCCGAGCTTGCCTTGCAGGCAGCGCACGACGATCTTGAAAAGCAGGTCGAAGCCCGAACCGCAGAACTGAAACAGGCCAACACCGGCCTGACGGACGCCAATGTCCGGCTGAAAACCAGCTTCCTCACCACCATCAAGATTTTCTCCAATCTGATCGAGATGCGAGCCGGGCGACTGGCCGGTCATTCCCGACGTGTCGCGGAGTTGGCGCGCCGCGTTGCCGTTCGCATGAACTTGAGCTTCAATGACACCCAGGATGTATTTGTCGCGGGCCTGTTGCACAACATCGGCAAGATCGGATTTTCGGACGAGATGCTGGCCACGTCGGTCAGCCAGATGAGCGTCGAGACACTGACCATCTATCAGAAATTTCCCGTGCATGGCGAACAGTTGCTGATGCCGCTGGAGGATATGACATCGATTGCACGTCTCATCCGTTCACAACAGGAACGCTTTGACGGCGGCGGTTTTCCGGATCACCTGAGCGGAGACAACATACCGACGGGTGCTCGGATTCTTGCCATTGCCAGCGACTATGAGAATCTGCAAAACGGTACTCTGGTACAGCGGAATCTGCGCGCGGATGAGGCCTTCAATCTGATAATGCGCGGCGAAAGCAAGCGTTACGACAAGGCTGTCGTCACTGCATTTCGTGAAGTAATCAATGGCATCACCAATCCGGACGACGAATCGCATGTCGAACTCTTCACATCGCAACTCAAACCCGGCATGGTGATCGCTCGTGATTTGATCGGCCAGGATAATTTTCTGCTGTTATCCGCCGATCATGTGTTGAACGAAAGACTGATCGACAAAATCATTACGTTCGAACGCAGCTGGGGGGTTCGCATGAAAATATGGGTAACGATCCCCGCAAGAGAAAACGTCACGAGTGATGAACATTGATGATATGGCTACTCGATACGTCCTGTGTAGCTCTCTTGCCCCACGGTCGAAGCTCTCGAGCCTGAGATTCTCTATTTCGATTCAAAATCGAAACGCAAAAAAATGGCGAATAATAAATTCGCCATTTATCCAACCGAACGTTAATGCCGTGAAAAAACCAGCGGTATATTTTTACGCACGGATCGGAGCCGCAACCGGCGCCAGTGTTTCGTGCGGGCCAACCGCACGCGTCGGTGCCTTGTGCACCATCGTGTATGCGTAATCGATGCCCATGCCGTATGCGCCCGAGTGCTCTTTCACAATCGACGTGACCGCATCGTAGGTTTCCTTGTGCGCCCAGTCGCGCTGCCATTCCAGCATGACTTGCTGCCAGGTTACCGGCACCACGCCAGCCTGAATCATGCGTTGCATCGCCAGATCGTGTGCCATCAACGAGGTGCCACCAGATGCGTCGGCAACCATGTAAATCTCGTAATCGCCTTCCAGCATGGCGCAGAGTGCGAAGCTGTTGTTGCAGACTTCCGTCCACAGGCCGGCGACGACGACTTTCTTGCGGCCGTTCGCTTTCAGTGCGTCGCGGACTTTTTGATCATCCCATGAGTTCATCGACGTACGTTCGAGGATTTTTTGACCCGGGAACACATCCAGCAATTCGGGATAGGTATGGCCGGAAAAGCTTTCCGTTTCGACTGTCGTGATGATGGTTGGAATGTTGAATACCTTGCCGGCCTTGGCCAGCGCCACCGTATTGTTTTTCAAGGTTTGACGATCGATCGATTGCACACCGAAGGCCATTTGCGGTTGATGATCGATAAAGATCAACTGGCTGTTGGTCGGGGTCAGGACTTCAAGTTTAGGATTGGTCATGTTGTGCTCCTTTGGGTTCGCTTTGGTTAGAAAATGCGACTGCGTTTTGTGCGCAGCCAATGAGTTGATCCAGGTACGTGTTAATCCGGCGCGATCAGATGCTCGACGTGTGGTGCATCCGGACCGATATGAAAGCTGCGCACGCGTGTCGAGATTGCCTTGTCGTTTTCGGTGAACCGATGATGCTGGCGCAAATGATCGAGCCACGATTCCACAACAAAGGTTTCCAGATAGCGTCCGGGCTGCTGCGTATCTTCATATATGCCCCACGACAATGCGCCTCCGCGTAGCCGTACATGACGCATCTCGCGGACCACCGCACAGAACTGTGTGGCGTTTTCCGGCGCGACCTTGTATTCGACGGTCACCATTACAGGTCCGGAATCGTGTGCGGGTTCGTTCGATAATTCAGGTGCGCTCAGGTAAGTCGACGGTGTAAGGTCCAGTTCCGGCGACATACTCAACTTCCAGCGCAATGCTGTCGCACATGACAGCAACATGCCGACGCCCGCCAGTGTCAGCGCGGTCGATGTACCGAACTTGGCTGCCGTTTGCCCCCAGATCGCGCTGCCGGCCGCCATCGCGCCAAAGAACACCACCAGATACACCGCCAATGCCCGTGCCTTGACCCAACCGGCGGAACTGCGTTGCGCGCCAACGTTCAATACCGACAGCATCGTGATCCACGCAAAACCTGCGAACAGAAGACTGAATCCAACCAGCACGGCCTGCGTAAGCAAGGCAAGAACCAGTGTCGTCAATGCAAACACGACCGTCGCCATCAGTGCGAGTATGTCGACTGACAATCGCGTGCGCAGACGCGGCAGGATCAGCGCACCAGCGATCGCGCCGACGCCGACGCACGCGAGTAACAGGCCGTAGCCTCCTGCATTCAGATGCAACTGGTTACGCGCGATCAGCGGTAGCAATGACCATGCCGCACTGCCGAAGATGAAGAAGGCCGCCGCACGCACCAGCACCACGCGTAACAATGGCGCGGACTGGACGTAACGCAAGCCTGCGCGAACCGCCGGCACGAACGTTTCCGGCGGAAGCCGCTGTACTTGCGGCGCAGGCTTCCAGAAGTACAGAACAACGACCACGCCTAATACGGAGACGGCATTGATCATGAAGACCACTGCGGGTCCTGCAAACGACAGAATCACGCCCGCCAGCGCAGGGCCGATCGCGCGACTGATGTTGACGCCAAGCGAGTTCAGCGCAATCGCGGCCGGCAGATCGCGCTTTGCCACCAGATCCGGCACGATAGCCTGGAACGGTGGCGCCGCCATCGCTGCGCCGGTACCGAGCAAGAAAGTCGCAATCAACAGAATCAGCGGCGTCACCTGATCGCCGATCGCCAATACACCCAATGTCGCCGCTGTCAGCAACATCCAGACTTGCGCAAACAGCAGATACTTGCGGCGATCGACAATGTCAGCCAATACCCCGGACGGCAAGGCAAACAGAAACATCGGGAGGCTGGTTGCGGCCTGCACCAATGCCACCATCAATGGATTACTGCTCAACGACGTCATCATCCAGCCGGCACCGACATCGTGCATCCACGTACCGATATTCGACGCGACCGATGCAATCCACAACGCACGAAAAATCGGATTACGCAATGGCTGCCATGGAGAACCTTCACTCATCACACACCTCTTTCCAGGCGTCGCAACCACTGCGCATCCAGCGAAAAGCGGCCTGCGCCGCACAATGCGATCGCACCGAAGATGATCGTCAGCAGCCATCCGAACTGTCCTTCGGCAATCGACCAGTCGGCATGCACGATCACCATCGATACCAGCAGCAGCAACACGATCGGCATGCATGCGGGTCGCGTGAACAGTCCGAGGGCGATTAACAGCGGGCACAGCACCTCGGCAAAAATTGCGCAAAGCAATGTCATCTGTGACCCCATGCCGAACGGATCGTCGATACGTGTCAACTCTTCGGTGTAATACACAATCTTGGGCCAGCCATGCACATGCAGCAACATGAAACTGCCCGCCAGTCGGAGAAACAGCAGCCCCATGTCGGTATGCGGCATAAGCAGTATCGATAAGATTCGATTCATCATCAGAATGCGAAGCAGCTGCAACCGAATGCGCCCCAAAATCCGGCGTAATCGGAAATCGGCACTGTCGATTTTCGCGCGACGTCGTGAGAATGCGCATGGACACCGCATGGTCCGCCGCACTGATGCGGCAGCACTGCCATTTTTTGTTTCGACGGTGGACGTTGTCGATAATGACCGGGAACGGTTTTGACCGGCGACCATTCTGGCAGGACAGGAATCGGTGACGGTGCCAGCGGTGAAAATTCGGCCGAACCATAGACGATCTTGCCGTCAACGATCGTGAACACCGACTCGATCGACTTGATCTCATCTTCGCTGACACTGAAAAAATCCGCCGACAATACGGCCAGATCGGCCAGCTGGCCTTCGCGGATCATGCCCTTCTTGCCCTGCTCGCTCGAGAACCATGCGCTGCCGTTGGTCCATAGTTCAAGCGCCACATCGCGCGACAATTGATTGCTTGCGCCGTACAACTTGGTGCCGCCGACGGTGCGGCCGGACACCAGCCAGTACAGCGCAGTCCACGGGTTGTAGCTGGCGACACGGGTGGCATCGGTGCCGGCGCCGACCGGCACGCCGGCGTCCAGCATGCGTTTGATCGGCGGCGTGTGCTGCGCGGCATCCGCACCATAACGATCCATGAAATATTCGCCCTGGAACGCCATGCGATGCTGGATCGCGATACCGCCGCCTAGTTCGCGCACGCGATCGATGTTGCGTGGCGTGATGGTCTCCGCATGATCAAAAATCCAGTGCAAGCCGTCGAACGGTACTTCGCGATTGACCTTTTCAAACACGTTCAACATGCGTTCGATGGACTCGTTGTAGGTTGCATGCAGGCGGAAAGGCCAGCGTTGCGACACCAGATGACGCACCACTTTTTCCAGTTCGGCTTCCATCGTTTCAGGCAAGTCGGGACGCGGCTCGAGAAAATCTTCGAAGTCCGCTGCCGAGAACACCAGCATTTCACCCGCACCATTGTGTCGATAGAAATCGTCGCCCTGACCGAGCTTGACCGTGCTGGTCCAATGCTCGAAGTCCTCGAGCTCCTTGCCCTTGTTTTGCGTGAACAAGTTGTACGCAATGCGCACCGTCAATTGCTGATCACGCGCCAGTTGATCGATGACTGCGTAGTCTTCCGGATAATTCTGGAAGCCGCCGCCGGCATCGATTGCGCTGGTGATGCCCAAGCGGTTCAGTTCGCGCATGAACTGTCGCGTCGAGTTGACTTGCAGATCGCGCGGCAACGAAGGCCCTTTGGCCAGCGTGGCGTAAAGAATCAGCGCATTCGGTTTTGCGATCAGCATGCCGGTCGGATTGCCGGCCGCATCGCGTTGGATCTCGCCACCCGGCGGATTCGGCGTGTCCTTGGTGTAGCCGACCGCCCGCAATGCAGCGCGATTGAGCAAGGCGCGATCGTACAGATGCAATACGAAGACCGGCGTGTCGGGCGCAGCGGCATTGATTTCATCCAGTGTCGGCAGACGTTTTTCGGCAAACTGGAATTCGGTCCAGCCGCCGACCACGCGCACCCACTGTGGATTCGGGGTGCGCAATGCCTGTTCCTTCAGCATGCGCAATGCATCGGCAACCGACGGCACGCCTTCCCAGCGCAATTCGAGGTTGTAATTCAAGCCGCCACGGATCAAGTGCAGGTGCGAGTCGTTCAAACCCGGGATCACAGTGCGACCGTTCAGGTCGATCACCTGACTGGTCGGCGTGGTGTGACGCATCACATATTCCACATCGCCAACGGCGATGAACTTGCCGTTCTGAATTGCAACCGCGGTTGCGGTCGGCTTGCTGCGATCAACCGTGTGAAAACGTCCGTTCAGCAACACCAATACGGGCGCCGATGCATCTGCGGTCGCAGAGGCGTTGTTGGGAGCGGCCGCTGCAGCAGCGCCGGTAACGATGGAAGGCAGTGTCGCCATGGCGGCTCCTGTGGCAAATGATTTAAGAACGTTTCGACGTTGGTTATCCAATGCAGTGCTCCTGTTGAATGCGGTCGGCCGCAGATGTCAGACGCGATCGCCTGGCTGCGATGCGGCGGCGGAGGATGTTTCTTTCGGAATCGGTTCGACGCCGGTAATTTTTGGCGCGCATTCTTGCCTCAACCAGCTGACTGAAACCGGTTGATTGCCGATCAAGCGTTTGACGATGGGCGGAACCTGTTCGCCGATCAGCATGCCAAGCAGGCCAATAAGCGCAATGGCAGGCGGCGCCGGCGATCGCACATTAATCACGGCATAGATGAGGCCGACCAGCAGACCCGCGGCAAGCGATATCAAATAGACTTTCATGACCACCTCGCATGTTGCCCGGGACGAGTGCAATCATGCAGACGTACGCGGTGTTCTATCCGGAAGGAAGGCTGTCTTGCTGCGACAACCTGCCCGGATTATGCGCAGGTCGTGTGTCGCCGCCATATCAAAGTTGCACGACGATGTGTCAAATGACACAAACGCCAAGCGTCATTCAACCAGACGTCGAGCGAGAATGCCGTGCAGCCCTTGTGCAAGCTCGGTGGCTGACAGCGGTTTTTTCAAAATCGCATCGGGGCTTTCAAGCTGCGTCTTACGCGATGCGGTTTCTTCAATGAAGCCCGTCATCATCAGGATGGGAAGATCGGGCCGCATGCTTCGGATCGCCGCAATCAATGCGAAACCGGACATGCCCGGCATTCGATCGTCGGTCAGCATGGCGTCGAATTGCGACGGGTCGTCGTGGAATGCAGCGAGCGCAGCGATGCTGGCGTTAAAGCAAATCGGCCGGTAACCGAGATCGGTCAGAATCTCGGCGGCAAGTCGAACCAGCAACTCCTCGTCGTCAACAATCAGCACGCGCTGGCCTGCGCCACGCGGCAAGGCCGGTGTCCTGGTTGTGCGTCGATGTTCAACCTCGCCGGTCTGCGGCAAATAGACGGTAAAGATACTCCCGATACCGACTGTGCTCGATACGTCCACCGCGCCGCCGACATCGGTGACGATACCGTGTACCAGCGACAATCCGAGACCGGTGCCGACACCGACATCCTTGGTCGTGAAGAACGGATCGAAAATCCGGTCCAGCACATCCGGCTCGATACCGCACCCGCTGTCGGCTACGCGCAAAAGCAGGTAGGAACCTGCCGGAATCATGCCGGTAGTCGTGATATGCGGATGCGGCAAATGCTGAGGTCGTAGCGACACGCGCAACGCGCCGCCGTCCGGCATCGCCTGGATAGCGTTGATGATCAGGTTCATCACCACCTGATGTACCTGCGTCGCATCGCCCATCATCGCGGCGCGATCGGCATCCAGCGTCGTTTCAATGCGGATGTCAGCCGGCAGCGTAGCGGCAATCAGGTTCAACGCCTCGTTCACCACTTCTTCGACGTGTACCGGACGACGCTCACCGATGCCGCTGCGACTGAAGGACAGGATGCGATCAACCAGCGAGCGCCCGCGGTCGCCGGCGCTCATGATGTTTTCCAGACTGCGCCGCAGGCGGCTGCCCTTGCGCGTGTGCTGCATTCCCATTTCGCCGTAACCGAGAATCACGCCGAGGATATTGTTGAAGTCATGCGCGATACCGCCGGCCAGCGTGCCCATCGCTTCAAGGCGGCGCGATTTTTCCAGTGCTGCTTCGGTGCGCTTTTGCGTGTCGATATCGCTGACCGAACCAGCCAGTCGCGTCGCCTTGCCATCGGTATCGCGCACGCCCAGGCCGCGTACGCGTATCCAGCGAAACGCGCCGTCCGGGTGCTGCACGCGCCATTCGCCGTCCAGTACCGGCACCGCGCCGGACAGGTACGCGTCGAGCAGGCGGGTATATGGTTCGGCATCGTCGCTATGCAGCTTTATCAGCTGGCGCCATTGAGCCCGTGGCCTGACAGTAATGCCGGTGCCGATTTCCAGCCCAAAAATCAGCTGCGCCCGCTCCGAGATGAACAATGCATCGCTGCGTATGTCCCAGTCCCAGATGCCGTCCGCCGATGCGGCAACCGCCAGCGAGAAACGCTCCTGCGATTCGCGTAATGCCGCTTCGGTCATCTTGCGTTCGGTGATATCGGTTGAAATGCCGCTGACGCGTTTGGCTTCACCCTGCTCATCGGGAATGAATACCGCGCGTTCATATATCCAGCGTATCGTGCCGTCGGCACGCACAATGCGATATTCCGTATCGTATCGATTGACGCCGTCAGCCTGTATGCCGCGGTTGAATAACGCAAACACGCGCACAGCATCATCCGGATGAATCAACTGCGTCCACAACCGCGCATCGCGATACAGCGCATCGACGCTTTCTCCCCATATCTGCTCGAAACTCGGGCTGACGTAACGCACGACCTCAGGGTGCAGATCGGTAATCCAGATCACATCGAGCGTCGTTTCCGCCATGCGACGGAAGCGCTCTTCGCTCTCGCGCAATGCTGCATCGGTACGCTTGCTTTCGATGGCGACCGCGGTCAGATGCGTAAAGTGATCAATGATTTTTTGCTGATGATCGGTCGGCTTGCCGGGCGTGCGGGTCTGCAATGCAAACGTGCCGAGCACACTGCCGTCGGAAGAAAGGATCGGCGTCGAGTAACACGAGCGCAGACCGATCGGCGCGAAGCGCACCGCAAAATTATTCCAGCGCTGATCCTGCAAGATGTCCTGCACGATGACCTGTCGTCGCTCATACGCAGCCACGCTGCACGGACCGGCACGCTCGCTGATCGGCGAGCGCTCGCGCCTGTCGGTTATATCGGACGGCAAACCGGGAGCGATCAGTTCCGAAAAGTACACAGCGTCATCAGAAAGCAGCGATACCGAAGAAACCGCACCCGGCACCATATGGTCGACCATACGGCACATCGCTTCCAGCGTCGCGTGCAATGGCGACGATTGCGCGATCATCTCAAGCAGGCGCTTTTCGCCAGCCAGTAATGCCTCGGCCTGCTTGAAATCGTCTATGTCGGTGGTCTGCCCATACCATTTGATCAGCGCGCCAGCCATGTCGAATACAGGCGTCGCACGAAACAGATACCAGCGATACACGCCATCGAAACGACGCAGGCGCGCCTCGGACTCGCCGGCCGACCGCGTGGAGAGCAATTGCTGCCAAACCTGCAACAGTGAGGGCAGATCGTCCGGGTGCAGCGCTTCCTGCCAGCCCCAGCCGATTGCGCGCTCGTGACTCATGCCGGTATATTCCAGCCAGCGCAGATTCAGGAAGTCGACGTAGCCGTCCGCCTGCGAACTCCAGAGCAGGCCGGGAATGTGATCGACCGCAAAGCGAAATTCATCGACCGCAGGCTGCGCATCCTGAGCAGAACCATCGGCGGCAGCGTTGTGCCCGACTGGCATGACCACTAGCGAACCGCGTCCACTTCGGCATCGAATAGATAGCCGGAACCGCGCTCGGTGCGGATGAACGGCTCACCGCTTGGTGCCAGACCGATCTTCTTGCGCAATCTTCCGACCTGTACGTCAATAGCGCGGTCGTACACTTCATCGTTATGCAAGCGCGATAACAGAAGAAGTTGTTCGCGCGAAAGCACCTGGCGCGGTGCGGCCAGGAATGCTGCGAGCAGATTGAATTCGGTATTCGTCAATGAGAGTTGGTCGCCGCTCGGCGCAGTCAATCGGCGCAGGCGCACGTTCAATTGCCATCCCGAAAAGCGGTAGGCCCGTATTCGCGACAGGTTATCGGCGACGGATTCGTGCGCGCGGGAGCGACGCAGCAGTGCACGAATGCGTGCCAGCAGCTCGCGCGGAGAAAACGGTTTGGTCAAGTAATCATCGGCACCGAGTTCCAGCCCCATCACGCGGTCGGCCTCTTCCTGACGGCCAGTCAGCATGATGATCGGCATGTCCGAAGCGTCACGCAGGCGCCGAGTGATCTGCATGCCGTCTTCGCCCGGAAGTTTGAGATCGACGATCAATAAATCGATGGTCTCGCGCTCCATGACGTCTGTCACATCGCGGCCATCGGCCAGCGTCGTAACGCGCATCCCATGGTCACCAAGATAGTCCATAATTAATTGACGCATAGACGGATCATCGTCCACCGCAAGGATATGAGTTGCATTGGAGGAAAACGTTTGCATTCTCATGGTTCTATCTTGTTCTGTTACAAGGAGCATTCACCCCGCCAAGCATACATATATCAACTGACATACGGCTTACACAGAAAGATATTAATTTGAACTAACCGATTGTCGGTTCGGACCGAGAAAATTTTTACCGACGTATGGTGTGCATCGCTAGAAAAAGTACCACAAATCCTCTGCAATCTACCGACCGCTCCGCTGTATCATGTGGGTTCTCCCTGTTTGACAAGCGTTCCCTGGTGAAACACGGCTTTCCAGCCATCGCCCGTGCGATTCCACAGCGTGGTTCTCCTGGTGAGACGCCCGTGCAACGTCAGCGTATAACTCAACAAATAGTGATTTTCCGCGATCATGCGGCAGTAGAAATCACCAGTTTCCCAGTCTTCGTGGTATTCCGAATCGGGACTGTGGCGCTGTTCCAGCACCTCCAGGATGTAATCTCGATTGTAGATATTGCCCGATGCACCGATCTCCCAGAAATCGTCGGTGATCATCGCCTCGAAGTCGCTTCTGGACGTACCGAGTTCGGGACGATGGAAAATCGGTTCGTGTTTGGAAAGTTCGTCCATCACCGTCAGGCACGCGGCGTCGGTTACCGGCTTGAATGTATCGTTCTGCATCGACTTGCTCCGTTATTTGAGTTTGCTGTCTTCGCGCTTGGCGTCTTCCATCGCTTCCGGCTCAAGTTCTTCTACCGCGCGATTCAGATAGACAAACGCACCCCAGGCCGCCAACAGGACGCCGGTAGCCACGATGATGCTGGCGGCATAAGGCAAGTGTGTCGGATCGTCGTGCAATGCCTTGAAGGTGGCAACCAATCCTTCGATGCCAAGCGCAACAATAATGACAACGAAAAAGCGCGAGAGAAAACGCCGGACGCGCGTTGGTGCACTGATGTCGGCATCACGCACGACCTCTTCCTCGACGATGGTCTCGGCAATCTGCAGTGCAACCACGGCAGCCGCCAGCAGGCCGACTGCTTCGATGATGACTTGGGCAGTTCCCGCATCGCGCGTGCCGATGAAAGCCGTCCAGCCAAGCCGGACCGCGATAAAAATGAGCATCAACGATGCGGCCGCAAAGAAAAATGCCATCAGGCCGTGCACCATGCGGAACAAAAAAACCACGCGCTTCATGTCCATTTCGCCGTCTCCCGTTACAGTGCTTTTTTCGTTGTCTGGTCGTTGTTGTTGTTCGCCGCCTGTTCCATTCCCGTCATTGCTTGATCGCCAGATAGGCTTCATAAATCACCAGTACAACCCATACAAGCGAAACCAGTATCGGTGTGTACAGATCCAGCTTTTTACGCGTCTTGCGCCAGTTTGTTCCAATCTTGAATTGTCTGTTTGCGTTATCGCGCACGTCACGCTTGTTCACGTACTCGTCTTCATCGCAGAAATCCATCATGCCGAATTTGTAGTAGTCGACGATCAGATGCCGTGACCGAACGACCGGAAACCAGATTGCCCAGATCATCACCAGACTGATTGCGGCCGTCGCATAAAGCACGACACCGCTTTTGCCCGAAACGATCGCGCCGACCGCCAGCAGGAAGGATTGCGATGAAATGAAAATGGAACGGTACGACTGGAGCAATGACTCGTTGATGCTCCATCTATCCATGTCTGCCATGTTTTCCTCTTTATCCAGACTTATCGTCCGCCCGTGACATCCAGCAGACTTCCCGTTACATATGATGCCTTGTCCGATAACAGCCACATGACTGCCTGCGCAATTTCAACCGGCTGGCCGCCACGCTGCATCGGTACTGCCGATTTGACACGATCGACGCGTCCCGGTTCGCCGCCACTTGCGTGAATCTCGGTATAAATCACGCCGGGCCGCACGCCATTGACACGAACGCCCTCGGTTGCCACTTCCTTCGCGAGGCCAATCGTCAAGGTATCGATGGCGCCTTTTGATGCGGCGTAATCGACATATTCTCCAGGGCCGCCGGCACGTGCTGCAATCGACGAAATATTGACGATGGCGCCGCCATGTCCGCCGTGCAGCGTGGACATGCGTTTGACTGCTTCGCGTGCGCAGACAAAGCTGCCGATGATGTTGGTCGTGAAGATACGCTGCATGCGTGCCACGTCCATCTGGTCGACGCGCATCTGCTTTTCCAGAATGCCGGCATTATTGACCAGCGCAGTCAGCGGACCGAATTGCCGATCGACCGTGTCGAAGATGCGCAGGATATCCGATTCAACCGCAACATCTGCTTTGACGGCCATCGCTTCGCCGCCCGAACGGACGATGGTATCGACAACCGCCTCTGCCGCGGCCTGGTTCTGCACGTAGCTGATGCAGACGGCATAATCCTCCAGCGCTGCCAGAGCGGCGATCTCTGCGCCGATGCCGCGACTGCCGCCGGTAATGATCATGACTTTCCTGTTCATGGCGTCTCCGATGATTGTTGTCGTTCCACTGCTGCTTCCAGTCTGTGCAGTACGGAAAACCGATAACCGGTCTTCCATTAAAATACCAGCATGCCCGTCACACGCCAATTTTCACCGTCCAATCCGCTGCTGACCTGTTTTCCTCCCGTCATCGACGCGCATACTACGGTTCTGATTCTGGGCAGTTTTCCCGGAGAGGCATCACTGGCCGCTCAACAATACTACGCGCACCCGCGCAACCAGTTCTGGCCCCTGCTCTCCGCCATCCTCGACACGGATTTTGTTGCGCAATCGTATGAACGGCGTCTTGAAAAATTGCGTTCATTTCACATCGGATTATGGGATGTCATTGCCGCATGCGCGCGCGAGGGAAGTCTCGACAGCGCGATTCGTCATGCACAGCATAACGACTTTGCGTTGTTGAAGCAGCAATGTCCGGCGCTGAAGCGCGTCTGCTTCAACGGCAAGACGTCTGGAAAACAGGCGCCCTTGTTTGCCGACGCCGGATTCGACACGCTGGTGTTGCCGTCTTCCTCGCCGGCGTATGCATCGATGACATTTGCACAGAAACTGGTGCAATGGCGCGGTATCATCGCGCCAATCTGAAATTTCCGGAAATAGAAACCCGCATGCTGATCAAACGCAAATCCATCGAAGCCGACGCCAATCTGAAAAGCGGCCCCGGCAAGAAATCGGTCGTTCCGATGAAGCCCGCTCGCAAGATAAAGTTCGCGCCAGTCACCCTGTCGGAACAGTTCGGCATTCGCTATCTCCATTTCGGCACGGAATGGGTGCAGGGCGCGATGCGCGTCAGCAAGCCGGACTGGATAGAGCTGGAATATGCACAGCAGATGATGGCGTGGATGCTGTTCAACGACAAGCCGCAACACATCGTTCAGCTGGGCCTCGGTACCGGCGCGCTGACCAAGTTCAGCTATCGTCGCTTTCCCGATGCACGCGTCACGGCAATCGATCTGAATCCGGCGGTACTGATGATCTGTGCATCGATGTTCAAGCTGCCGCCAAACGACGATCGCCTGAACGTGATCGAGATGGATGCGCTGGATTACGTCAACGACCCCGTCAATCGCGGTCGTATCGACGCGTTGCAGGTCGATCTGTACGACGCAACTGCGCGCGGCCCGGTGCTGGATACGCCGGAGTTTTATCAGGCCTGTGCCGATTGCCTGACGCCGGACGGCATCATGACGGTGAATTTGTTCGGCGATCATCCGAGTTATGCGAAGAACCTGAGCGCGATGCATTTCGCCTTCGACACTGTGATTTCGCTGCCGGAAGTCCACGAAGGCAATGTCGTCGCCATCGCCTTCAACACGTCACCGCAACTGGACATTCCCGCGCTGTATGAACGTGCAGCGCAGATCACGGCCGCGACCAAACTGCCGGCCAAATCGTGGGTCAATGGCATCAAGGCGTGGCAGGCGCAACAGTGACGCTGCAAAACCGCTGCATATCCGCAGCATAAGCTGCAAGCCGTATCGGCCGTGTGATAGCATCGTCCGCAACGATTTCATCTGTGGATCATGGTCATGCCAACTGCTACCGCTACCCCGACTGCCGCCAGCAAACCCGTCGCGAAAAAACTGGATCTGCAGCAGATATTCAGCTGGCTGCTGGCAGATGGCATTCTTGCCAAGGATGACGTCAAGAGCTTCTATACGCAGGCGCAAGCCATTTACAAAAATGCACCGGCCGCGATGCATCCGCTGGTTGCCGTTGCGCAGTGCAAGCTGGTTTCCATTACCGAGCCGCGTCGTCCGTTGACGCTGGACTGGCTGACCGAATGGCTGGCCGGCAAGGTCAAACTTCCCTTTTTCCGCATCGATCCGCTGAAGATCGACTTCACGCGCGTGGCCGATGTGATGTCGGCAAGTTATGCGACGCGCTTCCATATCCTGCCGGTCGAACTGACGCCGACCGAACTCGTCGTCGCCACCTGCGAACCGTTCATGGCCGAATGGGAACCAGAGATCGCCAAGATCACGCGCCGCAACGTCAAACGCGTCATCGCCAGTCCCCTCGACATCGCGCAATACACGACGCAGTTTTTTGCACTGGCAAAATCGATCAAGGGCGCGAAGAAGCTGAACGGACAGGACGCCGCGCTGCGCAACAATTTCGAGCAGCTGGTCGAGCTGGGCAACAGCAAGCAGATGGATGCCAACGACCAGCACATTATCAACATCGTCGACTGGCTGTGGCAGTACGCATTCGAACAACGTGCATCGGACATCCACTTGGAACCGAAGCGCGAATTCTGCGCGATCCGCTTCCGCATCGATGGCGTGCTGCATCAGGTTTATCAGGTCCCGCCGACCGTGATGATTGCGATGACCGCGCGCATCAAGCTGCTCGGCCGCATGGACGTGATCGAGAAGCGCCGTCCGCAAGACGGCCGCATCAAGACGCGTACCAACAACGGGCAGGAAATCGAGTTGCGTCTTTCGACGATGCCGACCGCCTTTGGCGAAAAGCTGGTGATGCGTATTTTCGACCCCGATGTCGTCGTCAAATCGCTGCCGGAACTCGGCTTCCCGCCTGATGACGCGGCACGCTGGGACAGCCTGACGACACGACCGCACGGCATCATTCTCGTCACCGGCCCAACCGGTTCCGGCAAGACGACCACGTTGTACACGACGCTGAAAGCGCTGGCGACCAGCGAAGTCAATGTGTGTACCGTGGAAGATCCGATCGAAATGGTCGAAGGCTCGTTCAATCAGATGCAGGTACAGCACGGCATCGACCTGTCGTTCGCCGACGGCGTGCGCTCATTGATGCGACAGGATCCGGACATCATCATGGTCGGCGAGATTCGCGATCTGGAAACCGCCGAGATGGCGATTCAGGCCGCCCTGACAGGTCACCTTGTGCTGTCGACGCTGCACACCAACGATGCACCGTCCGCCGTGATGCGTTTGCTCGAACTCGGCGTGCCCTACTATCTGCTGGAAACGACGCTGATCGGCATCATGGCGCAACGTCTGACGCGTACGTTGTGCGTGCATTGCAAATCGCCCGACGGCGAGATTCTCGATGAAGTGTGGCAAAGCCTGACCGATGGCTGGAATCTTCCCAAACCTGCAACCATCTATCGCCCCGTCGGCTGTCCGGAATGCCGGCAAACCGGCTATCGCGGCCGTACCGGTCTGTACGAATTGCTGACGGTGACGCTGCCATTCTCCAAACTGATCAAGTCGGAAACCGACATTCACGCATTGAAGCAGCAAAGCATCACCGACGGCATGAAGCCACTGAGGCTGGCAGGCGCGCTGAAGATCATCGAGGGCGTGACGACGGTGGAAGAAGTATTGAAGGTCACGTCGGCACAAACCTAGGTCCGCCTGTATCGCGTACGCGAAGACTTCCTTCTCCGACAGTACGATGCGCGGCAGATAAAAGCCTAAGTAAATCTGCACGGCCACTAGTTTGATGTGAGTCCTGCACTCAACAATGCAGAACGTTTCAACTGATTCTCGGCCGCCTGCACTTTCCCCTTTTTGCACCGACGAAAAAAAAGAACCTCCTCGGAGGTTCTTTTCATTTTAGAAGCGATGACACGGAAACCGTGCCATCCATCGCCCTTCTTATGCAGGCACGTTGACGTTGTGATGTGAAGAAACTGATTCAGGCACATCGCATACCGCCAGATTGTGATTGCGACGCATGCGGATGTTGAACAGTTCAACCACCAGCGAGAATGCCATTGCACCGTAGATGTAGCCTTTCGGAATATGGAATTCAACGCTTTCGGCGATCAGCACCGCACCGACGATCACCAGGAAGCACAGCGCCAGCATCTTGATGCTCGGGAATTCGGTCACGAAATCACCGATGGCCTTGGCCGCAAACATCATCACACCGACCGCGATCACGATTGCGAGGATCATGATCTCGACTTCCTTGACCATGCCGACTGCGGTAATGACCGAATCCAGCGAGAACACGATGTCGATCACGGCGATCTGCGCCATGATCATGGCGAAGCTAGCTTTCTTGATTGCGCCACTGTCGTCCTTCTCTTCATGCTGCGGGCCCATCAGTTCCTTGATCTCGGACGCAGCCTTGTAAAGCAGGAAGCCACCACCGAAGAACAGGATCAGATCACGTCCCGAAAAGCCCATCGAACCGATGTGGAACATTGGATCGACCAGACTCATCATCCAGGACAGGCTCAACAGCAATGCGATACGTGTACCCATCGCCAGACCAAGACCGATCATGCGGCCTTTTTGACGCTGATGAGGCGGCAAACGGTCGACCAGCACCGAAATGAAGATAATGTTGTCGACGCCCAGCACGATCTCCAGCATCGCGAGGGTTGCCAGCGCGATCCATGCCTCCGGCGTGGTGAACACTTGTAGAAATTCCATAATATTCTCGAAAAATAGGTTATGACGCATTGATGGCACATGCAAGCGCCGCATCGTGTACATCCGGAAAACAGTTGCACCGGCCGAACCGGATGCCTCCCCGAACGCGTTATTTCCTTCTGCCGATCCGCCGGTCGAATATCACGACCAACCGATTGACTCCTCCTTTTCCCTTCACCGAAACAAGCGCGCCGATGTCTACATCGCCTTTCTCCTTGCATTCCATGAATCACTGCTTTTGGCAGACGGAGAAACTTTAACGGAATCTTAACCTAGTGGGAAATCGGATTTAGCGTCAGTGCTATACGTAAAAACCGAATAGTCTCCGAATAAAATGGATAAAAACTGATTAACATTCCCCTTGAAGGAAATGTAGCTTTATCTTTATAAATCCATTTAAATACAACGATTTATGAATTACTCAAGTTGCATTCATCGTAGTTCAAGAATGCGATCTAGTGAAGAAAAATCGGCATTGTGAAGAATGCCGATTGGTAGATTAATAATCAAATTAGAGAAAACGTAAGTTATTTTTATGACAATTTTTTAACGTTTTTTTTACGACACAGCCTTTAGCGCAGTCACCACAGTCGGGTAACGCAAACGAATGCCCAGTTCTGTCTTGATGCGTTGATTGACCAATCGTCTCGATTCAGACATGAATGACAACATCATCGGCGAAACCTGATGCTGCAACACAGCATGAGAAAGCCTTGGAGGCCGCGGCAGCGACATTGCATCGGCAACCGCATCGAAATAATCGCCCATCTTCATGTCCGAATCGTCAACCGCGTGATACACGCGGCACGACTGTGCCCGAAACAGCGCCGCAGCGACGATTAACGCCAGATCGTCTGCATGAATATGATTTGTGTACACATCCTCTTCTGCCAGCAGCGCCGGCGTTCCTTTTTGCAGACGTTCAACGGGAAGGCGATCCTTCGCGTAAATCCCGGGCACACGCAAAATCCCCAGACGCGAATGCGAGCGTCGCGCCCAAATGCGCAACGTCCGTTCGGCATCGACACGACGCACGGCACGCGCGTTGTGCGGACGCAGCGGTCTCGTTTCATCGATACGCTCACCGCCGCAATCGCCGTACACGCCGGATGTGCTGACATAAATCAATGTGGCATGGTCGGGTAAAATGGCAGCCAGATTGCGAGTGCGGCGATCGGTCGCGCCGTCGGACTGCGGCGGAGCCAGATGCACGATGGTCGAGGCCAGACGCGCAATTCGCGCCAGCGTCTGCGGCCGATCCAGATCGGCAATGACGGGGATCGCACCGGCATTGCGCAAATCCTGCTGCCGCGTTTCCTGCGTCGTTACGGCAAATATGCGAAACCTGTCCCGCAACAACGGAAGCAGACGCAAGCCGACATCGCCGCAACCGAGTATCAGCAGCCGCGGCCGCCCCAGCTTCCCCGCACCATTTTTGTTTTCAGTTTTCATGACCAGAATTGTATGACTTTCCAAATCACCGTTAAGCCAAGCGGCCGGCAATTTCCCTGCGAATCCGATGAAACCATCCTGAATGCCGCCATCCGCGCCGGCGTCGGCCTCCCTTATGGCTGCAAAAACGGCGCTTGCGGGACCTGCCGCGGCATGGTGCTCGACGGCTCTGTCACGCACGGCCCGCATCAGGCAAAGGCGCTGTCGCCCGCCGACGCAGAAAAAGGCTTCACCCTCTTCTGCTGCGCCAAGCCGCATAGCGATATTGAACTCGAAGCACGCGAAGTACTTGGTGTCGGAGAGTTTCCGATCAAGAAATTGCCATCGCGTGTCGCGAAAATGGAAAAGGCCGCCGACGATGTGATGATTATCTCGCTGCAGCTGCCCGCCAGCGAACGGTTGCAATATCGCGCCGGCCAGTTCGTCGAATTCATCCTGAAGGACGGCAAGCGCCGCAGCTACAGCCTGGCGAATGCGCCGCATCTCGACGAACATATCACGCTGCACATCCGCCACATGCCGGGCGGCGTCTTCACCGACCACGTGTTCAACACGATGAAAGAACGTGAAATCCTGCGCTTCGAAGGACCGCTCGGTACCTTCTTCCTGCGCGAGGATTCGGACAAGCCGATGGTGCTGCTTGCGTCCGGCACCGGCTTTGCGCCGATCAAGGCCATCGTCGAACAGGCGATCCATATCGGCAGCAAACGTCCGATCACGCTTTACTGGGGCGGTCGACGTCCGAAAGACCTTTACATGCATGCGCTGTGCGAAGAATGGGCACGCACGGTTCCCGGTTTCCGCTATGTTCCGGTCGTCTCCAATGCATTGCCGGACGACCAATGGCAGGGGCGCACTGGCTTCGTGCATCGCGCGGTCATGGACGATTTGCCGGAACTCTCGAGCTTTCAGGTCTACGCTTGCGGCGCGCCACTGATGGTCGATGCGGCCAAGGCGGATTTCACCGCGATCTGCGGACTGCCTGCAGATGAGTTCTATGCAGACGCCTTTACGTCGGAAGCCGATCTTGCCAAAGGCATGATTGCAGAATGATGACAGGCGACAATGTGGCGAAAAACGTTTTGACGCCCTCGGCAAAACATCATAAGATTCCTGCATGAATACGATTGCCAAACATCTGCGACGCCGCACCCCGCCTCAGCCATGGATGCCGTGCATGTGAACGTTTGACGATCACCAAGCCACAGGCAACCCTGTGGCTTTTTTTTTAGTATTTCTCTTTTGCCTCACCTTATTCGCTCAGGAGCATCCGTAATGGAATTCAGCCAGTATGACGTCAACAATCTGATGTACATCACCAATCGTCCGCCGATTGTCTGCGTCGAAGGACAAGGCATGTGGCTGACCGACCATACCGGCAAGCGCTATCTCGATTATCTGCAGGGCTGGGCCGTCAATTGTCTCGGTCACTCACCGCAATGCATTCAGGATGCACTGGTTTCGCAGTCAAAAAAACTGATCAACCCATCGCCGGCGTTCTACAACGAACCGTCGATTGCGCTGGCAACGCTGCTGACCGACAACTCCTGCTTCGATCGCGTGTTCTTCGCCAATAGCGGTGCAGAAGCAAACGAAGGCGCATTCAAGCTCGCACGCAAATGGGGCAGGATCAACAAGAACGCGGCCGGTGAAAACCGTTACGAGATCATCACCTTCGATCACAGCTTCCACGGACGCACGATCGCCGCCATGTCCGCCAGCGGCAAGGCAGGTTGGGACACGATCTATGCACCGCAGGTGCCGGGCTTCCTGAAAGCGCATCTGAACGACATCGCAAGTGTCGAAAAGCTGATCACCGACAAAACCGTTGGCGTCATGCTGGAACCGGTGCAAGGCGAAGCCGGCGTGTTGCCCGCCACACGAGAATTCATGCAGGCATTGCGTGCACTGACGAAGAAACACAACATTCTGCTGATCGTCGACGAAGTGCAAACCGGCATGGCACGCTGCGGTGAAATGTTCGCCTATCAATTGTCCGGCATCGAACCCGACATCATGACGCTCGGCAAAGGCATCGGCGGCGGGGTCCCGCTCGCAGCCATGCTATGCCGCGAGGAAATCGCCTGCTTCGAAGCGGGCGACCAGGGCGGCACCTATAACGGCAATCCATTGATGACCGCTGTCGGCATCGCCGTCACGGAAGCGTTGCTGGCACCCGGCTTCCTGCAATCGGTCAAAGACAACGGCGCGTACCTCGGCCGTGAACTGACCAAACTCAGCGACAAGCACGGCCTGGCCGGCGAACGCGGTGAAGGTTTGCTGCGCGCGCTCAAGCTCGGTAAGGACATTGGTCCGCAGATCGTCGAGAAGGCCCGCGACCTGCAACCGTTCGGCCTGCTGCTCAACTCGCCACGCCCAGACCTGTTGCGCTTCATGCCGGCATTGAACGTGACGACCGAAGAGATCGATCAGATGATCGCGCTGCTATCCGGCGTGCTGACCGATCTGGGTAGCTGATGTCTCGTGCGGGACGGAAGGTAAGCCGATGACGAATGCGATGACATCATTGCCGTGCTTGCGCACCAAGCTGCTGCTTGCATTGACAGTGCTACTGATCAGCGCCTGCAGTACCGCACCGACGATGACGGGCATCGGCTCCCAACCGCCGCAGGAATCCGCACAAGTCACCGGCAAGCGACAAGACATCACATTCTTTTCTTTGGGATTGATCGACACCGGCTATCGCTTCGGCGGCAAGAATCCGGAAGCCGGTTTCGATTGCAGCGGCATGGTGTCCTACGTGTTCCGCGAAGCTGCCAACATTCGCGTTTCCGGCAGCGCTGCCGATATCGCCAAACGCGGCAAGGAAATCGGCAAGGAAGCATTGCAGCCGGGCGATCTCGTGTTTTTCAACACCCTCGGCCGAGCATATTCACATGTGGGGATTTACATCGGCGACGGAAGGTTTGTTCACGCGCCATCTACCAATGGCAAGGTGCGCATCGATCAGATGAGTAACAAATATTGGGCGAAGCGATTTGAGGAAGCGCGGAGTTATTTCAACTAAACGAAACGGCTGCTCTATTCATACTCCAGGCATCGACAGCGCGCCCCATATTTTCGGCTAGCAATGTCTTGTTCAAGAAATCGCTAGCCCGCTTAAGATACGCGAACTATACGGCGACGTTCGTACCGGAAAATGAATGTTCGCGTTCCTCAGGACTCCGGAACAGCCAAATTCTGCTGTTTCAATTTTTGGAATTCGGCGTGTTTGATCTCATACACGTTTTTTCCCCGAAGCTTTACAGCGCTTTGGTCAGGTTCGTCTCCGCTCACCTCGTACTCACCCTCTTCAATTCCAACTTCAAACCCCAGAGTGGTTTTGGCTTTGCATTTTTTAATAAAGAAGTTATTAGCCATTTAATTTGTAACTGCCTTAGTTGAGGTCTTTTGATTAGATCACAAT
>NZ_DATMTD010000072.1:0-13176 GCF_035565035.1 Oxalicibacterium sp. | reverse complement strand
AGCTCTAAGAAAGCATTTGAATTCAATAGAGCGAAATTTTGGAATTGCTCAGAATATAAGCGATGAAATGCGCAAATGGCGGCAAGAAGAAACTTCGACATTTTCGCTCGCTGTGCACCCTAGCTATATAGGGGCGGCTTTAACTACATATACTCAGTCGTCTAAAAGCGAGGAATATGGGTTGGCGTTTCTAGGTAAGGCCTCTGCGTTTTCAGAGAGAACATTAAAATTTTCATGCAAGGCAATTTGGTATTTCTCATGCTTCGGATTCAAAATGCTTTGCAGTGAACACAATTCGAGATCTGCAATAGTAAAGATTGAAAAAGAAAATGAATTACATCAGATGGCAGTCATCGGTGCGCACGTACTACAAAAACTAAATTTGAAATATTGGAATTATTAGATGTAAAACGGCAGGAGCAATTGCAAAAAATCATACTTAGCTTATAAAAAAAGAGATCACCTAGTGATCTCTTTTTTGTGGCTATCAATTTTTGCGAAATTCTAAGAGTCCATTGGACACATTAACTTCAATGACATCCTTCGGCCCAAACCGCCCTTCCAGTATCGCCTTCGACAACGGATTCTCGATCTGCTGCTGAATCGCACGCTTCAACGGACGCGCACCGTACACCGGGTCGAATCCGGCTTCTGCAATCTTCTGCAATGCCGCTTCGCTCACATCTAGTGACATGTCCATGCGGGCCAGACGCTGTTCGATGACATGCAGCTGGATCTTCGCGATCGAACCGATGTTCTTTTCATCGAGCGCATGGAACACGACGATCTCGTCGATACGATTGATGAATTCCGGCCGGAAGTGACCTTGCACTTCCGCCATCACAGCCATCTTGATCAATGCCGGATCGCTGCCTTCCATCGACTGGATCTTGTGCGATCCGAGGTTGGAAGTCATCACGATCACGGTGTTCTTGAAGTCGACCGTGCGTCCCTGACCATCAGTCATGCGACCGTCGTCCAGCACCTGCAGCAGCACGTTGAAGACATCCGGGTGCGCCTTTTCGATTTCGTCGAGCAGGATCACGCTGTACGGTTTGCGCCGTACGGCTTCGGTCAGGTAACCGCCTTCTTCGTAACCGACATAACCCGGCGGCGCACCGATCAGTCGTGCGACCGAATGCTTCTCCATGAATTCGCTCATGTCGATGCGAATCAATGAGTCTTCGGTATCGAACATGAACGAGGCCAGCGCCTTGCATAGTTCCGTCTTGCCGACGCCGGTCGGGCCAAGGAACATGAAGGAACCATACGGGCGATTCGGATCGCCGAGACCCGCGCGTGAACGACGGATCGCATCAGAGACGGCAACAATCGCCTCATGCTGGCCGATGACGCGTTTGTGCAATGCGTCTTCCATTTGCAGCAATTTTTCCCGCTCGCCGGTCATCATGCGTGAGACGGGAATGCCGGTGGCGCGCGAAACGACTTCGGCGATTTCTTCCGCGCCGACCTGCGTGCGCACGAGCTGACGGCGCTCCGATGTGTCTTCGCCGGAGACGGCATTCTTCAACTGCGCTTCCAGCTGCGGCAAGGTGCTGTACTGCAGTTCGGACACACGCTGCCAGTCACTCTTGCGCGTGGCTTCTTCCATCTGCAGGCGAACCTTTTCGATCTCTTCCTTGATGTGCTGGCTGCCTTGTGCGGCAGCTTTTTCCGACTTCCAGATTTCTTCCAGATCGGCATATTCGCGGCCGAGACGTTCGATTTCTTCCTCGATCAGTTGCAGCCGTTTTTGCGAGGCTTCGTCCTTTTCTTTTCTGACGGCTTCGCGCTCGATCTTCAACTGGATCACGCGACGGTCGAGACGGTCCATGACTTCCGGTTTGGAATCGATCTCGATCTTGATCTTGGATGCGGCTTCGTCGATCAGGTCGATCGCCTTGTCCGGCAGGAAGCGATCCGTGATGTAGCGATGCGACAGTTCTGCCGCTGCGACGATTGCCGGATCGGTAATTTCCACACCATGATGCAGCTCGTATTTTTCCTGCAGGCCGCGCAGGATTGCGATCGTTGCCTCGACCGATGGTTCGTCGACGAGAATTTTCTGGAAGCGCCGCTCTAGCGCGGCATCCTTCTCGATGTACTTGCGATATTCGTCCAGTGTGGTTGCGCCGACGCAGTGCAACTCGCCGCGTGCCAGCGCGGGCTTGAGCATGTTGCCGGCATCCATCGCGCCCTCAGCCTTGCCGGCACCGACGAGCGTATGCATCTCGTCGATGAAGACGATCGACTGACCTTGATCCTCCGACAGTTCGGTCAATACGGCTTTCAGGCGCTCTTCGAATTCGCCGCGATATTTCGCACCTGCCAGCAGCGACGCCATGTCGAGCGACAGCACGCGTTTGCCTTTCAGGCTTTCCGGCACTTCGCCATTGACGATGCGCTGCGCGAGGCCTTCAACGATGGCGGTCTTGCCGACGCCGGGTTCGCCGATCAGCACCGGATTGTTCTTGGAGCGGCGTTGCAGCACCTGAATCGCACGACGGATTTCATCGTCGCGGCCGATCACCGGATCGAGCTTGCCGATGCGTGCGCGTTCGGTCAGGTCCAGCGTGTATTTTTTCAATGCTTCGCGCTGGCCTTCGCCTTCGGCGGAATCGACCTTGCTGTTGCCACGCACGGCCTTGATGGCAGCTTCCAGCGCCTTGCGCGTCAGTCCGTTTTCGCGCGCGATCTTGCCAGCATCCGATTTGTCTTCGGTCAGCGCCAGCAACACCATTTCGGTGGCGATGAATTCGTCGCCGTGCTTTTGCGATTCCTTGTCGGCGAGATTGAGCAGGTTGCTCAGGTCGCGCCCGATCTGGACTGCGCCACCGGTGCCGGACACTTTCGGCAGACGTTCCAGCGCACTCCGGAGCGCTGTGACCATGCCGTTGATATTAGCCCCCGCGCGCTGCAGCAGCGAACGCGTGCTGCTGTCATCCTGGCTCAACAGCGCAGTCAGGACATGGACCGGTTCGATGTATTGATTGTCGCTGCCTACGGCATGGCTCTGCGCATCGGCCAGCGCTTCCTGCAGTTTGGTTGTGAGTTTATCGAGACGCATTGCATACTCTCCAGAAGAAGATCCGTGATGCAAGGGAAAATTGGGACGGATAACCACTTTTCAAGCAGGGAGTCATCGGATACGTATGACGATGATGCATCCTCGCAACCGCGTGACGGCTCGCTATAGTTTAGGCGGAAAAATGCGTCATGTGGCAAATCCTGCGTGCGAACGCCGCAGAATGCCGCATGAAATGAAGGGGGATTGATTGCGCTCAGCCGGCAGCAGCGCAAAAGTTCAGCGTTTGCCGTCCGGCAGCGCCCACTTGGCAAGCGCAGCATCATCGGTGACGCGCGCATCGACCCAGCGCGCACCTTGCGGTGTCTGTTCCTTCTTCCAGAACGGCGCTTCGGTCTTCAGATAATCGATGATGAATTCACAGGCGTCGAAGGCTTCGCCGCGGTGTGCGGACGTCACGGCGACCAGCACGATCTGATCTTTCGGCAACAGCGGGCCGACGCGGTGAATGACGAGCGCATCAAAAATATCCCAGCGCGCCTTTGCCTGCTCGACAATGCCCTGCAAAGCCTTTTCGGTCATGCCGGGATAGTGTTCCAGTTCCATTTCGGCCACGCTGCTACCGTCGTTGATGTCGCGCACGGTGCCGATGAAAGTAACGACCGCGCCGACCTGCGGGCTGCCCGCACGCAATGCGGCCACTTCCCTGCTGACATCGAAATCTTCGGTTTGTACGCGAATCGCCATGTTGCCTGCCTGCATCCTGGTTGGTCAGCCGCCGGTAACCGGCGGGAAAAACGCGACCTCGCCGCCATCGCGAACCGGCGTATCTGCGTGGGTCATTTCCTGATCGTACGCCATGCGCAAGGCGCGCCCCTCTGCCAGCACTTCGGCCCACTTGCCGCCGCGCTCACGCAAAAATGCGCGCACCCCGCCGACTGTTGTTACGCCCTCCGGCAAGGTTACCGACTCCTGCGAGACGCCCAGTACTTCGCGCACGCTGGCAAAAAATCGAAGTTCAATTTTCATGGCTGCTTCTATCCTGTCTTGCTCAATACATCAAATCGCTGAAGGCGATAAAGCGCACGAGATCGCCCTTCGCAATGGGATTGTTGGGTGGATTGTCAATCAGGCCGTCACCCCATACCGTGGATGTCAGCACGCCGGAACTCTGGTTCGGGAACAAATCCAGTCCGCCATCGGCATTGATTCGCGCACGCAGAAATTCATTGCGCCGATCACCCTTCGCCAGCGTAAAGTCGGCGCGCAACATCAATGCCTTCGGCGCGACATTCTGTACACCTTGCAAACGCAGAATGAATGGACGCACGAACAACAGGAACGTCACAAAACTCGATACCGGATTGCCCGGCAGGCCGAGGAAAAACGCGCGACCCGATTGCGCTGCGCTGTTCACCTCGCCGAATGCCAGCGGCTTGCCCGGCTTGACCGCGATCTGCCACATGTTGACGCGGCCTTCCGCTTCCAGTGCAGGCTTGATGTGATCTTCCTCGCCGACCGACACGCCGCCGGAGGTGATGATCAGATCGTGTTCGGCCGCGGCACGACGCAAGGTTTCGCGCGTGGCGGTCAGTGTGTCCGGCACAATGCCGAAATCGGTGACGTCGCAGCCGAGATTTTCCAGCAGGCCGCGCAGTGTGAATTTGTTCGAGTTATAGATTGCGCCGGGCTTCAGGTCTTCGCCCGGCATCGCCAGTTCATCGCCGGTGAAGAACACGGCAACACGCAGTTTGCGCACGACCGGCAATTGCGCCAGTCCGACCGATGCCGCCAGACCGAGTTCCTGCGCACGCAAACGCGCGCCGGCTTCCAGAATGGTACTGCCCGCCTTGATGTCTTCGCCGGTGCGACGTATCCATTCGCCGGAAGGTGGCGCATGGTTGATCGTCACCACATCGCGCTCGCCATCCTTGCCCGCCACACAGACTTCCTGCATGACCACAGCATCGGCTCCATCCGGCACCATCGCTCCGGTGAAAATGCGCGCAGCACATCCGGCGGCCAACGGCTGACCGACATGGCCGGCGGGAATGCGTTGCGTTACCTGCAGCGTCGCGTTGCCGCTAGCACAATCCGCGGCACGTACTGCATAGCCGTCCATCGACGTGTTGTCCATCGGCGGCACATTCAATTGCGATTGCTGCGCAACTGCGAGGACGCGGCCGTTGGCTTCCAGCGTCGGCAATGTTTCCGTTTCAGAAATGGTGGTTGCACCGGCGAGGAGAAAATCGAGCGCCTCGGCGACACTTAGCATGGGCTTGGGTTGGTTCATGTCAGCTTGCTATAAATCGTGCTGTGGTTCTTGCTTTGGTTCTTGCTTTGGTTCGCACTTTGATTCGTGATGCAAGGATTGTAGCTGGAAGCCTCACACGCCGCCGCGTGACGTTCCGGACGACCCAAGTAGCCAGAGTCGATCCGGTTCACGATTACAGGCCGGTACGTGACGCGATGTAAGCCTTCATTTTTTCGATGTCCGTCGTCATGACATCGAAACGCTGCGGCAGATCCTCGATATTCTCGAAACCTGCCGGACGTTCTGCATCGCGTCCCAGCGCTTCACGAATGGTTTCGTTGAACTTGGCCGGCAAGGCGGTTTCCAGCACGATCATCGTGGTGCCTGCAGTCAGATTCTCGCGTGCCACCTTGACGCCATCGGCCGTGTGCGTATCAATCGTCAGGTCGTATTTTTCATGCAGGTCACGAATCGTTGCGACGCGATCGGCATGCGTCGATTTGCCCGAAACAAAACCGAATTCGGCGATGCGCTTGAATTCGTCACCGTCGCTGCCCGGCTTGCCCGACAGGTCAAAGCCTCCGTGGGTTTCGACCTTGCGGAACAGTGCGCGCACGCGATCGCTGTCGCGTCCCAGCAGGTCGAAAACGAAGCGCTCGAAGTTCGACGCCTTGCTGATGTCCATGCTCGGGCTGGTGGTGTGATAGGTTTCCGCCGACTTGCGCACACGGTAAATGCCGGTGCGGAAGAATTCGTCGAGCACATCGTTCTCGTTTGTGGCGACGACCAGCTTGTCGATCGGCAATCCCATCATGCGCGCGATATGTCCTGCGCAGATATTGCCGAAGTTGCCGGAAGGCACCGTGAATGAAACCTTCTGTTCATTGCTGGTGGTGGCGCTCAGATATCCGCGGAAGTAATAAATGACTTGCGCAACAACGCGCGCCCAGTTGATCGAATTGACGGTACCGATCTTCTGCTTCTGCTTGAACGCGAGATCGTTGGAAACGGCCTTGACCATGTCCTGGCAATCGTCGAACACGCCGTCGACGGCGACGTTGAAAATGTTCGGGTCCTGCAGGCTGAACATCTGCGCGGTTTGGAATGCGCTCATCTTGCGATGCGGAGACAGCATGAAGACGCGAATGCCCTTCTTGCCCCGCATTGCATATTCCGCCGCACTACCGGTATCGCCGGAGGTTGCGCCGAAAATATTCAGTTCCGCATGCTGCCTGGCGAGCGTGTACTCGAACAGGTTGCCGAGCAATTGCATTGCCATGTCCTTGAACGCCAACGTCGGACCGTTCGACAACGCTTGCAGCATCAGCTTGCTGCCGTTCTTTTCTTCGACCAGACGCAGCGGTGTGATGCGCGCGGCTTCTTCGCCGTGACGCGCATTGCGATAGACGTCCGCCGTGTAGGTCTTGTGCGCCAGCGCGTGCAGGTCGGCGTCGGGAATATCGGTCGCGAATTTCTTCAGGATTTCATACGCCAGATCGG
Organism: Oxalicibacterium sp.; assembly: GCF_035565035.1. Classification (GTDB taxonomy): domain Bacteria; phylum Pseudomonadota; class Gammaproteobacteria; order Burkholderiales; family Burkholderiaceae_D; genus Oxalicibacterium. Next base: position 6,397 of record NZ_DATMTD010000072.1, on the reverse strand, counting down.
CATACGACAGCGTGCGCCATGCGTCGAGCTCGGCTCCGCTCACCTGCGGATATTCAGCCGGCAGATACAGGCCTCCGTCGGGAGCCAAACCACCGAGCAGGATCTGGGAGAAAGACTGAAAAGCAGGCTGTGCAGCGGAATCGCCGCGAGTCGAAATATATTGCATGTCGGAAGATAGGTTGGAGAGCGAAAGCAAGCCGCCATTATAACTGCTGCACTGGTGCTGCTCCCGTGTTTTGCCGAATATCGCGGAGGCGCAGACTTGCCGGCACGCATTATCAAACGGAAAACAAAAAGGCGCCGAAGCGCCTTTTCACATGCAACCGACGATCGGCGATCAACTCAAATGCTCGAGCCGCAACTTAGTTACCTTGCCGAGAACCGTCGGCAATGCCTCGATCTTCTTGATCGCCGCCTCGACGTTTTTCTCCTGCGTCTGGTGCGTCAGCATGATGATGTCCGTCTGCGTTTCGCCCAGTGCCGGCTCCTTCTGCAGCATCGCATCGATCGAGATCGTCGATTCCGCCAGAATGCTGGTGACGTTTGCCAACACGCCAAGCTTGTCCGCCACGTGCATGCGCAGGTAATAGCTGGTTGTCACTTCGGAAATCGGCAATACCGGCGTATCGGTCATCGAATGCGGCTGGAACGCCAGATGCGGAACGCGATGTTCCGGCTGCGCTTCCGCCAGGCGTGCAATATCGACCAGGTCCGCGATGACAGCGGAAGCGGTCGGCTCTGCGCCAGCGCCCTTGCCGTAATACAGTGTCGCGCCGACGGCATCGCCATGCACCAGCACGGCGTTCATTGCACCTTCGACATTGGCGATCAGGCGCTTGGCCGGGATCAGCGTCGGATGCACGCGCAGCTCGATGCCGTTTGGTGTACGTTTGGCGATACCCAGCAACTTGATGCGGTAGCCGAGCTGTTCCGCATAGCGAATATCGACTGCTTCCAGCTTGGTGATGCCTTCCACGTGCGCCTTGTCGAACTGGACAGGAATGCCGAACGCGATTGCCGACATCAGCGTTGCCTTGTGCGCAGCGTCGACGCCTTCGATGTCGAAAGTCGGATCGGCTTCTGCATAACCAAGACGTTGCGCTTCCTTCAGCACCGTGTCGAAATCCAGCCCCTTGTCGCGCATTTCGGACAGGATGAAATTGGTCGTGCCGTTGATGATGCCGGCGATCCATTCGATGCGGTTCGCGGTCAGGCCTTCGCGCAATGCCTTGATGATCGGGATGCCGCCGGCCACAGCCGCTTCGTACGCGACCATCACGCCTTTTTCCTGCGCGGCCTTGAAGATTTCATCGCCGTGTGTTGCGAGCAACGCCTTGTTTGCGGTGACGATATGCTTGCCGTTGGCAATCGCCTTCAGCACCAGTTCCTTCGCCACGCCGTAACCGCCGATCAGTTCGACGACGATGTCGATGTCCGGATTATTGACGACCAGGCTGCCATCCTTGACGACTTCGCACTGCGATCCGACGATTTCCTTTGCACGCGCCACATCGAGGTCGGCCACCATCACGATTTCAATACCGCAACCGGCGCGACGGGAAATCTCTTCCTGATTGCGCTTCAGTACGTTGAATGTCCCTGCACCGACGGTGCCGATTCCTAGCAAGCCTACTTTGATGGATTTCATGATGTCTAATTTTGATACTGCTGAGTGATGCCGCTTAGCCGACAGGGATAACGATTCCGGCCGCATGGACCGGATATGTCGATGAACAATGCCTAACCGGCGCGTCTGCGATATCCGTCGAGGAAATGGGCAATCCGTCCGATCGCCACGGTCAGATCGTCGGAATTCGGCAGGAATACTACCCTGAAATGGTCGGTCGTCGGGCAATTGAAGCCGGTGCCCTGCACGATCAGCACGCTCTCTTCCGCCAGCAACTGGTAGGCAAAATCCTGGTCGTCCGCAATCGGATACATCGCCGGGTCGAGGCGCGGAAACATGTACAGCGCCGACTTCGGCTTGACGCACGTCACACCCGGAATATCGGTCAACAGCTTGTGCGCCAGATCGCGCTGGCGCAACAAGCGTCCACCGGGACCGACCAGATCGTTGATGCTCTGATAACCGCCGAGCGCAGTCTGGATCGCATATTGTCCCGGCGCGTTGGCGCACAGACGCATCGACGCCAGCATGTTCAAACCCTCGATGTAATCCTTTGCATGGCGTTTTTCGCCGGAGACGATCATCCAGCCGGCACGATAACCGCAAGAGCGATAGTTCTTCGACAGACCGTTGAACGTAATGAAAAGGACATCGTCCGCCAGCGATGCCAGCGATGTATGCGTCTCGCCGTCGTACAGCACCTTGTCGTAGATTTCGTCGGCGAACACGATCAGTTGATGCTGACGCGCGACTTCGACGATCTGTTCCAGCAATTCCACCGGATACAAGGCGCCGGTCGGATTGTTCGGATTGATGACGACGATCGCCTTGGTATTCGCATTGATCTTGCGCTTGATGTCGTCGATATCCGGCAGCCATCCCGCCTGCTCGTCGCAGACGTAATGCACAGGCGTGCCGCCAGACAGGCTGACTGCTGCCGTCCACAACGGATAATCGGGCGACGGTACCAGCACCTCATCGTAACTGTTGAGCAGCGCATTCATGCTCATCACGATCAGTTCGGATGCACCGTTGCCGAGATAGATATCATCGATCGTCACGCCGGAGATTTTTTTCTCCTGCGAATACTGCATGATCGCCTTGCGCGGTGCGAACAGACCTTTTGAATCGGTATAGCCGGACGCGTTCGACATGTTGCGGATCATGTCCTGCACGATTTCGTCAGGCGCATCGAAACCGAACGTCGCGAGATTGCCGATGTTCAGCTTGATGATCTTGTGACCGTCTTCTTCCATCTGCCGTGCCTTTTCCAGCACGGGGCCGCGAATGTCATAGCAAACGTCAGCCAGTTTTTTCGATTTTTGAATCGGTCGCACAGCGGTTGTTCCTTGTGATTTTTGCAAAGAGTCGCAAATGCGCTCCAGCGAAATGCCTGCATTTCAAAAACATCGCCGCAACGGACCGGCAATGCGCAGGCATCGAAATAGCGGCCTGTCATGTTGCACCGCGAAAGAGAGTCATTTTGCCGAAACCGACCGATTTTATCAATCGATAAAGCCCGTTTAGCGCCGGTTTACGCCACCGGCCGCATGCTGCTGCACGAAACGCCATCCGAAACGCTAGAATATGCGATCCAATTTCCATCGCCGGAAGATGCATCGCATCCCGGCCAGTGCCATGAAGCTCCACAACACGTCGACCCAGCAATACCAGACCATCACCGCCTACGACGAAGACGGCGTTGAAATCAATCTCGCCCGTTTCGACTACAGTTTGATGGTCATGCCGGAAATGCCGCCCGTCGCGTGGCCTGCCACCTCGTTCGATACATTAACGTCCGAACATTTCGAACAGATCAATGCAGCTGCGCCGGACGTTGTCATTCTCGGCACCGGCGCAAAACAGCGTTTCGTGCATCCGCGCCTGACCTCATCGCTGACCTCGCGCCGCATTGGCGTGGAATGCATGGACAATCAGGCCGCCTGCCGCACGTACAACATCCTGATGGCCGAAGGTCGCAAGGTTGCCCTGGCACTGATCTTCGAGACCTGAGTCGAGGCGTGCGCACGTCACCATCGGTTCGACTGCATCCGTCCGGTATCGCCAGCAGTAAAACTGCTTCCTGCCGAACCGAGGACAAATGAAGGACAGGAATGCCATCGGCATCATGTCGAATTGACATGATGCCGATTTCGTCGTTCCTGCAATTCCCTGACGCAGTTTTCTGATTTAATTTGCTTGAATGTCGAAAAGTTGCCCCCATGTCCATTGTCGGTTGCATCATCTTTGGCATCATCTTGAATAATCAGGCAATAAACACGTCCATCTAACGGACGGATCATCCGCATAGAGAGCGAACCATAATGGATCACGTCAGTACCCAGATCGAACGACCTTCCGCACTCAACATGTCGGTGCCCGAGTTTTCCGCGTCGATGACCAGCGACAAAACTTTCCGACTGTCGGATTACAAAGGGAAAAAAATCGTCCTGTATTTTTACCCCAAGGACAATACGCCGGGCTGCACCACGGAAGGTTTGCAGTTCCGCGATCTGTATCCGCAATTTCAACAGGCCAATGCCGAAATCTTCGGCGTCAGTCGCGACAGCATCCGTTCACACGAAGGTTTCAAGGGCAAGCTGGAGATGCCTTTCGAGTTGATCTCCGATCCGGATGAAACCGTATGCGCACTGTTCGATGTCATGAAAATGAAAAATATGTATGGCAAGAAAGTACGCGGGATCGAACGCTCCACTTTTGTCATTGACGAGTCCGGCAGATTGGTGAAAGAATGGCGTGGAGTAAAAGTGCCTGGACACATCGACGAAGTACTGGAATTTGTGAAGGCCCTTGCCTAGGTTTGCAGAACCCATTGAATTCAAAAGAATTTTCTTTCGATAAAGCCGTTTGCGGATTAGGCCTTGCGCCTTCCCAAACGGCTTTTTTACTTTTCGATTTTGCTCATCGTTTTCCCCGCTCCCTTCCACCTTCTTTTTTAACTGCGCGTTCAACCCTCGTAACCTCGTTTTATCGCTTCAGCATTGTTTGTGTATCTCACGTTTTCAACATTTCTAGATCGAGGTCCTGATGCCACTGCCTAAAATTCCAAGCAAGCCTGCCGCCCTGCTTTCCCCACAAGATTATCCGAAGGCTGACAAGGACAAGATCGTCAAACCGTTGGCATTGATTGAACCGGTCGCACGCAAAATCGAAGCAGCGCCGCCACTCGCGCCACGCGCTAAGATCGACAGAATACCGGTCGAAAAACCGCCTGTCACATCCTCGCCGGTCGCTCTCGCGCCGAAGGCAACCACACGTCGCCCATCCGTCAAGGCTGGCGGCCAGAGCAAACTGTTCGTTCTCGACACCAATGTCCTGATGCATGATCCGACAGCGCTGTTCCGCTTCGAGGAACACGATGTCTATCTGCCGATGATGACGCTGGAAGAGCTCGACAATCACAAGAAAGGCATGTCCGAGGTCGCACGCAGTGCGCGCCAGGTTTCGCGTTCGCTGGACGCACTGGTCAGCGGCGTCGAGGAAAATGAAATCGATGAAGGCATTCCACTGGCCAAGCTCGGCAACAAGGATGCCAAGGGCCGCCTGTTCTTCCAGACCAAACTGCAAAACATCGAACTGCCCGAAGGCCTGCCGGTCGGCAAAGCGGACAACCAGATCCTCGGCGTGGTTCGTGCTCTGGAAACGCAGCAGCCGGGACGCACGATCGTGCTGGTGTCGAAAGACATCAACATGCGCATCAAGGCGCGTGCGATGGGCCTGCCGGCGGAAGAGTATTTCAACGATCACGTGCTGGAAGACACCGATCTGCTCTACTCCGGCATCATGCAACTGCCGGACGACTTCTGGATCAAGCATGCCAAAGGTATGGAGTCCTGGCAGGAGAACAAGTATGGCACCGGCTATACGTTCTATCGTCTGACCGGCCCGGTCGTACCGTCGATGCTGGTCAATCAGTTCGTCTTCATGGAACCGCAAAACGGCGAGGCCTCGTTCTACGGCCAGGTGCGTCAGATCAATGGCAAGACCGCGGTACTGCAGACGCTACGCGACTACACGCATAACAAGAACAGTGTGTGGGGTGTGACTGCACGCAACCGTGAGCAGAACTTCGCGCTGAACCTGCTAATGGATCCGGAGTGCGATTTCGTCACGCTGCTGGGTCAGGCCGGTACCGGCAAGACACTGCTGGCACTGGCATCCGGCCTGGCGCAGGTCCTGGAAACCAAGCTCTACAGCGAAATCATCGTCACACGTGTCACCGTGCCGGTTGGCGAAGACATCGGCTTCCTGCCTGGTACGGAGGAAGAAAAAATGTCGCCATGGATGGGCGCCTTCGATGACAACCTGGAAGTATTGAACAAGGCTGATACCGATGCCGGCGAATGGGGACGCGCGGCAACGCAGGATCTGATTCGCTCACGCATCAAGATCAAGTCGCTGAACTTCATGCGCGGCCGTACCTTCGTCAACAAGTACCTGATCATCGACGAGGCACAAAACCTGACGCCGAAACAGATGAAAACACTGGTCACTCGTGCAGGTCCGGGCACCAAGATCGTCTGCCTCGGCAATATCGCGCAGATCGATACGCCCTACCTGACCGAAGGTTCAAGCGGCTTGACCTATGTGGTCGATCGCTTCAAGAGTTGGAGTCATGGCGGGCACGTGACGCTGGCGCGCGGCGAGCGTTCACGTCTGGCCGATCACGCGAGCGACGTGCTGTAAGTTAATCGCCAATAAAAAAAGCCTGCCAGTCTTGGGACTGGCAGGCTTTTTTCTTGCGGTCAC
>NZ_DATMTD010000071.1:0-16697 GCF_035565035.1 Oxalicibacterium sp. | reverse complement strand
GACCCGCTGGTCCCCCGGATCGGCTTAGGCGACGCTGGCTGCGTCGTTTCCGGCGACACCACCGCTCACGCCAAACCGCATCCGGAACCACTGCTCGAAGCCGCACGTCGCCTTTCGTTGCCGCCTCACCAATGCTGGTATGTGGGCGACGATCTGCGCGACATTCAAGCAGGACGTGCCGCGGGCATGCCGACAATCGCCGCGGCGTGGGGCTATTGTGGCAATGCGGAACCCATTACTTGGGAGGCGGATGCAATAGCAGCAACACCCGCGCAAATACTTGAGCTGCTCCATCGCAGCATCACTTGAAAGCAAAGACTTTCACCCCATCTGTTGAGATACAATAGATAGGCTGTTTTGGGGGCGACCTGGTTTCGACAGGGGTTGCAAAGCAGTGCAGGGCATACCGAGGGCTGGTCACCTCGTAAATCCAACCGGAAATGCTTAAATGCAAACGATGAAACTTACGCTCTCGCAGCGTAATCCTCTAGAGACTTAATAACTTTCTAGCTCTACACCGTCTTGTCCCTGGGGCGGGCTGGCAACAGCAGTAGAGTCATACACAGGGAATCGCGTCATGTCGGGTTACTTGGCAAGGCGTTAAACAATAGGTGACTCGCCTGACTGAAGCGTGCGCGTCCGCGTCATTCGGGTTAAATCAAATGGCAGCGCTAAGTATGTAGAACTGTCTGTAGAGTGCTTCTGGACGCGGGTTCGATTCCCGCCGTCTCCACCAAAACAACCGTTACAGCCCATGTAGAAACATGGGCTGTTTTATTTCATGCTCTGAGTTCTCGCTCGTTCCCATTTGGATCAATATTCAAGGTTGCAAGCGCACCCTTTTCCATTCTCCGTTTTCGCCTAACGTATAAACGATACGATCATGCAACCGCGATCTGCGGCCCTGCCAGAATTCGACGCAATCCGGCTTCAGACGATACCCGCCCCAATGTTCCGGACGTGGCGGATGATCACCGTACTGCGCTTCGGCTTTGGCGTATTGCGCTTCCAGCTCCGCACGTCCGCCGATCGACCTGCTTTGCGATGAAGCAATCGCACTGAGCCGGCTCTTGATGGGACGACTCTGAAAATACCGATCACTCTCTTCTGCAGAGACGCGTTCCACGCGCCCCTCGATGCGTACTTCGCGTTCCAGTTCGATCCAGTGAAACAACAGGGATGCATACGGGTTCTGCGCCAGTTCAATGCCTTTGCGGCTGTCGTAATTGGTAAACCACGTAAAACCACGCTGATCGAAATCCTTGACGAGCAGGATACGAGACGACGGTCGACCATTGGGTCCGACCGTCGAAACGCCCATAGCGTTTGGCTCCTTGATTTCCGCGCGCAATGCCTCGGCAAACCATTTTGAAAATTGCATGATCGGATCGGGATCGGTGTCCGTTTCCGATAATTCTGCCTGTACGTAATCGGTACGAATATCTGCAATCGACATACCTGTTCTTTCTGTTAAACGTTGCTGAATAGTGACCAGCCTGCAATGCGATAAATGACGAGAATATCGCAATCATGGCCGCTTCACATTGGAAGCACTTGCCACTTCGCCAATAAGATCAATGCAATCGATACAAGCCGGTTGGGAAATTTCCACAGCGCCGGACAAAACGCAATGCAAAGCCATGAGTTTAACGTTGCTCTCCGTTAAAATGGCGGGATGACTGTTTTAACCGCTCTTCCCGCCGTTCCTGTCACGCCCGATATCGATTTCGATCGTCGTTTCGGCGGCATCGCACGTCTGTATGGCAAAGAGGCGCTGGAGCGTTTTCGGCAGGCGCATGTCTGCGTGATTGGCGTCGGCGGTGTCGGTTCGTGGGTGGTTGAAGCATTGGCGCGCAGCGCGATCGGTCGCATCACAATGATCGACCTGGACAATCTCGCCGAGTCCAACATAAACCGCCAGATCCATGCGCTGACGGACACGTTGGGCAAGGCCAAGGTGACTGCGTTGGCCGAACGTATCGCACAAATCAATCCGTATTGCGTAGTAACGGAGATCGAGGATTTTCTGACCGCGGACAATCTCGATCAGATGATCGGTGCGCATCGTTACGATTACATCATTGATGCCATCGACAATGTACGCGCAAAGACGGCGTTGATTGCTTATTGCCGTCAGCACGGATTGAAACTGGTCACGATCGGAAGTGCCGGCGGACAGATCGATCCGACCAGAATTGAAGTACTCGATCTGTGCAGAACGGAACAGGAACCGCTGTTGGCCAAAGTGCGCAAACGCCTGCGCGCCGAATACGGTTTTCCGCGCGGGACCAAGAATAAATTCGGTATCGATGCGGTGTATTCGACCGAGCCGCTGCGCTTTCCGGAAATGGCGGAAGCATGTGCCGTCGATGGTGCCAGTGACAATGGCATTACCGGCCTGAACTGCGCCGGATTTGGTTCTGCGATGGTGGTAACGGCTGCATTCGGCCTGGTGGCTGCGGCGCATGTACTGCGCAAACTGGCGGAAGCGGTGTCGGCTTCTACTTCCACGTTGCCATCGGAAGAACGCGCTGCCTGAGCGCGTTCCGATGTTTTCGTCAATCAGGAACAACCATATTCAATTCGCCGGATTGAGCTTGTCCTTGAAGGTTTGGCGGAATTTGGAAACCTTCGGTGCAACGACAAATGCGCAGTAACCTTGCATCGGGTTCTGGCGGAAATAATTCTGGTGATAGCTCTCGGCCTTGTAATACGTCTCGGCCGGACTGAGTTCGGTGACGATCGGCGCATCCCACACATTTGCCATTTCGGAAATGACCTGCTTCGCCGTCTCCTGCTGTTCCGGCGAATGGTAATAAATCACCGAACGATATTGCGTGCCGACGTCGTTGCCCTGACGATTCAGCGTGGTCGGATCGTGAATCGTGAAGAACACTTCGAGAATTTCGCGAAATGTCACGACAGACGGGTCAAAGGTCAGGCGCACAACTTCGGCATGTCCGGTCGTGCCTTCGCAAATCTGTTCGTATGACGGATTCTCCACCTGGCCGCCGGTATAACCCGACTCAACAGCCGATACACCTTTCAATTGTTGAAACACCGCTTCGGTGCACCAAAAACAACCGCCGCCCAGTGTTGCAATTTCTGTCGCCATGATTACTCCGTTATTGGATGCCTGTGACTTTAGCGCAAACCTTTGTGCGTGAAAACGAAAAAATTCTGACGCCTATCGGAAAATGATCGTGCCACCAGCGATCAGTGTCGGTAGTACGGAAGGCGTAAATACGACGGCATCAAACAACGCTGCATCGACGCGGAATTCACTCTGTACCCCTTCCCCGGCATGCGTCGCCTGGTGGAGCAACTTCTGCGCCGTCATCTCCTTTCCATCACGGACGTCGATCAAACTGATGGCTGTCGGATCCTCATCCACGCTTGGCGTATGGTGACAACGGGTAGCAATCAGCGAAGATAGATTGACAATGCGGGATACTGCGGGAGGCGTATCGAATACGATTTCATCGTCATGCAGGAGGATTGCCGGTGAATATTTCTTCAGCAATGCAATGGCGTCCTGCTGCAACATTGCATGTTCCAGCGGCAGCAATCTGGCGCCGCAACGCGCTGTCGCCATGTACAGCATGAGCGCGTCCTGATGCCCTCTTCCCCAGTATGCAACCGTATCGCCTGGCTTGATTCCCCATTCGGCTTTCAAACGTGCCGTGCCACGCTCGATACGGGACCAGAATTTGCGATAGGTGACGACACGGCGACTCGAGCGCGATGCAATTGCCTGCGGTTGTGCTGCGACGTGATGACGCAGAATGTCGAACAGATTCATATCGGATTTTTCCATGCACTGATTTTACGGAAAAACGTCAACCCGCGATGGGCGTTCCGCCATGAAGACGTCGTTTTTCGGCATAATGAATGAAATTTCACAGGTCACCGATGTCTACTTCTTCATCCGCACCGGCATTCGATGCACGGCATTTTCGCGACGCGCTGTCGCAGTTCGCTACCGGCGTCACCATCATCACCACACGTCTGGCTGACGGAACATTCATCGGACTGACTGCCAGTTCGTTCAATTCGGTTTCGCTCAATCCGCCGCTGGTATTGTGGAGCCTGAATCAAGGTGCCAGTTGTTTGCCTGTTTTCACGGCCAATTCGCACTATGTGATCAACGTGCTGGCGGCCGATCAGACGGCGCTTGCCAATCAGTTTGCACGCCCCGGGAAGAATCGTTTTGAAGGCGTCGAATTTACGCTGTCGCCAACCGGCCTGCCGGTGCTGAACGGCGTTGCAGCCTGGTTCGAATGTCACAACCGCAGCCGCTATCCGGAGGGCGATCACGTGATTTTTGTCGGCGAGGTGGAAAATTGTGACGCATCACCGCAGGAGCCACTGGTGTTTCATGGCGGTCGATTTTTATCCAACAAACCCTAATCGCCATACGAACACGGGCGCGCTTGCCATTCAAGACCTCAACAAACGATCCAGAATACCCGCGGAATCATGCGCAGCACGGCGCAAGCGATCATTGATACCGTTCCACACGTCCTCGGTTGGAGGCGCTTCCACCAGCATGACATCGGCCTTGGCCGTATCCAGCGTACGCAGTGCGGCATACAGGTCGTGTGCGTAACCGACAGGATCTGCCGGCAAGACATTCTTCTCCGCGGCGATCGATGCGTCGAATCGTGCCGAATAATGCATCAATGCGAAGCGACGACCCGCGCCATGCAGCGCCTTGCTTACTTCCGCAATCTGCGCCGCATCAACCATCGCGACCGGCGTCACCGGTGCGTAGTGTGCTTCCAGCGTGCCGGAAGCGCGCGGTGCGTTGCGATCGGGTTGCAGGGGATATTTGCCGAGTACGCGGGCAATGTCTGCCGCACTGACGTGTCCGGGACGCAGCAGAACCGGCTCACCGCGAGAGACATCGACGATGGTCGACTCGATGCCGACATCGCTTTGCCCGCCATCGAGAATGCAGGCCACCATTCCACCTTGACCGAATTCGTCGTGCACATGTTGCGCCGTCGTCGGACTCACGTGGCCGAACTTGTTGGCTGACGGCGCAGCGATTCCGCCCTTGCCGTTCTTGAAGGTGCGCAGCAATGCCTGCGCAACCGGATGCGACGGACAACGCAATCCGATCGAATCCTGGCCACCGGAGACGATGGGTGAAACATGTTCTGCGCGTTTGAAAATAAGCGTCAGCGGACCGGGCCAGAATGCATCGATCAATTTGCGAGCATCATCCGGCACCGATGCCGCCCAATAAGCGAGATCGGCTTCCGGTGCCAGATGGACGATCACCGGATGATCCGAAGGACGTTCCTTGGCTTCATAGATGTAGGTGACGGCACAGGCGTTTTCCGCATCTGCGCCCAGACCGTAGACCGTTTCCGTCGGAAAAGCGACCAGCTCGCCGCGCTCAAGCTTGTGCGCCGCCTCGTGAATCGCCGGCCAGTCGAGTTGATCTTCGGACATGTCGAAAGTCGTCAGGCAGGAATACCGAGAATCGTGCAGGCCTTCCGCAGGTTGGCTTGCGCCTCTTCCAGCGTTGGCGCGACGAAGGTGATATGCCCCATTTTGCGCGCGCGTCGGGCCGTGTCCTTGCCATACAGATGCAGGTTTGCACCCGGCAACGCCAAGACCTTGTCCCAGGTCGGTTCGCGTGCTTCATTCGAATCACCTTCGAACCAGATATCACCAAGGATATTCAGCATCGCCGCCGGCGAATGCTGACGCACATCGCCCAGCGGGAGGCGCGCCATTGCCCGCACTTGCTGCGAAAACTGACTGGTGATGCAGGCATCGATCGTGTAATGACCACTGTTGTGCGGACGCGGTGCCATCTCGTTGACGACCAGCGAGCCGTCTTTCAACACGAAATATTCAATGCAAAGCACACCGACGTAACCGAGCTGATCAATCACGGCCAATGTTGCTGCCTGCGCTTTTTGTGCCGATTCCGGCGTGATGTTCGGTCCCGGTACCGTGGTCGTGAACAGGATGCCGTCGCGATGCACGTTTTCCGCAATCGGATAGACAACCGATTTGCCGTCGGCACCGCGTGCTGCCAGCACCGAGACTTCGTACGCCAGCGGCAGCATTTTCTCCAGCACGCAGGCGACACCGTTCATCGCTGCATAGGCGTTGCGCAACTCGTCGCGCGTTTTAACCCGCACCTGACCTTTACCGTCATAACCCATGCGTACCGTTTTCAGAATGCCGGGCAGCAGATCGTCGGGCACCATATCGATGTCCGCATCGGATTTGATTTCCTTGTGCGGCGCAGGGAACACGCCGGAAGTCGCTGCGCAATCGATGAAGAAACGTTTTTCCGCCATGCGATCCTGCGCAATCGATACACAATCCGACGATGGTGCAACGAACGTGCGTTCTGCCAGAAATGCCAGACTTTTTGCCGAGACGTTTTCAAACTCCGTCGTCACTGCGGCACATTGCGTTGCCAACTTCGCCAGTGCATCGGTATCGGTGTAATCGGCGCGATGCAGATGATCTGCAGCATGACCGGCAGGGCAATCGTGTGCAGGTTCCAGCACGGCGACCTTGAATCCCATTTTCTGCGCGGCGTGCGCAAACATGCGGCCGAGCTGGCCGCCGCCCATGACACCCAGCCAGGCGCCGGCTGCGGAAGGATTCAAAGGGGAAAGCTCGTTCTTGCTCATAAAGGCAACTTCATTTCTACAGCGGTCTGTGTCTGTTTGGCGCGGAACTGTTCAAGTTGCGCAGCCAGTTTGTTGTCATTCGCAGCGAGCAGCGCCACTGCGGTCAGCGCCGCGTTGGCTGCACCTGCTTCGCCGATCGCAAAGGTCGCAACCGGAATGCCCTTCGGCATCTGCACGATGGAAAGCAGCGAATCTTCGCCGCGCAAATATTTGGAAGGTACTGGTACGCCGAGCACCGGCACGATGGTTTTCGCCGCAATCATGCCCGGCAAATGCGCCGCCCCGCCGGCGCCGGCGATGATCGCGCGCAAGCCGCGTGTACGCGCCGATTCTGCATAGGCAAACATCTGGTCCGGCATCCGGTGCGCGGAAATCACTTGCGCTTCATGCGCAATGCCGAATTCCTTCAGGATGGTTACGGCGTGCTGCATTACTTCCCAGTCGGATGCGGATCCCATCACGACACCGATCAACGGTTTGCTCGCTGCGTCTGCCATATCAGCCTTTCGGGTTTTCACCGGTCAAGCGGGTCAATGCCTCGCGGTATTTTGCGCCGGTTTTTTCGATGACATCGGCAGGCAAAGTCGGTGCCGGTGCAACCTTTTTCCACTCGGTCAGCGTTTCCAGATAATCGCGCACGAACTGCTTGTCGAACGACGGTGGCGAAATGCCGGTCGCATACGAATCTGCCGGCCAGAAGCGCGACGAGTCGGCGGTCAGCACTTCATCCATCAGATGCAGCGTGCCGTCCTTGTCGAGGCCGAATTCGAACTTGGTATCGGCGATGATGATGCCTTTGGTCGCAGCGTAATCGGCAGCGGTCTTGTAGAGCTTGATGCTGACGTCGCGAATCTTGTTGGCCAGTTCCTTGCCGATGCGTTGTTCCATATCTGCGAACGTGATGTTCTCGTCATGCTCGCCCAGATCGGCCTTCGCGGCCGGCGTGAAAATCGGCTCTGCCAGTTTTTCCGCCTGCTTCAATCCTGCCGGCAATTGCACGCCACAGACGGCGCCGGTTTGTTTGTAATCGTTCCAGCCGGAGCCGATCAGGTAACCGCGCACGACGGCTTCGACCAGAATCGGCTGCAGACGCTTGGCTACGACGGCACGACCCTTGACCTGCTCCACTTCATTCGGTGCCACCACCGATTCCGGCGCAATGCCGGTCAGGTGATTCGGCACGATGCCTTTCAGTTTTTCAAACCAGAAATCCGACATGCTGTTCAGCACCACACCCTTGCCGGGAATCGGTTCGTTCATGACGACGTCGAAAGCCGACAGGCGATCGCTGGTGACGATCAGCAGCTTGTCGTCGCCGACGGCGTAGTTGTCGCGGACCTTGCCGCGGCCGAGCAGCGGAAGCGAAGTGATGCTGGATTGATACAGACTGGTCATGGCATTTCCATAAAGATCAACGGCGATCCGTGGATCGCCGAGGGTATTTCAGAATCGAATTGCAAAAGCAGAATTTTACAGGCAGGTGACGCAACAATCGCTGTTGTTGTTCTTCCGTCTATCTTTCGTCTATTAAACGATTTATAAATCGATTACTGGACGATTTGCGACAACTCGCCTTTTTTGTAACGTTCCGCCATTTTATCCAATGTCAGCGGCTTGATTTTCGCTGCCTGGCCTTCGCAACCGAACGCGAGGAAACGCGCCTTGCAGACTTGCTTGGCTGCTTCCTTCGCCGGTTTCAGGTAATCGCGCGGGTCGAATTTCGACGGGTTTTCCATCAGGTAGCGACGGATCGCGCCGGTCATCGCCAGGCGGATGTCGGTATCGATGTTGATCTTGCGCACGCCGTTCTTGATGCCTTCCTGGATTTCCTCAACCGGCACGCCGTAGGTTTCTTTCATGTCGCCGCCGAACTGGCGAATTTCCGCCAGCAGTTCCTGCGGCACAGACGACGAACCGTGCATTACCAAGTGCGTGTTCGGAATGCGCGTGTGGATTTCGCGGATGCGATCGATGGCGAGAATGTCGCCGGTCGGCTTCTTCGTGAATTTGTAAGCGCCGTGCGAGGTGCCAATCGCGATCGCCAGCGCATCGCATTGCGTCTGCTTGACGAAATCGGCAGCCTGTTCGACGTCGGTCAGCAACTGTTCGCGGGTCATCGTGCCGTCGGCGCCGTGCCCATCTTCCTTGTCGCCCTTCATCGTTTCCAGCGAACCGAGCACGCCTAGCTCCGCCTCAACGGTCACGCCGATCGCGTGCGAGAACTCGACGACCTTGCGCGAAACGTCGACGTTGTATTCATAGCTCGCCACCGATTTGCCGTCCGCGTTCAGCGAACCATCCATCATCACCGACGAAAAACCCGAGCGAATCGCTGCCATGCAGACTGCCGGCGACTGGCCGTGATCCTGATGCATGACGACCGGGATGTGCGGATACGATTCGATCGCCGCCAGAATCAGGTGACGCAGAAACGGCTCGCCCGCATATTTGCGTGCGCCTGCCGACGCCTGCATGATCACTGGCGCGCCGACTTCGTCAGCCGCTTCCATGATGGCAGTCACCTGTTCCAGATTGTTGACGTTGAACGCCGGCAGGCCGTAACCGTTTTCGGCAGCATGATCGAGCAATTGACGCATGGATACGAGAGCCATTTGAATCTCCAAAATGTAATGTGTTACTGAAGGAAGCTGTCAGGCGAATATGTCGCTCATGAATGACAACTTCAATAATCAAACTGGTCGAACGCGGTAAGCAATCCGCATCAACCCTTTGCGCGCTGTTCGAGGATCTCCACCGCTGGCAGTGTTTTTCCTTCCAGGAATTCGAGGAAGGCGCCGCCGCCGGTCGAGATGTAATCGATCTTATCCGCCAGGTCGTACTTGGCAATCGCTGCCAGCGTATCGCCGCCACCTGCAACGGAAAATCCTTTCGAATCCGCGATGGCCAGCGCCAGCGTTTTCGTTCCCTCGGCGAACTGATCGAATTCGAACACGCCGACCGGGCCGTTCCAGACGATAGTACCGGACAAGGCAATCTGCTTCGCCAGCATCGCTGCCGTCTTCGGACCGATATCCAGAATCATGTCGTCATCCGCCACGTCAGCCACATCCTTGATCGTCGCTGCGGCAGTCTGCGCGAATTCCTTTGCACACACGACATCGACCGGAATCGGCACCGATGCGCCGCGTTTGGCCATCATGTCGATGATGGTTTTCGCGTCGCCGACCAGTTCGGTTTCGGCCAGCGATTTGCCGATCTTCAAACCTGCCGCGAGCATGAACGTGTTGGCGATACCGCCACCGACGATCAGGTTGTCGACCTTGTCGGCCAGCGTTTTCAAAATCGTCAGTTTGGTGGAAACCTTGGAACCGGCAACGATCGCCACCAACGGCTTGGCCGGCTGATGCAATGCCTTGCCCAATGCGTCGAGTTCCGCTGCCAGCAACGGGCCGGCGCAGGCAACCGGCGCATATTTGGCAATGCCGTGCGTCGTGGCTTCTGCACGATGCGCGGTACCGAATGCATCATTTACATAGATATCACACAGGCCCGCAATCTTCTTGGCCAACGCATCGTCGTCTTTTTTCTCGCCCTTGTTGACGCGGCAATTTTCCAGCAGTACAACCTGTCCTGCCTTGACGTCCACGCCGTCGACCCAGTTCCGCTTCAATTCGACAGGTTGGGCCAGCAGTTCGGAAAGGCGCTGCGCGATTGGCGCCAACGTATCTTCCGGCTTGAATTCGCCTTCCGTCGGACGACCGAGATGCGAGGTCACCATGACAGCCGCGCCCGCCTTCAACGCCTGCTGGATTGCCGGCACCGAAGCGCGGATACGCGTGTCCTCGGTAATGTTGCCGTTGCTGTCTTGCGGTACGTTGAGATCGGCGCGGATAAAGACGCGCTTGCCTTGCAGTTCATTACGCGCGATCAGATCGCTCAATCTTTTGAATTGCATGTGCTGATGATTTTTGAAAGATTTAAAGAAAGACCATTATTTTACCGCACCGAATGACCGGAAAACCCCTGTTTCAGCCCGATGAACTATCCATCCAGTCATGAAAACAGCCGAAAACAAGAGAAACGGATCATTCACATGAGCGATAAATCCCGACGATTAGAAGGCCTCGCCTCCAATAGATTCCTTGATCGGCGCAAAAAAGTTATCTTTTTATTCATTTCATGAAAATGTCAGCAAGATTTCCGTATCACGCCATGCACGATGCTTTTTCCGGAATGGCCGAATCCGTTAAAATCGACGTCTTGTAAAAATTACTGGAGAGTTTCACATGTCGATGTCCGATCGCGACGGCAAAATCTGGAAAGACGGCAAACTGATCGACTGGCGCGATGCAACCATTCACGTCCTGACGCACACGCTGCATTACGGCATGGGCGTCTTCGAAGGTGTGCGCGCTTACAAGACCGATAAAGGCACCGCCATCTTCCGTCTGCGTGAACACACGGAACGACTGTTCAACTCCGCCAAGATTTTCCAGTTGCAGATTCCGTTCGATCAGGAAACGATCATGCAGGCGCAACTGCAAGTCGTGCGCGAAAACAAGCTGGAAAGTTGCTACATCCGTCCATTGGTCTGGATCGGCGACGAAAAACTCGGCATTTCCGCCAAAGGCAACAAGATTCATGTCGCCATCGCCGCGTGGCCTTGGGGCGCGTATCTGGGCGAAGACGGTTTGAACAAAGGCATTCGCGTCAAAACGTCATCCTTCACCCGCCACCATGTGAACGTTTCGATGGTGCGCGCCAAGGCCAGCGGTTATTACATCAACTCGATTCTGGCCAATCAGGAAGCGCTGGCGGACGGTTACGATGAAGCGCTGCTGCTCGATACTGACGGCTATGTTTCCGAAGGTTCCGGCGAAAACGTTTTCATCGTCAAGAACGGAAAGATTTACACACCGGATCTGGCTTCTTGCCTGGACGGCATCACACGCGACGCCGTCGTCACGATTGCACAGGATCTGGGGTTCGAAGTGATTCAGAAACGCATCACGCGTGACGAAGTCTATTGTTGCGACGAAGCCTTCTTCACCGGCACGGCGGCAGAAGTCACGCCGATCCGTGAACTCGACAACCGTCAGATCGGCGACGGCAAGCGTGGTCCGATCACGGCCAAACTGCAATCGTTGTTCTTCGACGCCGTTGCCGGCCGCGCACCGCAATACAGCCATTGGCTGACGATCGTCTGACCTGATCGTCTGATTGCGACGACATACAAGGCATCAAACAACAGGCGGTTCGACAATTCGCTATGCGATCCGGGCCGCTTCAAATTACCATCTGACTAACCGGGCTAAACTAGCCGATCTAAAGCAATACGGAGAATGACATGACCGCAGCAACACAAAACGCGTCCGCAATCGAACTCGACGGCAAGGACCTGCCGGCCTACTGCCCGAATCCGGCCATGACGAGCTGGAGTTCGCATCCACGCGTATTCCTTGAAATGTCCCACGGCGGCGAAGCCAAGTGCCCGTACTGCGGCACCGTATATCGTCTCAAGCCGGGCGCCGTCGTCCACGGCCACTGATCGCATCATGCCCGGCGCGCGCAAGCAGTTCGGCACCGCGGACGACATCGAAGCCGCGTGGTACGACGCTATCGGTCGCGCCGATCTGGAAGCCTTGATGGCACTGTGGGCAGACGATGAAGAAATCGTCTGCATCCATCCGGACGGCACGCGGCTGATCGGCTATGCCGCGATCCGTTCGTCGTGGGAGGACATCTTTACTCGCGGCGGTGTGCATATCCGCCCCGTGCAATTGCATGCATCGCAGAACATGATGAGCGCTGTCCACAACCTGATCGAATCGGTCAGCACCGCAGAAGGCAAGCAACGCGACATCCACATCATCGCCACCAACGTCTATGCAAAAACGCCGCTCGGCTGGCGCATCGTCGTGCATCACGCATCGGTTGCGCCAGGCAAGGCGGAAATCGACCGGGTTTCCACCACCGTTCTGCACTGACTGCGCGCAGTCTTCCCAGCGCGCATGACTTCCACCGGTCCTTCTGCCGTATTCGAAACCGATCCATTGTCTGCCTCGATGACGTATGTTTCTCCATGGTGGTTGCCCGGCGGGCATCTGCAAACCATCTATCCCGCCAAATGCATTGCCAAACCGCCAGTCAGTTATCGGCGCGAGCGCTGGACTGCTCCGGATGACGATTTCATCGACCTGGATTTTGTCGACGGCGAAACCGGCAAACCGTTTCTTGTGCTGTTCCACGGACTCGAAGGTTCATCGAACAGTCACTATGCGCGCGCATTGATGTCGCATATCGCCGCACTCGGCTGGACCGGTGTAGTCGTGCATTTCCGCGGTTGTTCCGGCGAACTGAATGCCGCTCCGCGCTTTTACCATTCCGGCGACGCACAGGAAATCGACTGGGTCCTGCGTCGACTTCATCCCGTCGCGCGCTCGCTCGGTGCCAGCCATTTTTATGCAACCGGCGTATCGCTTGGCGGCAACGCACTATTGCGCTGGCTGGGCGAATCGCAGCATCAGGCAGAAATCGTCGACGCCGCCTGCGCAATTTCTGCACCACTCGATCTGGCCGGCGGCGGTGCTGCGTTATCGCGCGGCATCAACCTGATTTACACGCGCTCTTTTCTACAGACGCTGAAGCCGAAATGCCTGGAAAAACTCGCGCAGTTCCCCGACCTGTTTGATCGCGAAGCGATGCTGCGATCGCGCGATCTGTATGCGTTCGACAATGCCGTTACGGCTCCGCTGCACGGATTCCGGGACACCGACGATTACTGGCGTCGCGCCAGCGCCAAATACGTCCTCGACGACATCACGGTGCCGACTCTTGTCTTGAACGCACGCAACGACCCTTTCCTTCCGCAACGTTATCTGCCTTCGACTGCCTCGCGAACGGTCATCCTCGAACAGCCGGAACACGGCGGTCATGTCGGTTTTGCCACCGGGCCGTTCCCTGGCCAATTGAACTGGCTGCCGCAACGCATGGTCAACTTCCTGAAAAACACAATCGATTGAAGGAAGGATGCAGCGTGGACGCGATCGTCGAAAAAGCGTTGGAAAAATGGCCAAACGTTCCGCATTGCTACGGCTGGCTTGCGCTTGATGCACGTGGAAATTGGCGCATGCGTAATGAGCACGCGCAACAAAACAATCTACCTGGCGAAAAAATCACGCAACCGACATTGCTTGGATTCATCTGTCGCAACTACACGCATGATGAAGGCGGTCGATGGTATTTTCAGAATGGCCCGCAACGCGTGTATGTCGATCTGGAAGTCACGCCGCATATTGCGCACACCGATCCTGCCACCGGTTTTGTGCTGCACACCGATGAACCGTTGTCAGAACCTGATTGTGGGTGGATGACTGAAAACGGGAAATTGCTTCTGCAAAAAAACAAGCTGATTGCATTGCTGGATGATCGTGACTTGAGCGAATGCCTGTCGAAGCTTTATCTAGAAAGCAAACCTGTCCAGGATGATCAACTGATGACGTGGCTGGACAAGGCTTCTTCGCATACCAAGATGGCAGAGGAACTGACATTGAAGTGGCACGGGAAGCACATTCCGGTTGGATTCGTGACAGAAGATTCGCTGACCGAAAAATTCGGTTTTATTCGCGTGCCGAGAGCGACAAGTTGACATCGCCAGTGCATCGCCAAGGATAAGGCATCGACGCTTTGTCATCTCGTCGCTACCTCATTCCAAATCGAACGTAATTCATCCGCCATCAATAAAGCTTTTGGCGCGCCCCCTAAAAACCTTCCTTTTCCTGTCGCAATTCTTCCAGACGTTGCGCCTTCATTTCCCGCTCTCGCGCATCGATGATCGACTGATCGTAAAACGATGCATCCGGCGCCTTGCGCGCAATCGACAATTGATCCAACGCTGCCGGCAAGCTACCGCGTAATGCATACGCTTCTGCCAGGGCCAGATGTTGCAGTGCTTCCCGATTCAAGGCCGCATACGCCTTCGCCAATCGATCGAACAATTTCGGCTCACCGCGATACAACGACACCTGATCACGCAGGAAAGCCGCGGCATCCTCATAACGTCCGGCAGTCACCAACGCGTCCGCATACTGCCCCGCAATCCCGCGCGACAACGGAAACTGCTTGCGCGCCGCATCGGCTTCCGTCACTGCTTCTGCAGGCTGATGTGCGGCCAGGCGAATATCAATTGCCAGACTCGCCAGTACGGCGTTGCCTGTCTTGGCGGGCGCGCCGCTTCTCAGCGTCACATAGGCCTGGTCGAGAAAAGTCTGCGCCTTTGCCGGTTTGCCCTGCCGCAACGCAACGAGTGCCAAACCATAATCTGCCGCGATCACAGCGGGACGTGCGCGCTGCTGCAACAAGCGCTTGAACGCGCCCTCCGAATCGATCAATCCTTGCGCCGACGGATCCTGCAATACACGCACACGCGACTGGATCAACGAAAAATCCAGATTATCCGCATGCTGCCGATACCGCAGATCGCGCGTGCGTGCCTCGATATCGGCGATCCGTTCGGTCGTCAGCGGATGCGAACGCAGATAAGCCGGTGCGGTATCGCTATACCCGCGACTCGCCTGCTGCAAACGCCCGAAGAAATTGATCATGCCGATCGTTTCAAAACCCGCCTCGCGCATGATTTCCAGCCCGGCCCGATCCGCCTCACGTTCTGCATCGCGGCTGAAATTCAACTGACGCTGAATCGCCAATCCCTGCCCGCCCATCATCACCGCCATGCCGGCATCCGGACTCGCCGTCGCAGCCAGCGCACCGAGAATCATGCTCGCCAGCGGAATCAACGCATCCTGCTTCTGCTTGCCGATCATGCGTGCAATGTGACGTTGCGCAACGTGGCCGATTTCATGCGACATGACCGACGCCAGTTCGGACTCCGTCTGCGCCGCCAGCACAAGTCCGGAATGCACACCGATAAATCCGCCCGGTAACGCAAACGCATTCAATACCGGATCGCGCACCGCAAAGAAGAAAAAATCATACTGCGCCTCGCCGCGCGCATCCGGGCGCACAGCGAGCAATGTCGCTCCCAGGTTATTCAGGTATTCCTGCAGCGGTGCATCGTCCAGATAATCACGATTGCGCTGCAACTGTCGCATGATCTGCTCACCCAGCTTGCGCTCCATGATCGGCGACAACTCTTCGCGCTCGGTATCGCCCAGGCTCGGCAAATTCTGCAAGTACCCCGGCGTTGATTGCATCGCACAAATAATCAACACCGCCAACACGGCAAAACGTCGCGCGAACATGGCTAGGAAAATACGCAAGGAAGGAATCGATTTCATTTTCACGATGCTATGATACCCGCTCATCGCAATCGTTCCAGCCCCGCCTGGCTACTTCAACTACCCGCAACACCTCTCATCATGACTGCAAAAAAACACGACGAAAAACTTCCCAACGATGGATTGACACACTTCGACAATGCCGGCCAGGCACACATGGTCGATGTCGGCAGCAAGGATGAGACTCACCGCGTCGCGGTCGCCAGCGGCACCATTCGCATGAAGCCGGAAACGCTTGCGATCATTGAATCGGGTACGGCGAAGAAAGGCGATGTGCTCGGCATTGCACGCATCGCCGCGATCATGGCAGCGAAAAGGACGAGCGACCTGATCCCGCTATGCCATCCACTCGCGCTGACACGTGTGACCGTGGATTTCTCCATCGATCAAGCGCAGTCCAGCGTTGACTGTACGGCTCAGGTGGAAACGTTCGGGAAAACCGGGGTAGAAATGGAAGCACTCACTGCCGTGCAAATTGGATTACTTACGGTCTATGATATGTGTAAGGCGGTGGATAGAGGAATGACAATGACAGATATTCGAGTGCTTGAAAAACAGGGAGGAAAATCCGGCGATTGGAGCTCAAACTAACCATAACCCAGCACTATTAATAAATAGGGCAATGGGAATTATCGGTCGTCACTCGTTGCTCAGTTCTATTTTTCTTCGTCAACTCTTCGAGTTTCATTTTTGCCACCGGACTACCAAAGACTATTGCCTCATTGTAGGAAAAGGTAGCCGCTGTAATACAACTTTGCTGCTCAAGTACCAAGCC
>NZ_DATMTD010000070.1:0-4184 GCF_035565035.1 Oxalicibacterium sp. | reverse complement strand
GAGCTAAAAGCCGCACGCTGGTGCGGCTTTTTTGCGCTCTCACGTGCCTTGGATCGCCAAAACCAAATTGGTCGATCAAACGAAGAACTGATTTTCTTCGAAGAGATATCGGGCATTATCCGGCATGTGCTTGCAGGCGCGTGCCGCGCTCAGACGAAAAGCCACGCATTTGCGTGGCTTTTTTATTGGTGCCGGCTGCCGTGAATGCATGGCAAGGGATTAATCAAAACTGGATTTGCCACGTCTATACGGATAGCCGTGCTGGTTGCAGCTTTTTTCGTTTACAGTTTGTTGCATTAGATACAGATGGCTTGCTGAAAGGAAAGAACCAACGTTGTCACTAGAGGTCATAACAGACGATTCATATCATCAACATGGGTGATGGCACCCACAATCCGGAGATACGCAATGTCACGATTAAAATTCCTTTTTGCAGCGCTGACCTGCACGGTTGCCGGAGCAACGGCTTTTGCACAGACTCCGATTCAAACGAGTGGTACGCTGGTCATCGTTCCCGCATTTGGCGAGGTCAAGCATGCCAATGATCAGGCAATTCTGACGCTTGCTGTAGAGGAGCAGGACAAGGACAAGGCGGCTGCCGCTTCCCGCGTCAATCAGAAGATGAAGCAAGGCATGGACATCGTTCGCAAGCAGGATGGCGACGCGGTTCTCTCCACACGCGGCTACTACACCTACGCTGTGTATCCGGAGGGGCAGCCTCAGCCGCGCCAGTCGAACAAACCGCCGCAGCCAATCGCATGGCGTGTCGGCCAGTATCTGGATGTGAAAACGACCAACCTGGCCGGTTTGCCGAAAACGGTTTCTGCCGTGCAGAGCATCTTGTCGGTCAACTCACTGAATTTCGGTTTGTCCGATACGACCTCTCGCAAGCTGGATGCGCAGCGTATCGATGCGACGTACAAAAACCTGAATGAGCGCATCGTGTCGATCGCACGTGCGATGGGACGTAATCCGTCAGATGCGGTGCTGGATACGGTTGATTTTGAAGGTTCCGGCAACTACGCACAGGACGCAGTTTCCGCGGCGCCGAAAATGATGCGCACGTCGATGATGGCGGAATCCGATTCCGTTGCAGAGCCGAGCTTTGAACCGGGTGAGACAACGTTGACGATGCGTGTGGTCGGCAAGATCAAATTCCGTTAACAGTCGGCGCTCATGCCGACAGGTTTGCCGCCGGCATGAGCGCAAGAGATTTGGCGCCAGTGCGTCATTGATCAATCGCACCGCATCCTCCCGGGACGGTGCGATTTCTTTTTCGTTGGTCATTCCGCGCGGCAACCGCCCGATGTATACCGTCTGCTACACTAGCAATCTCGGTTTCTCCACTAAAAACGGTATTTATAAAGCGGGATTCGCATGCCAAGTTTCAATCGCCGGAAAGCGAAAAATACGCCATCCACCTTCAACAAGACACGTCCGCTGGGAAGGCTCGCGCGTGGCAAGCAGGATGTGCAGTATGACGAGGACGAGGATATTGAATCGGGCAGAACCTTGCGTCGACGCGGCATTTATCTGTTGCCGAATGCGTTCACGACGGCAGGCCTGTTCTGTGGTTTCTACGCAATCGTGATGGCAATGGGGCAGAAGTTCGACTACGCCGCCATTGCGATTTTTGCCGCGATGTTGCTGGATTCGATCGATGGACGTGTGGCGCGTTTGACGCACACGCAGAGTGAGTTCGGTGCGCAATACGACAGCCTGGCGGATATGGTGTCGTTTGGTGCCGCACCGGCACTGGTGGTCTACGTGTGGGCGTTGCAGGGGATGGGCAAGCTGGGCTGGCTCGCGGCTTTCGTCTATTGCGCAGGCGGTGCGTTACGACTGGCGCGCTTCAATACCAATATTGGCGTGGTCGATAAGCGTTACTTTCAGGGTTTGCCAAGTCCGGCCGCGGCGGCGCTGGTCGCCGGCTTCATCTGGCTGATGCAGGACCTCGGTTATGCCGGCGCGGAATTGAGCTGGGCAGCATGGATCATCACGCTGTATGCAGGATTGACGATGGTCACGAACGTGCCGTTCTACAGCTTCAAGGACATCAATTATCGCAAGTCGGTGCCGTTCATTGCGATCTTCCTGATCGTGCTGGCGTTTGTCGCCGTTGCCGGCGATCCGCCGAAAGTGTTGTTTGGCCTGTTCATTCTGTATGGCTTGTCGGGTTACGCCGTGTATTTCTGGCGCCTGGCAAAAGGCAAGCCGGTCAGCATCGTGCAAACCGAAATGGACGAGCATCACGATTAATCCCTGCGCTGCCGTCAGCGTGGCGGGATTTGCAAGCTAACGGGCATCAGCCCTGAGGAGTGCATCATGGCAGTCGATTCTGGCAAACTGATCATTTTCGATACGACCTTGCGTGACGGCGAACAATCGCCGGGCGCGTCGATGACGAAGGATGAAAAGATCCGTATTGCGCGCCAGCTTGAACGCCTGCGGGTCGATATCATCGAGGCAGGTTTTGCTGCAGCGTCGCAAGGCGATTTCGAATCGATCCAGGCGATCGCAGCGATCATCAAGGATGCGACGGTCTGCTCGCTGTCACGCGCAAACGACAAGGATATTTCGCGTGCAGCCGAAGCACTGGCACCTGCCGAAAGAAAGCGCATCCACACTTTCATCGCAACATCTCCGCTGCATATGGAGAAAAAGCTGCGCATGTCGCCGGACCAGGTTCTGGAACAGGCAAAGCTGGCAGTACGTTATGCGCGTAAATTTACCGACGACATCGAGTTCAGTCCGGAAGACGGCAGCCGTTCCGACATGGATTTCCTGTGTCGCGTGACCGAAGGCGTGATCGACGAAGGCGCGACCACGATCAATTTCGCCGACACCGTCGGTTACGGTGTTCCGGGTTTGTACGGCAACATGCTGAAGACATTGCGCGAGCGTGTGCCGAATTCCGACAAGGCGGTCTGGTCCGTGCATTGTCATAACGACCTCGGCATGGCGGTCGCCAATTCGCTGGCTGGCGTCATGATCGGTGGCGCTCGTCAGGTCGAATGCACGATCAACGGTCTGGGTGAACGCGCAGGCAATACCGCGCTGGAAGAAATCGTGATGGCCGTGCGTACGCGCACGGATCATTTCAATCTGCAACTCGGCATCGACACGACGCAGATCGTGCCGACGTCCAAGCTGGTGTCGCAGATCACCGGCTTTGCGGTGCAACCGAACAAGGCCGTCGTTGGGGCCAACGCGTTTGCGCATGCGTCTGGCATTCATCAGGATGGCGTGCTGAAGGCACGCGACACTTACGAGATCATGCGTGCCGAGGATGTCGGCTGGACGACCAACAAGATCGTGCTCGGCAAGCTGTCGGGGCGTAACGCATTCAAGCAACGACTCGAAGAACTCGGCATCACGCCGGATTCTGCAACGGAAATGGATGCGGCTTTTGTCCGCTTCAAGAAGTTGGCCGATCGGAAATCGGAGATCTTTGACGAAGACATCATGGCGCTGGTTTCCGATGAACCGCATGCACATGATCAGGAGTTCTACCACTTCGTCTCGTTATCTCAGCAATCTGCAACGGGCATCAAGCCATCAGCGCAAGTGGTGTTTTCGATCGGTGGCAAGGAAGAAATTTGCCGCGGCGAAGGAAACGGCCCCGTCGATGCGATCGTCAATGCGATTGAATCGAAAGTGGAGAGCGGTGCAGAGTTGCTGCTTTTTTCAGTCAATGCGATTACGACAGGGACCGAATCTCAGGGCGAGGTGACGATGCGTCTGTCGAAAGCCGGGCGTATTGTCAACGGCGTAGGTGCCGATCTGGATATCGTGGTCGCCTCGGCCAAAGCCTATATATCTGCCTTGAACAAACTGTATTCGAAAACGGAAAAACTGAATCCCCAGCTATAAGCTCCAGATCATAATTCGTTAATCAGGCCTTGCCTCCGTGCAAGGCCTTTTTGTTTGTGTTGTTGTTTACTCGTGGTCATCAGTTAAGTGAAGCAGCGCACAGAACATTGCCCAGTGGATGCATATGATTTATTTGCAGTAATCATATTGCTCAGGCGAGGGAGGAGGGCCGGCATGGATAACGATAATAATAATGGCGTTAGCGAACGAAGTAATCACGCAGAAATCGGCTTCATCACGCTCTTTTTGGCCAGCAGTATATTGCTGGTCTTTACGTTTGTTGCTGCCGTTGTCATCGTTGCCTGGGGACC
>NZ_DATMTD010000069.1:0-12367 GCF_035565035.1 Oxalicibacterium sp. | reverse complement strand
AGCAATAGTTGTCTTATTCGTTCGTTATCCGCCAACCGGGTCATGTCAGAATGTTTCTGCAGCAAGCACTGCATAACAAGAAATTCTCGACAGGATGAATAATCGCAAGGCTGCCAAAGAACCTGACAGATGAAATTCAAGGATTACTACGCAACGCTGGGCGTACCGCCCGATGCCACGACGGATGCCATCAAGAAGGCATACCGCAAACTCGCGCGCAAATATCATCCCGACGTCAGTCGCGAGCCGCTGGCCGAACTTCGCTTCAAGGAAGTCGGCGAAGCCTATGCCGTCCTCAAGGACCCCGAAAAGCGTCTGGCCTACGACCAGATGCCGCGCCCGCTTTTCAGCCGCAGGGAAAGCAGCGGTGCCTCATCCTCCCGGCAACCGCCGCAGTCGGGCCGCAGCTACAGCTCTGCGGCAAGGGAAAAAGAAGCAACGGCCGACGCAACACATCACGCAAAGCGCGCAGAACAGCGTACGGAACGGCCACACGAAAATTTCGGCAATATTCTCGACGAGATGATGGGTCGTCCGGACCTTCAGCCGCCAAAACATCGCGGCATGAACATCCATGGCAGCGACCAGCATGCGAAAGTCCAGATCGACCTGGAAGACACCTATCATGGCACCGCGCGCAGTATTTCGATACCGACCTACATGACCGACGATTACGGCATGCCGCTGGTGACCAAACGCATATTGAAAGTCAGCATTCCAAAAGGAATTCGCGGCGGACAGACCTTGCGGCTGGCCGGCCAGGGATTTCCAGGTACCGGTGAAGGCAAGGCCGGCGACCTGTATCTGGAAGTCGTGATTCGCCCGCATCGCCGCTACCGTGTCGAAGGACGCGACATCTATGTCGATGTGCCGCTGAGCGCCAGCGCCGCCATGCTCGGCACCACCGCCCATGTATTCACGCCGGAAGGCTCGATCCAGTTGTCAGTGCCACCCGGCTCGGTTGCCGGACGCAAACTGCGCGTACGCGGCAAGGGCATCCCCGGCGATCCGGCCGGTGATCTGTACGCGGTCATCACCACCGTCGCCCCGCCGGTTCATACCGTCGTTGCGCAAAAGGCCTATCGCGCATTGAAGGCGGCGTTCGATTTCTCTCCAGGCCGTTGACACCATGTTGTTCGCCGCATCGTCGATCGAGGCGATGCGGTCTTTCCCTCCGGCTTTTCCAGTCCTGCTTTCTCCGCAATGATGCAACGGCTATACTTGCCGGATCGCCGCAGGCTGGCGCTTCGTCCACCTCTTCATTTCCGCAAAGATATCAAGCCTCATGACATACGATGTAGTCGATACGCAACTCTCCCCTGAAGGTCGCCTGGACGTTCTTTCCAAAGCCGAAGTTCACCGTCTGCTGGATACCCGCAACGATGGCTTGTACGACCTGTTCCGCAACTGCGCGCTGGCCGTGCTGAACAGCGGCAGCAGTACCGATGACGGCAAGGAATTGCTGGAGCGCTACAAGTCCTTTTCTGTCGACATCATCGAACGCGAACGCGGCATCAAGCTCGACATCAAGGGCGCGCCGGCTACCGCTTTTGTCGATGGCAAGATGATCAGGGGCATTCACGAACATCTGTTCTCGGTCATGCGCGACGTGCTGTTTATCCATGACGAGATCATGCTGAACGCCGCATTCGACATCGAGTCGTCTGCCGGCATCACCGATGCCGTCTTCCACATCCTGCGTAATGCCAATGTGCTGCAACCGCACATCGATCCGAAACTGGTCGTCTGCTGGGGCGGCCATTCGATTTCGCGCGAGGAATACGATTACACGAAAAAAGTCGGCTACGAGCTCGGCCTGCGCGACATGGACATCTGCACCGGCTGCGGCCCCGGCGCAATGAAAGGCCCAATGAAAGGCGCCACCATCGGCCACGCCAAGCAGCGGATTCCGAACGGCCGTTATCTCGGCATTTCCGAACCCGGCATCATTGCTGCGGAAGCGCCCAATCCGATCGTCAACGATCTGGTCATCATGCCGGATATCGAGAAACGCCTGGAAGCGTTTGTGCGGACCGGCCACGGCATCGTGGTCTTCCCGGGCGGCGCAGGTACGGCTGAAGAAATCCTGTATCTGCTCGGCATCCTGCTGCACCCGGACAATGCCAAGCTGCCCTTCCCGCTGATCTTCACCGGTCCGGCCAGCGCGGCAGACTACTTCCGCCAGATCGACAACTTCATCGGCATCACGCTCGGCCCGGATGCGCAGAAACTGTACAAGATCATCGTCGACGATCCGGCGCAGGTCGCGCGCGAAATGCTGGAAGGCATTGCACGTGTGCGCGCGTTCCGCAAGAGTAATGGCGATGCCTATTACTACAACTGGACGCTGAAGATCGACCACGCCTTCCAGCATCCGTTTGAACCGACGCATGAAAACATGCGCAACCTGTCGTTGCATAGAAATCAGGAACGCCATTTGCTGGCCGCCAACCTGCGACGTGCCTTTTCCGGCGTTGTCGCGGGCAACGTGAAGGAAAGCGGTATTCGCGCGATCGAGAAATACGGTCACTTCGAAATCAGCGGCGATCTGGAAATCATGGAACCGATGGACGCGCTACTGTCGTCCTTCGTCCTGCAAGGCAGGATGAAGCTGCCGGGCATGACGTACACGCCCTGCTATCGCATCATCAAGTAACTGGAAGAAAAACAGGGAGCAGGAAGGGCCCTGCTTCGGCTGCATATGGCCGGAGCAGAACGCGACATCGCGAACCCGCAGGGACCTGGCAATCAAGGCAGTCAGGACGATGCCTGGGATGCGCCATCGGCATTCTGCAGCAGCGATTCAATCGCCCGATCGAATACCGGCGCATGTTCGATCATGCCGACCGACCCTTCGCGCAAGCCTTTTATCAATGCAATTGATGAATAAAGCAGCATGGTTTCATCCTGCACCATCGGTTTGAATAGATAAAACGATTGCTGCGGATCGATCCAGACCAGCATGGCCGGACGATAGCTTTCACCGTTCCAGTATTCAATCGCGGTTCCCGGCAGCATGCCGGCGAGCCATTTGATGTCCGCGTTCAGCAGGCTGCCGATATCGCGATCCAGATGCAGATCGACAGGTACGCCGGATTTTCTCAAGATGATCTGCAGACGTTGCGGCGAAACGGTCGGCGCGTGAATTGCCAGCTCCTCTTCCGGCACGGCCGCGCCGATCTGCAATTTGGCGAAATGCTGATGTAACGCCACCAGTGAAATCGATGGCACCGTAATGCCACTTTGCATTGCACGCAACACTTCGGTATGCATTGCCACCAGAGTGTCCATGACGCGCTGCATTTCTTCTTCCGGCATTGCAAGCAGCTTCAAGCCGCTGCGCACCCGCTGCACCAGGGATGGCAACAGCTTGATCAATGTGCTGCGCTCGCCCCCGTCCAGGCTCTGCACACTCCACAGCAGATCGGGAACAACGTCGCGATATTGCTGCCTGAGTTTACTGTCGATCTCGTCGTCTTCAATCGCATGAATCAGCACACGACTCCACGTCTTGACAATGAACTCCGTTGCACGCGAATCGGATTCCATGATGGACATGCGTTCGCGCAGCGCATTGACGGTCTGTGTGACCAGCGCTTCGTGTTGTTGCGGGTTCTGCATTGCTTCGTCGAGTGCTGCAATGGCCTGTACCGTTTCCTCGCCGGCAGTGCTCAGACGTTGTGCCAGCTTCAGATTCAAATGGCCGAGTGCTTCATTGAAAACTGCCGTATCTTCGCCGAAGTCGCGCAGGATATCGGCTGCAGTACTTTCCATCATTGCCAGAATATCTCTGCCCCATGCCGACTCGGTCGTTTGCCCGATCGCGACCGATGCCATGCGATCCAGCACCTGCCGGGCTGGATGATCGGTTTTCCGCAGAATATCCGGCGACAACAGGGCCGCCTTCATAAACGGCAATTGCAACTGCAAGATGGGCGCGCGATATGCCGCAGGAATCAGCGCATCGTGCGCAATGAAATCGAACAGCATTGTCACGACATCGACGGTGACCCGATCCAGTTCCGTCAGTTTTTCCGTTTCCAGCACGCTTTGCAAATCGGATGTTGCATTGACCGGAGCGCCTTCATCCGTTGCGCTCTGCTGCAGAAGATGCAGCTGGTCCAGCAAGGGTGAACGCACATTGGCAACTTGCGGCTGTGTCGTGTCACCTCCATAACGCGGCGCCGCCGGCATTCTGGCAGCAGCGGACTGATTGAAAATCTTCCAGACGAAATCCTGCAAAGGCGCCCGGTTTTCCGCCGGCGACGACGAGACGAGATTGTTCATTCCCGCGTGAAGATTGCCGGCACCATTGCTGTCCGGCGCCTTTTGCTGCAACAACGACAGAATGCGATCCAGTGCCGGCAGCGCTGCCGCCGGCATGACCGTATTTTGAAACGCGGATTGATTCATTTGTGCAGACGACAGCATCTCGCGATCCTGCCGGCTCATCACGGACGGCCGCGCCAGCAGGCGAACCTGTACGCCGTTCGCCTCGAACACCGCTCGGATCGCGGTGAAGTACTCGGGCAACTGCAATGCCAGTGCGCCGGACATGTGATCGAACAGCATTGTGCACACGTCGGGCGACGACGTCATGTCGCACAACACATCGTGCAGCGCACGTGCCATCAGATAGGGACGGAAGGGATTTTCGCGTTCGCGCACACTATGCTCGTCATGCAACTGCGCAATCATCAGGTTCAGCCGCCCCAGACTTTGCTGGTCGGCATCGCGCAGGCGAAGCACACGGCGTTCGACTTCGATCTGCCGCATGATGGTGTCATCGTCCACCAGCGCCAGCGTATCGATCGAGACGTCCTGCAATTCCTTGCGCAGGTCGCGATACATCGTCTGCATGCCGCGTTCGACATAACCGGTGTAACTGGTTTTCAAACGAGCGAGAAAGGTCGGGCCGAATGTGGCGATGAAATCTCTTGATGCCGAAATGGCTTTTTGTTCGGCCGCCGATTTGGCAATAGGCATCGTTTGCGCGATGCTGGCGCTGGCATCCTGAAGCATCTGCGACGCAAGGGCAGAGAATCTGAATAAGGCACGCTCCTTGGCGAGCTGAATGACAGGTTTGATTGCGTGCATTACCGTTGCAGTCCTCGATGAGTATCGAATCGATCATAGCCCAATGCCATGATCGATAGATCGCAGAAGACGCACGTTTAACCGAAATTAACAATCACCGTGATGCAATGTCACACACTGTCGGATTCGCCAGACGAAGGCGGCCCGTAATCGGCCGCGATACCAACTGGAATATCGACCGAATATCAGCCAAATACCAGCCGGCCTTACCCGTCAGGAAATTGCGTCGGAAGGTTTCAGCAGCGCCAGTTGCGCGGCATCCAGATAGGCCCACTCCCCCTCCTGCAGGTTCAGCGATGCCAGTGTCAACTCCCCGATTGCCACACGCGTCAGCGCCGAGCAATGATTGCCGGCTGCGGCCAGCATGCGCTTGACCTGATGGTATTTGCCTTGCTCCAGCACGATTTCCAGTTGGTTCGCGCCCAGCATGCGACAAGTTTGCGCCGCAAGAGGCGCCGGTTCGTCGTGCAGTTGCACGCCTTCCAGCAATTGCGCAACCAGTTCCGGCGTCACCGGCTCGTGCGTGGTCGCCACATACACCTTCGGCACATGCCGCTTCGGAGAGGATTGCGCATGAATGAAGGGACCGTCATCCGACATCAGTAGCATGCCGGTAGTGTCGTGGTCCAGACGTCCGACCGGCTGCAGTTCACGCCAGGTGAATTGCTCGGGAAGCAAGGTCAGCACCCCGGGATGATGGCTGGGCTTGCGCGAACATTCGAAGTTGGCCGGCTTGTTCAGCACGATGTAGACATGCTCGCGGTACAGCCATGTCTCGTCGAAGATCGTGAACTCCAGCCCTTCTGTGTCGAAAGCAGCCTTGTAATCGGTTACCACTTCACCGCCGATCGTGACTTCGCCGTCCTCGATAAGGCCGCGGCAGTATTTTCTGGTGCCGTATCCCTGCGACTGCAGGATCCGGTCTAGCGTCAATTTTGTCATGGCGGCACTCTACCAGAAGGCCGGCTCCTATAAAATGTGTGGTTCATCGATAAAGGAATGCAGTCATGAGTCAATTCTGGAGCCCGCTGGTGCGGACCCTGACGCCATATGTGCCGGGCGAACAGCCAAAGATCGCCGGCCTGATCAAGCTCAATACCAACGAGAACCCGTATCCGCCGTCGCCTGCCGTCATGGCGGCGATGCATGCCGTTACCGCCGATGCGCTGCGTCTGTATCCCGACCCGGATTCCAGCGTGCTGAAACAGACACTGGCTGATTACCACGATGTGCAGCCAAACGAAATTTTCGTCGGCAACGGCTCCGACGAAGTACTGGCCTTCGCCTTCATGGCGCTGCTCAAGCATTCGTCGCCATTGCTGTTCCCGGACATCACCTACAGCTTCTACCCGGTCTATGCCAACCTGTTCGGCATCGATTACGAAGAAATTCCGTTGACCGACACAATGGAAATCGATACGACCGAGTACGCTAAGCGCGACTGCGGCGGCATCATTTTCCCGAATCCGAATGCACCGACCGGCATTCCGCTTCCTCTCGCAAAAATCGAGGCACTGCTGAACGCGAAGCCGGATAGCGTTGTCGTCGTCGATGAAGCTTACGTCGACTTTGGCGGCGAAAGCGCGATGCCGCTGATCCATGCGTATCCCAACCTGCTTGTCGTCCGTACTTTCTCGAAGTCGCGCTCGCTGGCCGGCCTGCGCGTCGGCTTCGCGGTCGGCAACGCCGCGCTGATCGAAGGCATGGAACGCGTGAAAAACAGTTTCAATTCCTATCCGATGGATCGCCTTGCCGTAGCCGGCGCGGTCGCCAGTTATGGCGACGACGCCTATTTCCGGCAGACGACAAAAGCCATCATGGAAAGTCGCGAAGAAATGACCGCCGAGCTGGAGAAGCTTGGGTTTTCCGTGCTGCCATCACGTGCCAATTTCATTTTCGCCCGCCATCCCTCGATACCCGCTGTGCAACTCGCTGCCGGCCTGCGCGAACGGGCAATCATCGTCCGCCACTTCAAGCATCCGCGTATCGATCAATACTTGCGCATCAGCATCGGCAATCCGGAGGAATGCCGCTTGCTGGTCCAGACGCTGACGCTACTCACCTCCCGTTTCTAGCAAAACTTGCCGTGACGCAGCGTAAACATCGCGTCGCGGCAAAATTCCTACAGCACGACAAGGACATATCCGATTTCCGGTTCCCCGACGGCGCGTTACGGTAAGTGCATTCGGTACACCGCCGCCAACCGCCACGCCGCCGGAGGAAACATGCTTTCAGCAAAACTGTCCCCAACCGTTACCGACATGATCCGTTTCGATCATTCGCATGTCCTGCTGACCTTTCATCAATACACGCTCGATAAAAGTCCGAAGGTCAGGAAGGCATTGGCCGACACGATCTGCAACGCGCTTGAAATTCACGCAACGCTGGAAGAAGAAATTTTTTATCCGGCCATCAGGCTGCTTAACGGTGAAGAGCCGGTTATCCAGAAAAGTGTGCCCGAGCATGACGAGATGCGCAGCATCATTGCCGAATTGCGGATGACGGATCCCAAAGAGGTACGTCATCAGGAGCTGGTAATGGAACTGATGCGCGATGTGATTCATCACGTGGCCGATGAGGAAACCGTGCTGCTGGCCGAAGCCGAGCGGATGATGGACAAATCGCGGTTGCGCGAACTCGGGACGCAGATGACAAAGCGCCGCATGCAACTGGTCGCGCCGAAAGCCGGCAGAATCGCTGCGGATACCATCGTCGGTTTTTCCGGCAGCACGGTCGCGATGGTGGCAGGTGTCGCGACGGCAATCTGCGCTGTCCGTCATTTTACGAAAGCAAAGCACGCGGCGCACGTTCATTGACGTCGTCGGAATCGTTGGCATCGCTCGTCGGCATCGCTTGTCGGTATTACTGTCCGCATTACTGCGGCTTCGCCACCATCAGATAGAAAATGGCGACGAAGGCAAAAAAGGCCGGGATGCCGAGTGCGGCCCATATCTTGAAGTAACGCCAGTATTGCAAAGGTAATCCGGTATGGTCGTCCGCGGCCTGCCGGGCCAGGTCGCGCAATTTCATTTGCAGCCACACTACCGGCAACCAGCAACACAGCGCGACCGCGTACAAGCCGGTCGACCACATGATCCATTTGCTACCGACCGGCATGCCGACCATGAACACCATGTAAAAACCTGTCAACGGCTGAATGATTGCCGTGGTTGCGGTAAATAACCAATCGGCGATCACAACATATTTCGCGACAGCGGCAACCGTACGAGCGTCGTTGCCCAGACTCGAGACGAGCAGATAAAACGCCGATCCGATGCCGGTACCGAACAGGATCGTCGATGAAAGGATGTGCAGCCATTTAACAGTAACGTAATCCATCAACGTTTCTCCTGAGCCATCAACAGCCAGATCGCCGCGAGCATCGGTAGATTTTTCAACACCGGACCGTAAGGGTGCAACAGGAATTCCGGCAGACGCCACGCAATCACGGCGGAGTAAAAAAGAATCAATGCAAGCTGCACCACCCAAATCCATTTGCGCCGAATGAACAGGATCGCGATGCCGATTGCGATATCCAGCAGCGCTGCGCCATACAACATCAATGGCTGCAACGTGTCCGGTATTCCCGTTCTTTCGAGCAGCACCTTGCTGTCTTCGATCGGATAAATGCCAAGCGACAGAACGCCAGTCACCATCCAGACCATGGCGATACTTCCCCTCAACAAAGGCAAGAGCCAGTTCATCTGGGACTGGAGACGGACGTTCAATGCATCGGCCGGTGCGATGAAACGCGCAACACCACGGGGGGCTTTGCCTGCCAGGGTGCATACCGCCGCGCTATCCGCCGTGTTGCCGCGTTCCAGCATGCCGAAAGTTTCCCCGTCCAGTGGCGAACTCTTGAAAAGCCCCGCAAGCCGCGCCGCCAATCTCGCCATGCCAAGCGGAACCGGCACGATCATCGGGCGTCTCAGATGCATCGCGGTGCGTAACGAAACGATGAAGTCGGTCAATGTCATCGCGACAGGGCCGACGACCGCGATCCTGGTCGGCGGTTGATCGATTCTTTGCAGTGCCGCGCGCACGGCGTCAACCACATCGTCAACATGGACCGGTTGCACCATCTGCCTGCCGTGTCCGAATTTCACCAGGAAAGGCATGGTCGCCAGCGTATTGAACAGCGCTGCGCTGGCACCACCGGGGCCGTACACCAGCGACGGCTGCAGAATCGTTGCCGGCAAGTTGTTTGCGAGCAGAAAATCGTCTGCCGCCTTTTTGCTCAAGTGGTACCGGCTTTTCGCGTCGTCGTCTGCGCCCAACGCAGAAATCTGAACGATCAGCCTGATCTTTTTCCTGGCACACGCCGCGAACAAGGCACGCGGTGCGTAGGTATGCAACGCGTCAAAGGTTTGTGCATCGTTTTCGCGAATGATGCCGACGGCATTGATGACGGCATCGACATTTTCAAGCCGGTTCGTCCAGGTTTCCGGCAGCAGGTCGCGCGTGAAATCAGCTTCGACGTAACGAACACCTTCCGGTGCATTCCCGGCTGGAACACGCCGCACTGCACAGACCAGCTGATGCCCGTCCCTCAGCAACGCGTCCGTCAGATGTCGGCCGATAAAGCCGCTGGAACCGGTGATCAATATTCGCATTGCACATTCTCCGCACGGAACTGCGCCGGTAAAAAAGCATCACTAGATAACCATATCAAGGAGCCGCCATGAAGAACTGGAATGATTCCATCCGGCACGGTATTGTCTCCGGCGCATTCGCCAGCGTCTTGTCCACTGCAGCACTCGCTGCATGCGGCAGACGCGAAACCGGCAGCCTGTTTGCGCCAACCAATGCGATCAGCCATTGGCTGTGGGGAGACAAGGCGATGCGTCAAGACGCGCCCACGTTTAAATATACTGCTCCGGGTTATGTGATTCATCACGCCAGCGCCACATTCTGGGCCATTCTGTTTGAGCACTATGCCGATTCCTTGCTGGATCGCAAGAATTCGTCGACTACTCTGAAGGCATCACTTGCCGCCTCTGCAGTTGCCTGCTTTGTCGATTACAAAATGACGCCGTACCGCCTGCAGCCGGGTTACGAGGCACGCCTTTCCAGGCCATCGCTGTTTCTGGTGTACGCCGCGTTCGGCGTCGGCCTCGCGCTCGGCGCGCATGCAATCCGGCGTAAATAGATCACGTTAAGCCAATGCGGTATCAAGGACCGTCATCAGAATAAAGCCGAATACCAGACTGCAGCTGGCAAACGTGCCGTGGCCGTTACGATGCGATTCCGGAATGATGTCCCGGCAAATCACAAACAACATCGCTCCAGCGGCGGCCGCCAATCCCCACGGTAGCAAATCACGGGAAACGCCGATCAGTGCCACGCCGGCGACTGCGGCCACCGGCTCGATCAGACCGGATATCACACCTAACCCAGCCGACATCCATCGTCCGTATCCAACGCTGCGCAGTGCGAGTGCGACAACCAATCCTTCCGGCACGTCCTGAATGGAAATTCCGGTGGCCAGCATATCGGCCTTGTCCGGGTCGATACCTGCGTATGCAATGCCGATCGCCAGACCTTCTGGCAGATTATGCAAAGCAACCGCGAAGACAAACAGCCATGTCCGTCGTAACGAGTTGGCATAGATGACCGAATCATCGATCGCAGGCGCGAGATTGTTGCCGCTGGTGCGGCGTTCCAGCAGCAGGATCAGGATCGCGCCGATCAGTATGCCGCCACCGATGCTCAGACCGGCCTCGCTCGCATTCGCACCGAGCGATTTTGCAGCAGCTAGAGCCGGCATCACCAGCGAAAACGCAGTCGCTGCCAGCATGACGCCGGCGCCGAAACCGAGAAAACCATCGTACGTGCGTTGCGAAAATTTCTGTGAAAACAATACCGGCAAGGTGCCAAGTCCCGTCGCCAGCGCCGCCGTTCCACCGCCGAGCAGCGCCCCGCGCATGTTGGCGTTCCACGTCAACTGCTGCATGACATCGTTCACCAAAAGCAAACCACCTGCGAGGCAAATCAGGATTCCTGTCACTCTTCGCCATGTTATTTCCTGAACGAATGAGCGTGTCGCCTCGCGATCGCCAGCATGCATGACCGTCTTCCTTTATCTGCAATAGAAAAACGCGAGAGTCCCGCGCTTTTTGTCGTAATAAAAAAAGACAGCCGCGCAAACGGCTGTCTTGTTATTCAACATCAACGTTTTTTCTTTGGTGCGTCGGCCTTGGCGGACGTTTCCATTTCGCCCATGCCGATTTCGGCGCCGGTAAGCGGGTCCACAGATGGATCGGAAGCGGTACGCGCTGCCATCATCTGCTCAACGGCCGCTTCGTCAGTCGGCAGTTCTACAGTCGCCATGCCGTCGCCACCGTCCACCGCTTGCGCATCGTCGAGGTCGGAAACGAAATTCCATTTCTCGCCCTGATTCCACGAACCGCGTTCTTCGCCCAAACCACGCGACAAATTGAAATAGGTGCTGGAGAAGCCGGGCATGCCATGCAGTTTTCCCGGCGGGAAATTCGGCGTGATCGAGTACAAGGCCTTCTCGAATGACTTCTGATGCGCAATTTCTCGGGTCATCAGGAATCCCAGCGCTTCCTTCACGCCGGGGTCGTCGGTCAGGTTGATCAACCGTTCGTAGACGATCTTGGCACGCGCTTCGGCAGCAATGTTCGATCGCAGATCGGCAGTGGGTTCGCCGATGGTGTCGATATAAGCCGCAGTCCACGGTACGCCGCCAGAGTTGGTCAGCGGCGCTCCGGCACCGTACAGTACCTGTGTCAGATGGCTGTCGTTACCGGCACCGGTAATCGAGCGGTACATCTCGCCCTCTTCCTCGATGCCTTCGGCCAGTTTTCCCTTCGCCCCCTTGTTCAGCATCACGACAATATTGCCGATCACTTCCAGATGGCTCAGTTCTTCCGTTGCGATATCGAACAGCATATCCTTGCGGCCCGGATCGGATTCGGCAACCGCCTGGGTGAAATAGCGCATTGCCGCCGCCAGCTCTCCTTGTGGCCCACCGAACTGCTCAAGCATCAAGTTAGCCAAACCGGGATTCGGCTCGCTCACCCTGACCGTGTACTGCAATCGCTTGTTATGTGCAAACATCGTGGTCTCCTGATAGTTGTTTGGAATACCGCGCCGGACAAATACGTGAACACGCAGAATTTGTCGCGCCTTGCATCGTCCATCGGCATGTTCAATATTCGCCATCTGCGCGAACTACCGGTATCGGACAAGACGACAAATCAATGTAAGAAATTCAACGCCCGCCTGCCAGAATATGCATTGCATT
>NZ_DATMTD010000068.1:0-37432 GCF_035565035.1 Oxalicibacterium sp. | reverse complement strand
ATCTCGGCCGTTTCTGCATCCCTAATCTCACCTACCATGATCTTGTCTGGATCATGCCGCAAAATAGAGCGCAGGCCTCGCGCGAAAGTGAGCCCTTTTTTATCATTGACCGGGATTTGTAAAACACCAGGCAATTGATATTCGACAGGATCTTCAATGGTGATGATTTTGTCGCGGCCATTGTTCGTTTCCGATATGGCGGCGTACAGAGTAGTCGTCTTGCCTGAACCGGTTGGCCCTGTGACCAGTAGCATTCCGTGCGCAGCTTCTGCCAATGCCCTTAGCTCTACCAAGGATTCCACGTCGAAGCCTAAGGCCTGAAGTGTCAAACTGCCATACGCTTCAATCATGGCTCTTTTGTCGAGAATCCGTATGACCGCATCTTCTCCGTGAATACTTGGCATGATGGAGACTCGTAAATCAATGTCTCTTCCGTTTGCCTGCACTCTAAAACTTCCATCCTGTGGTGTTCGCCGTTCTGCAATGTCGAGTTCGGCTAAAACTTTAAGGCGGGAAATTGCTTGCTCTGCCAGTTCGCTGCCATGAATCGCAGCTGCCAAATTTAGTACACCGTCGATCCGGTATTTCGTCGTCATTCCAGACGGCGTACTTTCAAAATGAATATCTGATGCTCCTGCTTTCAATGCATCATAGAGAGTTGAATTGACTAACTTGACTGCGGGGCTTGCACCATCATTAACAGTGCTGAAAGAAAGCAATGTAGATTGCTTTTCTTCGGGATTGATAGACGCCTGCTGGTCAAGAATGGTATCAATTGCTTTCGCGCCAATTTCTTGTTTATCCAAATAGGCCTGAATATCCGAAGCAAGAGCCAAACGGACTTGAACATGCTGTTTTGCTTGGGATTCCAGCCAAATTAATCGATCGGAGTCAAAAGGATTGTCAATGACAGCAACGGTAGAGTTGTCTGTGTCGCGAAGAAGTACAGTCTTTTTGGCTATGCACTTTGCTAGAGGAAGAAGGTCAAATGCTGGCTGTAAAGTCAGCATTTCCACTGTTTCTAAGACTTGCCAATTGAATTGTGTGCCAAGACGTTTTAATACTTCTCTGCTGCTAAAGCCAGATAAAGTCTCTAACATCTGGAGCGGATCTCGCCCTGAGCGCTGGTATTCGCTGCGAGCTGCCTCGAACATGCTAGCTTCCATAGCGAAAAGGTTATCAGGAGCGTTCATTGCAAACTTCCCGCCAAATCGAAAATTGGCATATAGAGAAGAACCACAATGAGACCGACAACAATGCCAATTGCAGCCATTAATGCAGGTTCGAACGTTCGCATGAATCTATCAATGAATCTAGCGATGTCAGTTTCGTAGAATTCCGCGGCTTGATGAAGCATGTATCCCAACTGACCTGTTTGTTCACCAACTCGGAGCATGCGAACTGTAATAGGGGTAGTGAGCGCTTGTTCTGTAAGTGCGTTGGACAATGTTTGACCAGATTCGATTTTGAAGCGAACCGCGACAAGTCTGTTTTGCCAGTCGACAGGAATCACGCCTTGAACGGTTTGTAGAGCAGGGACAATTGGCATTCCTCCCTGAAGCAACATACCTAAAGTTAAATAGAGTCGAGACAAAAGATACAGGCGGTAGCGGTCACCTATCGATGGAATGCGCTGTATCAATTGAAATAATTTTCCGCTTTTGATGAACGACTTCAAAAAGAAAAAGCTCATCGCTCCTAAGATAATTGCAGTAATTAGCAGTATTGAGCCATGAGCTTCCGCAAACTCTCCCCAATATAAAAGCCATTGAGATAACAGGGGAAGACTACGGCCTGTTCCTTGATAAACAACGGCGAATCTGGGAACCACAAAACCGACCAGAAATCCGGTTACTGCTCCTCCGACCAACAGCAAAATGACTGGATATAAAGAGGCGCTGATTACCTTGCTGCTAATCTGGTCGATACGCTGGTGATAGTGAATATAGCGCTCTAGAGTTTGGGGAAGATTGCTAGTGTTTTCGGCTGCCTGAACTAACCCGACATATAACGCGGGAAACACGGATGCTTGCAATTGAAGAGCAGTAGAGAACTTCTTACCTTCACGCAAAGCAGTTAACATATTGTTGACGATCCGTTGAGTTTCTGGTCTCGTCTCTTTCTCTACTAAACCCTCTAATGCTTCAATCAAACTCAAACCAGCTTTGAGAAGTGCAAGCAATTCTTGGCTGAACAGCAGAACGGAAAATTTTTGTTGCGGAGAGCCAAATGACAGACCAAATTTTCGTAATGGCCGGATCGAAAGCGCTTTAAGCGATTGACGAGATAATTGAAGATGCGCATCTGCATCGTCCTCAGCTTCAAGCACGATTTCTGTAATGACGTTATTTGACGATAACGTTCGCGCTACAAATTTCATTGACGGTCAGATTTCTCAATCATGGAAGAGTGATATCGGCGTTCTCATCTGCGCCGCCGGCTTGGCCGTCTTTTCCTAGAGATAGCAATTCAAAATCACTGGATTTCCCTGGAGCTCGATACTGATATGCCTGACCCCATGGATCGAGCGGAATTTCTTTTTTTAGATAAGGGCCATTCCATTTTGTCGCATTGGAAGGTTTAACCATGATTGCCTGCAAACCCTCTTCGGTTGTTGGATATCTTCCTACATCTAGACGATAGGTATCCAATGCTTTTTCGAATGCCTCCATTTGCGATCGAGCTAATGTGACTTCAGATTTTCCGATTTGGGAAAAATACTTAGGCCCGACATATGATGCGAGCAAACCGATAATCACAATGACAACAAGTAATTCCAGCAAAGTGAAGCCTTGAGCTAGATAGAAATTTCTTCTTTTAATAAGATTCATAGTGGTTTGGCTGTCTCGTGTCGATACGAAGCATTCGCACTAAAGGTCCGAAGTCTTTTGATTTGGGTTATTGATATTGCAGACGTGACACGTGAAATCGTGTTTCTTGATGGCAAATATCCGGGCCAAGAATGCAGTTTTTGAGTCTTTTTGTATATCCCATATACATGGGGGGATTTGTCACAAGTTGCGGACGCCCAATAGTCGGATGGAAGAACAAATTTCCACTGGAATTAGCGATTGGCATTTATAGCGTCGTCAAATCGCACATTTGAATCGGTTTTTGTATCTTCTTCAATTGCCACGCGCTAGAAATTGCTCTGCAATTCGTTGGCAGACAGATGTCGGGCCTAACAGATCGATGGCTCGTGACGCATCGATTTCGGCGGATTGACTCGCACTGCGTCGTCTAGTTATGCAGGTTACCGTGCACATGTGGGCGGCGGGTCTGTCGAAGGATTTTGCGGTGAGCGAACGCACGACGATTGCGTCGGGCGTGCGTGTGGATTACACATGGGTGGTCGTTCCTATCGCGAATCCGGTACGATGCATTGAATCTAGATGTGGAGGGTAATATGACAAGGTATCGTCATCACCGCAGAAGGGGCGAGATGGCTTCCTGCACGATCTCGGCGGTACTTTCGTGCCGGAGAGCGGGAAAGCTATGTATTTGGGGATATAAAACGCAGTTAATCAAATCGAAACAATGTCATATCTATTCCAGTACCAACACAGGCGGTGCAAATTTGCGGCCGATAGCAGATCAAGGCCGGGCCGAATTATCAGGTGCCGTTTGCGCAGGCGGTCAAGGAGGCGACGGGCGTCACCACAATGGCAGTCGGCCTGATCACCGAACCGCAGCAGGCGGAAGACATCATTGCCAACGGTCAGGCAGACTTTATCGCAATGGTCCGAGCGATGTTGTACGACCCGCGCTGGCCTTGGCACGCGGCTGCGCAGCTGGGCGGTACAGTGAATGCGTCGCCGCAATACTGGCGTTCACTGCCGCATGGATCGCCAAAAATTTTTTGCGATACCACGCTGGGGCAACGTTAATAATGAGAATGCTCCGCATGATCGTGATGCGGAGCGTTTGGCTGTCTTGCGTGAGGCTTCGCGTTACTGCCACTCAGAGATGAACGTGGTGCGAAATTGCCGCAGCCATTCCAGTCGTTCTTCGCCCACCGCACGGCCGGCTGCGGTTTGCATTGTTGCCGGCAGCGTCGCCAGCTTTACTTCAATGTGATCGAGCGCATACGCGCGATCATTCAAATCGCGCTGCGTGCCTGACGCGTCTGTCGGATGTGCAA
Organism: Oxalicibacterium sp.; assembly: GCF_035565035.1. Classification (GTDB taxonomy): domain Bacteria; phylum Pseudomonadota; class Gammaproteobacteria; order Burkholderiales; family Burkholderiaceae_D; genus Oxalicibacterium. The sequence continues at coordinate 33,291 of NZ_DATMTD010000068.1, read as the reverse complement.
GCGCCGATTCCATCCGGCCTGCCGTATAAAACAATCGAGCCAGTCCGACTGCGCCAAGCGCATCCAGCCGATCGGCGTCCTGGACAATCTTCGCTTCAATCGTGGTCGGCGTGATCGCTGCGGAAAAGCTGTGTGCTTCGATGGCGTGCGCGACGCCTGGCAACTTGTCTGTCGGGAAGCCGGCATCCGTCAGTTTGTCGGATGCACGTTGCGCGGCCAGGCGCGATGCTTGCGCGCGATCCGGATGGTTCTTCGGCAGATTGACCAGGTCATGCAGATAGCAGGCGGCTAGCACGACCAGTGCGTCGGCTTCCGGATGATCGGCCAGCAATTGCTGTGCGGTCTTCCAGACGCGATTCAAATGACTGATGTCGTGTGCGCCGTCGTCCTGATTTTCCTCGGTGGCAATGGCAACCAGACGGGTTTGCCAATTTTGAATACTTTGTTGCATGGGAGGCGTATGATCTTTATTAAGGAAGGGCATCAGGATAAGGCAGATGCGGTTGCTGATCCAGCCTGATGCGATTGCGGCATCCTTCCCTTTTATAAAAGGCAAGACGATGAAACAACGTTATCGAAAACTCCTCGGCGCGGTATTTATTCTGGCTTCCGTACTGCTGGTACTGGAAGGTTGCGGCGGCTACGCGAGTTATCCGCAAAATACGGGTAGCGGTGGTTCCGGCGTGGAAATGTACGGGACGATGGATGTGGGTGTATCTCACACACGCTAGGTTGTATTTCCCGTTTTGTCAAAAAGGCAATCGCCCTGAGCACGTTGTAGTACGTGCGTTCCCATCATTGTTGTCCCATCTGCACGACACGCCACGCGTGACATTTGCTCCTGACCCGTCAAATCTATAAAATGAGAATAATTCTCATTTTGGGTGAGATAAGTGCCTGAGCCGTGTTGAATCGGCTTGGGCTATCGCCCGACGATTTCGATTCGCAAAGCAGCGTCGTGTTACACAAATACTCCGACTCCTCTTCCTCTTTGGTGACTGAGCTGGTTCGTCATTACGATGAGCTGGTGGATCATGTGCGTCGCCGCTTCGGCGATCGGAGTTTTGCACGAGAGGTGTTGCATGACGTGTGTGTGCAGTTGCTGGAGCGGCCGCCGAGCGATATCAAGACACCGCAGGCGTTTCTGCGCCACGTATCCACACAACTGGCCATCGATCGCTATCGTGTGGAAAAAGCGCGTGCCGATGTCGTAACGACAGTGGCGGAATTGCCGGAGACGATGTCGATTTCCGGCGCGCAATTGTCCGGGGCGGAAATCGCTGTCGCCTTTCAGCAGAAGGAAAAAGAACTATTGCAGGCGATTCGTGCATTGCCGGAATGTTGTCGCGATGTGTTTATCCTGCACAAGCTGTACCACCTGCCGCAGGCGGAGGTCGCAATCAAGCTTGGCATTTCACGCGGCATGGTTGCGCGTCACATGGCACGCGCGGTGACCGGTCTCGCACCGGTAATGAATGCGGAATAACGCATGCCACCATCCGTCACACCTAATTTGTCCGTTCAATCGTCTCGGTCCGACAATGCGACCGAGCGTACGTCGTCGCTTGACGACGATACCTTGATGCTGTTTGAAGACGGTCTGCGTGCGCATTTGCCGAGTGTGGAAGACATCGTCAAGCGCGCGGCAGCACGCAAGCGCAAAACGCGCGCAGCGGCCTCGATTGCCGTGTTGTCACTGACGGCCGCGCTGGTCTGGCTCGATCCTGCCTATCAAAGCGAAGAAGTTGCGACAGGAATTGGTGAACGCGGTACCTGGGTCCTGAGCGATGGCAGCGAAGTAACGCTGAATACCGCATCGACATTGCGCGTCGATTATCACCTGCGGTCACGCCGGCTTTATCTGCCGCAAGGTGAAGCCTTGTTCAAGGTCGAGCACTCGCGCTGGAAATCCTTCCTCGTTTACGCGCATCAAACCACCGTTGAAGATATCGGCACCGTATTCAATGTGCGCAACACGGACATTGGCGCGAAGGTCACCGTGCTGGAAGGCCGCGTGCAGGTGTCGGCAGATGACACGCCGTCGATAACAAGGCTGCTCGATGCCGGACAATCGGTTGAAGTCGAGGGCGATCGGCTGAGCAAAACCGCAAGCGTCGATACGGAAGCGATTGCGGCATGGCAGGGTGGAAAGCTCTATTTTGACAATACGCCGCTTGCTGCGGTTGTGATGGAACTGCAGCGTTACCGGAAGGGCCCCGTACGTCTGTCGCCGGCGTTATCCGGCTTGCGAATCACCGGCCAGTTCGATATCGACAACATCGATCAATTACTGGCATTGCTGCCGACGCTGGCACCGGTTGCGATCAATCGCGATGGCAATGGCGGTGTGGCGATCGTGCCACGCGAAGAGAAGACTGCTGCGACTCCCTGATACGACGCAGGTTCAAGGTTATTCCGCAATGTGCATCAGAGCGAACCTTCGAGCTGATTGCCGTCATATTGCACCATTCATAACGGCGGTTCGCCAATCCTGAAATTTTTTTTGCTCGACGTGTACATTCGGACGAGCTGACTCGGCTACTCACCTGTAAGCCATTTTTTCATACAGGAGATGTGATGAGTAAATTACAGCGGCGGCTGATTGCGACAGCGATCGGCGTGATGCTGTCGGCATCGGTGCTGGCACAGACAGGCCCGGTCGATCTGGATATTGCACCGCAACCCTTGAGCCAGGCATTGAACGCGCTGGCGCGTCAATCGGGAGCGCAAATTATTTTTGCCAGCGACGTAACGGCCGGCAAGTCTGCGCCGGCCATCAAGGGCAAGATGACCGTGCGCGAAGCGTTGGATTATTTGTTGCAGGGATCCGGTCTGCGCCTGCAGGCTGCCGACGAACGAACATTCACCGTTGTTCCTGTCGGTGCGGCAGCCGGAGCTGAAAGCGTGTTGCCGGCCGTGAATGTCATCGCATCGACCGCCGACCTGCCGTCCGCTTACGCAGGTGGACAGGTGGCGCGCGGTGGGCGAGTCGGCATGCTGGGCAATGCCAATTTCATGGATACGCCTTTTAACCAGACAAGCTATACGGCGCAGGCCATTGAAGATCAGCAGGCCAGAAGCTTGTCGGATCTGTTGATGGATGATCCATCGGTTCGGCTTTCAAGCGCACGTACCAATATCAATGAAGATTTTTCAATTCGCGGCTTTAGCGTTACCAGTGCAGACGTCGCGTTAAACGGAATGTACGGATTGATGCCGTATTTTCGCGTACCTGTGGAAATGGCCGAGCGCGTCGAAGTGTTGAAAGGCCCTTCTGCCTTGCTGAACGGTATGCCGACAAGCGGCAACGTGGGTGGCGCGATCAATGTCGTTCCAAAGCGCGCACCGGAGGAAGCGCTGACGCGCGTTACGGCAAACTATGTGTCGGAATCGATCGTCGGTGGACAAGTCGACATCGGCCGGCGCTTTGGGGAGAACAGGCAATTCGGTGTGCGGTTCAACGGCGCCTATCGTGACGGCGATACGGCGATTGATAAGCAGCAGCAAAAGGATCAGGTCTATGCGCTGGGCCTGGATTATCGCGGCGAGCGATTAAGGACCTCGCTTGATCTGATCTATCAAAATCAGGATATCGATCGTGTTGTTCGACAATTCTCGGTCGGTGCGGGTGTGACTGATATGCCGAAAGCGCCTGACTCCGATTTGAACTATCCCGGTTACGGCCGTTCGGAAGCGACCGACAAGACAATCGTCGCGCGCGCCGAGTACGATCTGACGGACGACCTGACAGTGTACGGCGGGGTGGGCAAGCGCAGACATTCGATGGACGCGATCGCGGGTAATCCTGAGTTGCTTGATAACGCGGGCAACTTCAGTTCTGCGCCGGCGTGGCAGGTATTCGAGGTCGAAGACGATTCTTACGAAGCTGGTGCGAACTTGCGATTCAACACGGGTGCGGTCAAACACAAACTGGCGGCAAACTACTCGCGTGTCGAGCAAAACCAGGAAATTTACATGACGTTCTGGTCGCCGCGAAATTCGAATCTGTATGCGCCGGTTTACAGCGATTTGCCAAGTACCGCGGGACTGAATCCAAAGACGTTGCCTTATAACGAAACCGTGCTGACGAGCTATGCGTTGGCAGATACGTTGTCGTTCATGGATGACAAGGTGAAGCTGACAATCGGTGCACGACATCAGAACGTTGAGCAACAGGCCTTTACATTCGGAGTGGGCACGCCTTCTGGGGATCGTTACGACAAGTCGGCCGTTACTCCTGTCGTCGGACTGGTCGTGCAACCGTATAAAAATCTGTCGCTGTATGCCAACTACATCGAGGGACTATCGCCGGGTCAGATTGCGCCCATCGGGACGAGCAACGCCGGCACGATGTTTTCGCCATACAAGACGAAACAACACGAAGTCGGTGCCAAGATGGATTGGGGACGACTTGCGACGACTGTGAGCGTCTTTCAGATTGAACGCCCCAGTGCGACTACATTCAACAAGGTATTTTCGGTAAACGGCGAACAGCGTAACCGAGGTATCGAGTTCAACGTTTTCGGCGAAGTCGTCAATGACGTTCGCCTGGTAGGCGGTGTGGCCTATACGCAAGGAAAACTGACCAGTGCACCGGGCGGTGTAAATGAAGGGAAGGATGCTGTCGCCGTACCGCGTTTACAAGTCAACCTCGGCGCCGACTGGAGTAACGTCTTTATTACCGGATTTGCTTTGAATGCGCGCGTTGTCCATACCGGTGATCAATATGCCGATCAGGCGAACAGAGTGGAACTGCCATCATGGACTCGCTTCGATCTGGGCGCGAGATATCAGACACGCCTTGGCGGCAGGCAGATGACTCTGCGGGCCAATATCGAGAACGCATTCGACAAGTCGTATTGGTCCTCATCCAACGCGGGCTTTTTGTATGTCGGCGCACCGCGCACGTTGCTGTTATCCGCAACGATGGATTTCTGATTGTCAGTCAATGCCGCCGTTTGAAGTGACGGCTGTTTCGACCATCCGCCGCACCGGCATTGCCGGCCGGCGGATATGTCGTTTGGTACGAGGAGAATTTTTGTGAGCAAGCAATCTTCCATCAGGAAATGGGCCTGGATACATAAATGGAGCAGTTTGGTTTGCACACTGTTTTTGTTGATGCTTTGCGTCACCGGTCTGCCCTTGATTTTTCATGAAGAGATCGATCATCTTGTCGGTGAAGCGGAAGCGCCGGTCATGCCGGCTGACACGCCGATTAAAAGCCTGGACCGCATCGTGGAGGCTGCGCGTGCTTATTATCCCGATCAGGTCATTCAGTTCCTGTCCTGGGACAAGAAAGAACATCCGCACATGATTTTTGTCGGCCTGAACAAATCGTTGACGGCCTCGCCCGACACGCGCAAGGCGTTGATCTACGATGAGCGGACGGTCAAGGTGCTTGACGAGGAACAGCAACAGGAAGGGTTCATGCATGTGATGCTGAAATTGCATACAGACATGTTTGCAGGTTTGCCAGGAAAATTGTTTCTGGGGTTGATGGGTTTGCTGTTTGTGGTCGCGATTGTGTCAGGCGTCGTATTGTATGGCCCGTTCACGCGCAAGCTGGAATTCGGCACGATTCGCAAATCGCGTTCGCCACGTGTCAAATGGCTCGATCTGCACAATCTGCTTGGCATCGTCGCATTGACGTGGACGATGGTTGTCGGTGTCACGGGCGTCATCAACACGTTAAGCGACGTGATGTTGTACGCATGGCAAAACGGCCAACTGGCGGAAATGATCGCGCCTTACAAAGATGCCGAACCGTTGAGTGCGATCGGGTCGGTAGAGAACGCTGTACGTACCGCAGAAAAAGCAGCTCCGCACATGGAGTCGTCGTTCATTGCCTTTCCTGGTACCGTTTTTACCAGCCAGCATCACTACGGAGTTTTCATGAAAGGCAATACGCCGGTGACATCGCGTTTGCTGATGCCGGCGCTGGTCGATGCGGAAAACGGCGAGCTGACGGACATGCGGGAGATGCCGTGGTATGTGCAGACGCTCTTTCTATCGCAGCCGTTGCACTTCGGCGATTACGGCGGATTGACGCTCAAAATCATTTGGGCGTTGCTGGATATCGTGACGATCGTGATTCTGGGTAGCGGTATCTATTTGTGGCTGCGCAGACGCCAGGTCATTGCCGAACTGCCCGAAGTGGAATCGATGGGTTTGACGGAAGAGACTTCGACGACAAGGAGCGCAGCGTGACTATGAGAAAAGGTGCGATGGACACGAATGCAAGTGAAACGTCCGGCAAAAGGGCAAGCATGTGGCGCTGGCCGATCGTGCTGGGTATTGCCAGCGGAGTTGGTTTGGTAAGTGCATTGATCGGCGACGATGGGTACGACGCGTTGTCGTGGTGTTTGCTGGCGCTTCCGTTGATCGTGATTGCTCGTTCCTTGTGCGCCAAAAGCTGAGGATAAAAGTTGCGAGCCGGTCGAATATTGATCTTCACAGGGTCAAGCCGGACTCGCCATCCACCAATAGCCAATTCCGCTGTCATTGCGCAGCACATAACGTACATCGTCGATGAAGCGTTGCGGAAACGGCGCTGCGTTTCGGCTATCGGACTCCTGCATCATTTCCATCACCAGCTTGGCTGCCTTGTCTTTCGTCAGCGCCGGACTGGTTGCGGTGGCGACGATCTCGGACAGGATGATGATTTCTTGTTTATCCATCGGTTCGCCATTTTCTTCTGCCAACGCCGTGATGCTGACGACGCGACCGGTTTCCTTCGAGACGCCCGCAGTAAGCGACAGGCCGGTGAAGAAGACCTGGCGGAAATAGTCATGTACCGCGCCATGCGTTATCTCGACTTTAGCGATACGGAACGATTGGCCGTACGTTTTGGCGGCGGCGTTGAATGCATCGGCAAATTGTTGTGCGTCGAATGCAAATTCCGGCTCCGCCGGTTTGACCTGTTGGCTGGTCGACATCTCGGGCGGGTTGTTGTCCACGGCTTGTCCGCATGCCGCCAAGCACAGCGCGAACAAGGCGCAAGCGATCCTTTTCATGTCTCCTCCATATGTCGCGGCTAGTGGCTTGCCGGCGCCTTGTCTTTTCAATCGCGGAGCGTCTTTGCGCTCCATGTATGAAGATTACACCAAGCCGAAATCAAGCGTAGTTGCCGCCTTTTTCGGCCGTCCGCGCATATTAGGGAATGGTAGAAAGAAGCCGTCGATGGCGAAACTGACAATTCTGTCATTTTCCGGTCAGCAACAAGACATTGACGGTGCGGTATATTTGCTGCCTCGTGGCGCTCTGCGCGCTTTCGGACTTCGCCTGTTGACGCGCGAAGGTATGCATCCGTCGCGGTCCGGCCTCGGGTGCTCCTAGACAGAAACGGAAATTACCCGATGTGGATCGTTAAAATCGCCTTGCGGCGGCCATACACATTCATTGTGATGGCGCTGCTGATCTTCTTGTCCACGCCGCTTGTGCTGACGCGCATGGCGACCGACATCTTCCCCGAGATTGATATTCCGGTCATCAGCATCGTCTGGAACTACACCGGCATGTCGGCGGAAGAAATGGGCCAGCGGATCACGGCGACCAACGAGCGTGTGCTGACGACGACCGTCAACGACATCGAACACATCGAATCGCAAACGCTGGGCGGTGTGGCGGTCGTCAAGGTTTTCTTCCAGCCGAAGGCGAATATCCAGACCGCGATTGCGCAGGTCACGGCGGTTGCGCAGGTGATCGTGCGGCAAATGCCGCCGGGCACCACGCCACCATTGATCATCCAGTATTCCGCTTCCAGCATTCCCGTCATCCAGCTGGGTTTGTCGAGCAAGACCCTGTCGGAACAGGTGCTGTTCGATACGGCGCTGAACTCGGTACGCACCAAGCTGGTAACGATTCCAGGGGTGGCGATTCCCTATCCGTATGGCGGCAAGAGTCGCGTGGTATCGGTCGATCTGGATTCGCAGGCATTGCAGGCCAAGGGCTTGTCGCCGACCGATGTGGTCAATGCCGTCAACGCACAAAACCTGATCCTGCCGGGCGGCACGGCAAAGCTCGGCGATACCGAATACACGGTCAAGATGAACGGTTCGCCGCGCGTGCTGGATGAGCTGAACGATCTGCCGGTACGCACCACCAACGGCGCGACGGTCTATCTGGGCGAAGTGGCGCATGTGCGTGACGGCTTTACGCCACAGACCAATATCGTTCGCCACAACGGCGAACGCGGCGTGCTGCTGTCGGTACTGAAGAATGGCGGCGCATCGACGCTGCAGATTGTCGATAACCTGAAAGCGTCATTGAGCGATATAGTGCCGACGCTGCCGGATGGCGTCGACCTGGTCACGTTGTTCGACCAGTCGATCTTTGTCAAATCGGCCGTGACCGGTGTGATTCACGAGGGTTTGATCGCAGGTTGCCTGACGGCGGCAATGATCCTGCTGTTCCTCGGTAACTGGCGTACCACCTGCATCATCGCGATTTCGATTCCGCTGTCGGTACTGTCGTCGATCCTTGCGCTTTATGCTCTGGGCGAGACGATCAACATCATGACACTGGGCGGGCTTGCGCTCTCGGTCGGCATTCTGGTCGATGATGCGACGGTGACGATCGAGAATATCGAGCGCTATCTGCACATGGGTCACGATCTCGAAACCGCGATTCTGGAAGGCGCCGGCGAGATCGCGATTCCGGCGCTGGTGGCGACGCTGTGTATCTGTATCGTGTTCGTCCCGATGTTCTTCCTGACCGGCGTTGCGCGTTACCTGTTCGTGCCGCTCGCCGAGGCGGTGATTTTCGCAATGATCGCGTCGTACATCCTGTCGCGTACGCTGGTGCCGACGCTGGTGATGCTGTTCATGCGCAACGTCAAGCATGGCGACCAGGGGCCGGATCACAAACCGAACATGCTGGAACGGGTGTACAAAAAGTTCGATGCGCAGTTCGAGAAAATGCGCGGCGTGTATATCGTCATTCTCAGCACGCTGCTGCCGCGTCGCCGGTTTTACGGCGTGGCTTTCCTGCTGTTCTGCGTGACGTCGACCGGTTTGTACGGTGTGCTTGGCCGTGACTTCTTCCCGAGCGTGGATGCCGGCCTGATGCGCTTGCATTTCCGTGCGCCGACCGGAACAAGGATCGAGGAAACCGCGCGTCTGGCCGACCAGATCGAGGCGGTGATTCGCGAGAAGATTCCGGCCGACGAACTGGAAAACGTACTCGACAATCTCGGCCTGCCTTATTCCGGTATCAATCTGTCGTACAGCAATGCCGGCACCATCGGCACGCTGGATGGCGAAATCCAGATCGCATTGAGCGAAGGTCATGCGCCGACGGACAAGTATGTACAGGAACTGCGGCGCGAACTGCCGAAGCGTTTCCCCGGCATTGAGTTCTTTTTCCAGCCGGCCGATGTTGTCACGCAGATCCTGAACTTCGGTTTGCCCGCAGCCATCGATATCCAGTTCAGCGGCAACAACATCGTCGAGAACTATCGCCTCGCCAGTTTGTTGCAGAACGAGATCAGGAAAATACCGGGCGCGGTCGACGTGCACGTGCATCAGCGCATCGACCAGCCGACGATGCAACTCGACATGGATCGCAGCAAGATGCAGCAACTCGGTTTGAATGCGAACAACGTGGCGCAGAACGTGCTGGTGCCGTTGTCCGGCAGTTTCCAGACGGCGCCGGCATTCTGGCTGAATCCGAAGAACGGTATCTCGTACAACATCTCGATCCAGACGCCGCAGTACAACATCGATTCGCTTGATTCGCTGCTGCAGATCCCGGTCGGCACCGGCAACACGGCTGTGCCGACGCAGATGTTAAGCAATCTGGTCACGGTCAAGTCGGATCGTCAGCTTGCGATCGTGTCGCGCTATAACATTCAGCCGGTCGTCGACTTGTATGTCAGCGTCAGCGGACGCGATCTCGGTTCGGTCGCATCCGATGTTGAAAAAGCGATCGAACCGATTCGTGCGCAATTGCCGAAAGGTTCGAAGATTACCGTGCGCGGCCAGGTGGAAACGATGAAGTCGTCGTTCATCGGTCTCGGTATTGGCCTGGTGATGGCGATCGTGCTGGTGTATCTGCTGATCGTCGTCAACTTCCAGTCATGGATCGATCCGCTGATCATCATCAGTGCGTTGCCGGCGGCGCTGGCGGGGATTGCGTGGATGCTGTTCCTGACGGGCACGACCTTGAGTGTGCCGGCGCTGACGGGCGCGATCATGACAATGGGCGTGGCGACGGCCAACAGTATTCTGATGGTGTCGTTCGCACGGCAACGATTGCTGGCCGGTGAATTGCCGCTGTCGGCAGCGCTGGAAGCGGGCGCGACGCGTATCCGTCCGGTGCTGATGACGGCGCTGGCGATGATCATCGGCATGTTGCCGATGGCGCTCGGTCTCGGCGACGGTGGCGAGCAGAATGCACCGCTCGGTCGCGCCACCATCGGCGGCCTGCTGTTTGCGACCGTGTCCACACTGTTCTTCGTGCCGCTGGTGTTTGCGGGCGTTCACCAATTCCTGGCCAGACGCGCCGCCAAAAAAGGCCTGCCGCCACCTCATTCAGTTGTTGTTCAAGAAAGTCACTAACATGTCCGAAAATCGTCATTCATCCATCGGGATTCACGGACTGCATGCGCATGAAGGCGCGCGCGGTTTCAACCGGATTCGTCTGTTGAAGCGCACGCAGCGTGTGGCATTGTTGATTCTCGGCGTGTTGCTGGTCGGCGGTCTCATCGTCATGGGCCTTCGTTTTGCCAAAGGCAGTGCGCTGGCCGAAACATCGCGCGAGCAGCAGATGCGCTATGTCAGCGTCATCAGTCCGAAGAGTTCGGCGGAAGACAGCCTGATGCGCCTGCCCGGCACGCTGCAAGGCAGCATCGAGGCGCCGATCTATGCGCGTACCAGCGGTTACGTCACGCGCTGGTACAAGGACATCGGCGATCAGGTCAGGCAGGGCGACTTGCTGGCGCAACTCGATACGCCGGAAGTCGTGCAGCAGCTGAACGAAGCGAAGGCTGCACAGGCGCAGGCCATCACCAACCTGCAACTGGCGAAGAGCACATTCGAACGCTGGGATGCCTTGCGCAAGCGCGATGCGGTTTCGCAGCAGGATCTGGACGAGAAGCGCAATGCGCTGGCCGTCGCGGTCGCCGCCGATACGTCTGCCAAGGCAACCGTGCAGCGCCTGCAGGATCAACTTGGCTACAGCCGCATCGTCGCACCGTTCGCCGGCGTGGTGACGCGTCGCAATATCGATATCGGCAATCTGGTCGATGCCGGCGGCAGCTCCCGCATCCTGTTCACGCTGGCGAAGAGCGATCCGCTGCGCGTCTATGTCTTCGTGCCACAGAATTATGCGCCGCAGGTCAAGGCCGGCAACAAGGCGGAAATCACGTTGCGCGAACTGCCGGGTGAAAGTTTCCGCGGCACGATTGCTCGCACGGCCGGTGCAATCGATCCGTTGACACGCACGATGCAGGTAGAAATCAGCCTGCCGAATCCGGATGGCAAACTGCTGCCGGGTTCGTATGCACAAGTCGGCATCAAGGCGGCCGGCGGCAGCCAGACCGCATTGACTGTGCCGAGCAATACGCTGTTGTTCCGCCCGGAAGGATTGCGCGTGGCGGTGGTCGGTGCCGACGGCAAGGTGCACTTGCAACCGGTCACGATCGGGCGCGAGCTGGGCGTGCAAGTCGAATTGAGTAGCGGTGTCACGGCGGCTGACAAGCTGATCGTCAATCCCGCCGACTCGCTGAACGAAGGCGACATGGTCAGCGTGGAAGTCGACGAAGCCGATAACGCCCGGGATGCCAAGCCGGCAGCGAAACAGGAGAGCGCATCGTGAACCTGCGTTGCGCTTCCGCACCGATATTGCTGGTCGCCCTGACGCTGGGCGGTTGCGCAGTCGGTCCCGATTACCAGCGTCCCGAGGCGCCGATGGCGACGACGTGGAAAACCGAACCAGGCTGGCAGGCCGGCAATCCGCGCGACGGCGAACTGAAGGGCGCATGGTGGAAGATGTTCGGCGATGCGCAACTGGATGCATTGCAGGACCAGGCGTTGAAGAGCGGCCAGACCATGATCATTGCGCAAACGCGCGTCGATCAGGCCCGTGCACAGGCGAATGTCGCGCACAGCGCTTACTTCCCGACGGTGGGTTTGCAGGGCGGCGTGACACGCAATCGCACATCGGCTGAACGTCCGCTGAGCAATCGCAATTCGGTCAACAGCTCGATCGTGCAGAATGATTTCAATGCGGCATTTACCGTCGATTACGAGCTGGATCTGTTCGGTCGCGTGCGTCGCCAGGCCGAAGGCGCAGTCGCCAGCATGGAACAGGCGCAAGCGGATTTTGAAAACACACGCCTGATCCTGACGGCCGAACTTGCCGCTGATTATTTCGCACTGCGTGCCGCCGACGCGGAAATCGATCTGTTGCAACAGACGCTGGCCGCACAGAACAAGGCGCTTGATTACATCAACGCGCAGCATGAACTGGGTGCGGTATCGGGACTCGACCTGAATCAGCAACAGGGGCTGACCGCCGCAACAGAAACGCAATTGACGCTGCTGCAAGACCAGCGCGCACGTTACCAGACGGCGATTGCCACACTGGTCGGCGTGCCTGCGCCGGATTTCACGCTGGCTGCCGATCCGACATTGGCGCAGGTGCCGGCGATTCCGTTGACGGCACCGGCTTCGCTGCTGGAACGCCGCCCTGACATCGCCGCGGCCGAGCGTGCAATGGCGGCAGCCAATGCGCAGATCGGTTTGGCGCGCAGCGCCTACTTCCCGTCGTTGGGGCTGTCTGGTTTGTACGGCAGCGATGCCAACAAGATGGGCAATCTGTTCAGTGCGCCGGCCTTGCTGTGGGCGATCGGCGTCAGCGCGACGCAGACCATATTCGATGGCGGCCGCATGGGAGCCAATATCGATTTCGCCGAAGCAGGTTATCAGCAGGCCGTGGCTGGTTATCGGCAAAGCGTATTGACCGCTTTCCAGGAAGTGCAGGATGGCTTGAACAGCGACGCCGCCCTGACGCGCGCCAGTGCATCGGCGAAAATTGCAGCGGACAGCGCCGATCGTTCGCTCGGCCTGTCGACCGATCGCTATCACAGCGGCCTCGCGGCAAACCTGGAAGTGGTCGTCGCGCAGCAGACGCTGCTCGGCTATCGCCGTCAGGAAGTGCAGTTGCGCGGACAGCGATTGCTGAATACAGTCAGACTCATCAAGGCATTGGGCGGCGGCTGGCATACAGACGTTGTGACAAATCCTGCTGCAACTTCAACCAGGAAGACCGCAGCTTCTGCGGCTTCGTCCAGCTAATCGGAATTCCCGGAACGGACGCGTCATGAAAATCCTGCTGGTCGAAGACGAACCGAAGACAGTCGCCTATCTGCAGCGCGGGCTGACTGAGCAAGGCTATGCAGTTGATGTTGCCAATAACGGCATCGACGGACAGCATCTTGCCTTGACCGGCGATTACGACGCCATCGTGCTCGACATCATGCTGCCCGGCCGCGACGGCATTACCGTGTTGCAGGCCTTGCGTCGCGAGAAGGAAACGCCGGTCATCATGCTGACGGCACGCGGCGAAGTCGATGATCGTATTCATGGCTTGCGCAACGGCGCCGACGATTATCTGGTCAAGCCGTTTTCGTTCCTTGAACTGCTGGCGCGCCTGCAGGCGCTGAGTCGACGCGGCCGTCCGCAGGAAGCGGCGCATATTCGCATCGCCGATCTGCATATCGACCTGATCGCACGTCGCGCCACGCGTGGAATGCGACGCCTTGATCTGACGGCAAAGGAATTTGCATTGCTCGCCGCGCTTGCACGGCATCGTGGACAGGTACTTTCGAAAACCGTGATTGTCGAGATGGTGTGGGATGTCAATTTCGACAGTAATACAAACGTCGTCGAAGTGGCGATCAAGCGCCTGCGCACCAAGCTCGACGAGCCATCGGAGATCAAGCTGCTGCACACGATACGCGGCATGGGCTATGTGCTGGAAGAAAAGCGCGATGCATTCGAATGACATCATGAATCAATCCGCGACCAATACCAGAGAAGCACACTCGATCGCACGGCGTCTTGCGCTGATGTTCGCGCTCGCCGCTGCCGCCGTGTTCTTCACGGTAGGCGTGGTGCTGTACAACATCCAGTGCAATGAAATGCATCGCCATCAGCGGCAGGAAATCCTGACACGCTTCGAATTTGTCGAAAGCCTGATCGCGCGGCGCATGGAAAACACCGACAAGTGGGCGCTGCTGGAAAGCAAGCTGAAGGAACTGACGCCGCAGGACGGCAAGGTCATGTATCTGGTGACCGGCGATGATCCGCGTTATCGCCTTGGTACGCCGTTTCCTGCCGATGCGGAAATCAAGAATGAAGGCGACGGCGTCAAGCGCGTCATCACGCCGACGCGCAGCTACCTGACGTATAGCGAAGAAGTGCCGCCGCTCGGCGATCGCCCCGCTGTCATGCTGACGGTTGGTGTCGATCCGAGTGCGTTCGACACGACCAGTCATGCGTTGAACGTGGCGCTGGTCATTGCGTCGATTTTCGGCGTACTTGCGGTGGCAGGCCTCGGTTGGTGGATTGCACGTCGCAGCCTGATGGCGGTCGATCGGCTGTCGCAGCATGCACGCGAACTGAGTCCGCGGAATTTATCCGAACGGTTGCCAGTCAACAAACTGCCAAGTGAACTGAACGGTCTGGTCCTGTCATTCAACGGGGCGTTGAGTCGTGTCGAACAGGCTTATCTGCAACTATCGACATTCAATGCCGATGTCGCGCATGAATTGCGTACACCGCTCGGCAATCTGATCGGTCAGACACAAGTCATCCTGTCACGTGAGCGTACGACGGCAGAACTGGAAGAAGTGCTGCAGTCGAATCTGGAAGAGCTTGAACGTCTGCGCACCATCATCAACGACATGCTGTTCCTGGCGCAGGCGGATCGCGGCATGCGTGCCGACAATCTGGTGAAGACGTCGATTGCCGATGAGGTATCGAAGAGCGCGGAGTTTCTTGAAATGCTGCGGGAGGATGCCGGCTGCGCGTTGCGCATCGAAGGCGATGCGCAGGCACCGATCGAACGCTCGCTGTTCGGCCGTGCCATCACCAATCTGCTGTACAACGCGATCCAGCATTGCGACTGCAATTCGGAGATCGTCATCCGTATCGAGGATGGACGCGACAGCGTCGCCGTCACCGTCAGCAATCAGGGCATGCCGATCGACGCCTGTCATCTTGATCGTTTGTTCGACCGTTTCTACCGCGTCGATTCGTCACGCACCGACAGCGTCAACAGTCACGGCCTCGGCCTGGCCATCGTCAAGGCGATCGCCGTCATGCATGGCGGCACCGTGTTTGCCAAAAGCAGCGGCAACGAAACCATCATCGGCCTGACGATTGCGCACGGCACGACGCCATAATCGACGTCGCAATATTCGTGCGCAATGCCGTGCGCATCAGGTCGTCAGTGTCTGCAGTTCGCCTTTCGCGATACCCGTCACGGTGCGCCACGCCAGTCCCAGAATGACCACTGTCGCAATACCGAGCAAGACGCCGGCGATGACATCCGTCGCCAGATTGTCGGCATGTGCCGCATAACGCAAGGCTGTCGCCGCGGTTGCCGCCAACGGGAAGCTGGCAGCCCACCACCCGACACGGAACGGGCAGCAGCGCGGCAGGTGACGCAGTCTGCCGAGCAGAACAGCCGTCATGAACAGCATCAGCATGTACAACGCTTCGGCAAAGAAATCGATGGTGCCGGTGGTGGCAACGTAGGCAGCGAAACCCACAGCGAACGGCGCGCCCAGAATCAGCAAGGACGGCTGCATCGCCGAAGGCAGCGGATCTTCATACATCAGTCTTGCCAGAATCAGCGTGAACAGCGGAATCGCAAAAAACAGTCCGACAGCGGTGGCAAACAGCATCACGCTGTGCAGTTCCGTCTGCCAGCCCAGTGCGGGAATCGCGAGTGGAATATCGATCAGGCCGACCGCAGGAACGATCCACGCCGGTGTCGCATGGGCGATTTTCTGCTTCGTCGTGATCCAGCGCGAGACGATGGTCCACGCAAAGATGGTCATCAGTACTGCGCCGATAGTCCACACGATGCGTGCGAACGTCAGATTGATATCCGCCAGTAACAACGGCAACAGCAGCAGGCTGACCAGTGGCGTGCCGAACAGATTGCCGGCAACGGGATGTTCGAATTCTGCACGTACGGCGGCAAAATCGGTGAAGGCCTTGATCGCATAACCGGTGCTTTGCGCAATGAATGCCAGCACGGCGAGGATGCCAATTGCGTGTGCGATCCACAAAGGTGTGCCGTACTGCGCATGCGCAAAACGCCAGGCGACTGACAATCCTGTCAGTCCCATGACGGAACCGAACAAGGCGACTGGCAGATAACCAAGGCGCTTCCTGGTCGGTGACGATTCTATGGTTGTTGTATTCATGTTTTCCTCCCTCGATCCGAGTCTGTGACTTGCCGCGCAACAGCGGTTCGATTGTCTGTGCGACAAGCGAACCGCATTGCATCAAGCCTTGGCCGTTGTTGACGTGGCGGCGATGACGTCCAGGGTACGCGCCGAATACACCAGGGCCGCGCCCGCATTCATTGAAATGGCGACGCTCAGCGCATCGGCGATTTCTTCACGGGTGGCGCCTTGTTCCAGCGCGCGCGGCACATGGATGGCGATACAGCCGTCGCAACGCGTGGTGACGGCGACCGCCAGCGAAATCAGTTCCACGGTTTTTGCATCGAGACGATTGCCTTTGACTGCGGCGTCCGCGAGGGTTTGATAACCCTTGATCGTATCCGGCGTGATCTTTGCGATTTCGCCGACGCGGCCCATTAATTCGGTGCGATAGTTGTTCCAGTCCAGCATGATGTTCTCCTTGGTTGATCAAGGCTGCGACAAGATGTCGTTGCCATGGACAGAGTATTGCGCGATCAGCCGATATCATGAATACTGTTACGGATTCATTTTTAGCGAATTCGTCTCATGGATGCTTTGACCCGCCTGATCCAGCTTGCCCGGCCGCAGGCAAGTCTGGAACTGCGCTGCCAGCTGGCAGGAAAATTCGCGTTGCCGCACGAATCGCCGCCAACCGTGGCCTTCTTTCATCTCGCGTTGAGCGGCCGATGTGCGATCGAACTGCCGGATGGTTCATTGCTGACACTGGAAGCCGGCGACATCGTGATGTTTCCGAGAGGTGGCGCGCACTGGATACGCGATATCGATCTGCGGGCGAAGCGGGCGACGCCGCCGACTTTTTCACACGATGGATTGTTGAAGCTGGAAAGGGTCGGCAGCGGCGAGCCGGATATCGATCTGCTGTGCGGGCGTTTCGACTACGCGCAAGGTCCGGCGGCGTTGCTGCTGCGTACCTTGCCCGACCCGTTGCATGTGTCGCTGGCCGATGCCGACGGTACGCAGCGATTGCATGCGCTGGTTTCGCTCATGCGCGACGAGGCAGAGCGACGCCAGCCGGGCGCACTGGCGATTGTCACGGCACTGAGTCATGCGCTGTTTGCGATGGCGTTGCGCGCATACAGCGCGAAGCATCCGAATGTGGCAAGCGTGCTGACGCTGTCGTCCGATCCACGACTGGCACCGTCGATTCAGGCGTTGCTGGCAGAACCGGGCCATGCGTGGACGATCGAGGAGCTGGGTGGAATTTCAGCGATGTCACGTGCAACGTATGCACGGCATTTTCGCGACAAGTCCGGCATGACGGTGTGGGAATTCCTGACACAGGTGCGCATGACGATTGCCGGCGATCTGCTGTTGCAGACGACACGCAACGCTGCAGACATCGGCATGGAAGTGGGATATCAATCCGAAGCGGCGTTCGGCAAGGCATTCCAGCAATACATGGGCATCACGCCGGGCCGCTATCGCAATAATCGCCACAGTGGACGGCGCGATGAGTGAGCGGTAGCGTCAGCTCGCCGCTTTTTTTTCGGCCAGTGCCTGCTTCAGTTGCTGATCGGCCTGCGAATCTTTCTTGTCCGGATCGACGCTGGTGACGCCGTGCGCCACCGTGTATTTGACATAGGCGGCGATCAGTTCGCCCATGAACGATTTCTGGTCTGATACTTTCTGCCAGCCGTTGTCGCCGCGTTCTTCCACCGTTGCATCGGCACCGTTGAACTTGATGCTGAACGCGGTCGATTTATCCGCCTGTGCAAAATCGTCCAGAAAATTCTGCATCGATGCGCTGGGCGAATCGCCGCCGAATGCTGCCATCGCCGCATCCAGCGCTGTCTTGCGTTGCATCTGCGTGGAAGAAAGCAGTCCGTTCAGCTGATTGCCGAGATCGGGCTGGTCCTTGAGCATTTTCTGGAACGCGTTGTTGCGCGCATCGCCATCCAAAGACAATTTTCCATTGCTGGCGCTGATACGCAGGCTGGGCGGAACTTGAATCCCGTAGGCGCGCAGCGCGGCGTTCAGATTGTCCGTCAGACTGCCGGTGGACGTCGTGTCCAATCCGCTGGCGGGTGAGACGCTGCTGAGCGTGGCGGCGAATGATTCGCCGATTTTTACCTGACGCGTCGTGACGCCGTACTGCGAGCCGATGCCGCGATTGTTGTTGACTCCGTCCATCGAATTCTCCCCTTGGCATAAAACAGACAAAAGGATCAATCTATCCGGGAGGGTGCGTCGGGCATCCAATGAATATAAAGGGGAAAAAGGCGTTCTTTCGTTTTTTCCTGCAAGAGAAGCCTTTTTAAATCATATTTGGCAGTGCAATGACAATCAGAGCTGCACGGGTGCGTTCAGCAAATATACGTGTGCTGGAATTGCGTTCCGATCCGAGAATGATTCAACGGAAAAATGATCAACGCGCTTGCGTCGTCGCTTCCGTTTGATGTTTCTTCTTATGCCGACGGTAATACACCGCCGCGCTGATCAACAGTCCCAGCATGATGCAGAACTCCGCACCCAGCGCGGCGACCGCCGCATGCAGATAGCTGCCGTCGAAGTGCAGCGTCTGTGTCAGCACCGCGCCCAGCAAGGCAGAACCCAGTCCGAACGACGCCTGCTGCACGGTGGACAGCATCGAGCCGCCGGCACCCGCCTGTTCGGTCGGCACATCGGACAGGCCGATGCGGAAGAAGCAGCTGACGATCAGCGCCTGGCCGCCGCCAATCAGGATCGTCGCCGGAATCAGGTGGAAGGCATCGGGATGCGGCCACACCAGCTTCAGCGTCAGCATCAGGCCAAGCAGCCCGCTCATCTGGATTGCACAACCGAGCATCAAGGTCGGCACGCGCCCGATGCGCTTGACGACGCGCGCGCTCAGCAAGGAGACGATGAAATACATCGCGCCCATCGCGACGAAGGCGTTACCCGCATGCAGTGCCGACAGGCCGGCGCCACTTTGCAGGGTCAGTGCCAGAGCAAACATGTAGCCGCTCCAGCTGGAAAAGAACAGTACCGCGATCAGCAGGCCGAAGCGTGTGCTCGGGATGCGCAGCAAGGCCGGCGGCAGCAGCGGATGTGCGCCGCGTTTTTCCAGTCCGAGTTCCACTTTCCACAAAATCGCGAGTAGCGGCAGAACGGCCATCAGCATCAACAGATAAGGCCATGACCAGTGCATGACGGGGCCGAGCGCGAGCGGCAATAGCAGGCAGATGATGACCATCGCTAGTAACGCGGTACCGATCAGATCGATATCGACCGTGATCGAACGCCGGGTTTCGGGAATCCATTTTGGCGTGGCGAGCAGCAGACCGATGCAGATCGGCAGGTTGATCAGGAACACGCTGCGCCAGCCGAGTCCGGCGATATCGGCCGAGACCAGAAAGCCGCCGAGCACCTGGCCGACGATGAAGGCCAGTCCGCCGATCGCGCCGTAGTAGCCGAGCGCTCGCGAATGATCGTGGCCGGTGAGGCCGACGTGAATCGTCGCCAGAATCTGCGGCACGATCAATGCGGCGCCGATGCCTTGCAGCACCCGTGCAGCAAGCAGCATCCAGATCGAGCCGGCCAGTCCGCACAGCAGCGACGCGACACCGAAGATTTGCACGCCCCACAGGAATAACTTGCGGCGACCGAAGTTGTCGCCCAGTCGTCCGCCCATGGCAAGACAGACTGCGAAGGCGACGCCGTAGACGGCGACGATCAGTTCAAGTTCTGTTTCCGATGCGTGAAACGTGTGCGAGATCGCATCGAGCGCGACGTTCACGATCGAAAAATCAATTTGCGGTAACAGCTGTCCAGCGAGGAGCACCAGCAAGCCGATGGAGCCGAGCTTGGTGTGCGATTGAGACGTATGGGCGGTCATGAAGAAATCCGGAAAAGCGGCAGACGATGAAGACATGTCGTGTGACATGAAGGCCGCTGCAGCATGGTACAGCGACTTCATGTTTCGCGTATTCCACCGGTATGACACGACTCTTTTGTCTGCCGACGTTTCGCACGGATCTCGCTAAACTATCGAGAGAAATCCGGGCTTCCCTTCAATTGTTTTGTGATGGCGGTTGTGGCATCGCCGATGACGATGCTGCACGCCAGCCGCCACCGAGTGCCTTGATCAGCAACACGCTGGCAGCAAGACGGCGATTCTGGATATTGACGGCAGTGGTTTCGCTGCTCAGCGCGGTTGCCTGCGCCGTGATGACATCGAGATAACTGACGATGCCGGCCTTGTACTGATTGGTTGCCAGTTCGACCGAGCGACGTGCTAGCTGCACAGCTTCATCCTGTGTTTGCGCTTCCTGTTCGAGAATGCGCAAGGCGGCGAGATTGTCTTCGACTTCCTGGAATCCGGTCAGCACCGTCTGCCGGTAGATCGCGACGTTTTCATCGTAGGCAGCAATGGCCTGATCGCTTTGTGCGCGACGTGCACCGGCATCGAACAATGTCTGCGCCAGCGACGGACCGATCGACCAGAAGCGGTTCGGCAACGACAGCAGGTTCGACATGCTGTTGCTCTGGTAACCGACATTGGCCGCCAGTCCGAGCGAGGGGAACCATGCAGCCTTGGCAACGCCGATTTCCGCATTTGCGGCAGCAAGGCGGCGTTCGGCGCCGGTAATATCCGGACGGCGCTCAAGCAGTGCGGACGGTACAGCGAGCGGTATCGACGGTACGGATGCAGTCAGCGGCGCGACGGTGATGTCGAATTCCGCTGGTGCCTTGCCGACCAGCAGCGCAATTGCGTGTTCGAGTTGCGCACGCTGGATGCCGACATCCAGTGCCTGCGTCTGCGTCGTTTTCAGCTGGGTCTGGGCGCGAATGACATCGGCACGCGCGACGATGCCGGCCGCGTATTGGTTCTGCGTCAGTTGTACTGAACGCTCGTAGTCGGCCAGCGTGCGATCCAGCAAATCCTTTTGCGAATCGAGTGCGCGCAACTGAAAGTAATTCTGCGCCAGTTGCGCATGCATGCTGAGTCGCACGTTCTCCAGATCGGCGGCGCTGGCCTGCGCGCTGTTGCTGCTGGCTTCGACCGAACGGCGGATGCGACCCCACAGATCCGGTTCCCAGCTTGCATTCATCGACAATGAGTGATTGGTACGCGCGCCGGAAGAGACGCTCGATGTCGTCAGCTGATTGTTGCGCACGGTCGCGCTGCTGGAACGCGTGACATCGAATTCCGCACCGACGGTCGGAAAGAATTCGGAGCGCGCGCCCTGCACCAGCGCCAGTGCCTGACGGTACGCGGCATCTGCCTGCGCCAGGCTGAGATTGGAGGTGGTGACCTGTTCCTGCAGCGAATTCAGCAGAGGATCGTTATAGATTTCCCACCACTTGCCGCGGATTTCCTGATCGCGCGGTTCGGCCGTCTTCCAGCCGGCGGCTTCCTTGAAGGCCGTTGGCTGCGCCACCTCGGGACGCACGTAATCGGGACCGACTGCACACGCGCTCAGCAATACCGTCGATGCGGCAACGGCGAGCAGTTTCATTTGATGGCCGTGCAATTTCATCCAACCTCCAGATACTTTTTCTTTTTTCATCTATTAACTTACTGCGTCCGCTGCATGCGCAGGACGACCGCGCCAGCGCGACCATGTGCGATGGCTCCATGTGCTGAAGCGATCCATGTACAGATAGACGACCGGTGTCGTGTACAGCGTCAGCATCTGGCTGACGATCAGGCCACCGACGATGGTGACGCCGAGCGGGCGGCGCAATTCCGAGCCGGTGCCGGTGCCGAGCATCAGCGGCAGCGCGCCGAGCAATGCCGCTGCGGTCGTCATCATGATCGGACGGAAGCGCAGCAGACAGGCCTGATGAATGGCGTCGCGCGGCGAGCGGTTTTCCGTACGCTGGGCCACGAGCGCGAAGTCGATCATCATGATCGCGTTCTTCTTGACGATACCGATCAGCAGGATGATGCCGATGAAGCCCATGATCGACAGGTCCATGTGAAACAGCAGCAGCGCGAGAATTGCCCCGACACCGGCAGATGGCAGCGTCGACAGGATCGTGATCGGATGCACATAGCTTTCGTACAGCATGCCGAGCACGATGTAGATCGTCGCCAGTGATGCGAGAATCAGGAACGGCAGGCTGGCGAACGACGACTGGAATACCTTGGCCGTACCCTGGAAGCTGCCGTGTACGGTGTTCGGCATGTTCAGCGTGGCGACCTTGTCGTTAATTGCCTGCGTTGCATCGCTGAGCACGACACCGGGTGCCAGATTGAACGAAATCGTGGTCGCCGCAAACTGGCCCTGATGGCTGACCGACAGCGTGGTGGTGGTCGGTTCGAAACGCGAGAATGACGACAGCGGCACCATCACGCCGTCGTTGCTGCGTACATAAATATCCTTCAGTGTTTCCGGACGTTGCCAGTATTGCGGCGCAACTTCCATGATCACGTGATACTGGTTGCGTTGCGCATAGATGACCGATGCCTGACGCTGGCCGAAGGCATCGTACAGTGTCGAGTCGATGGCAGCCTGCGTGACGCCGAGGCGTGTCGCCGTGTCGCGATCGATCGTCAGCGTGATCTGCAGGCCCTTGTCCTGTTGCGTGGTGTTGACGTCGACCAGTTGCGGCACCGTGCGCAAGGCTTCCACCACGCGTGGTCCCCATGCGGTCAGCTCGTTCAGGTCATCACCCTGCAGCGTGTATTGATACTGCGAATTGCTGGAACGGCCGCCGACGCGGATGTCCTGCGTCGCCTGCAGATACAGCGTGGCACCCGGTACGCGCGCAAGTTTGCCGCGCAGGCGGTTGATGACCTCGTCGGCGCTGATTTTGCGCTCGGCCAGCGGCTTCAATGCGATGAACATCTGACCGGTATTGCGCTGACTGCCGCCGGTAAAGCCGATCACGCTGGCGACCGCCGGATCGGCGCGGACAATCTCGATGAAGGCGGCCAGTTTCGGCTGCATTGCCTGGAACGATGTCGCCTGATCGGCCTGGATCATGCCGGCGATACGGCCGGTATCCTGCTGCGGAAAAAATCCTTTCGGCACCACGCCGTACAGATAGACGTTGAAGCCGATCACGGCGAACATGATCAGCATCATGATGCGCGTGTGGCGTAGCGCCCAGTTCAGGCTGCGTTCGTAATGACGGACCATCCATTCGAACACGCGTTCGCTGGCGACGTACCAGCGGTTCTTTTTCTGTTCTTCCGTTTCGCGTCGCAGGATACGTGCGCACATCATCGGCGTGGTCGATAGCGACACGACCAGCGAAACCAGCACGGCGACCGATAGCGTGATTGCGAATTCATGAAAATAGCGACCGACCAGCCCGCCCATCAACAGCATCGGGATGAACACCGCGACCAGCGAAATCGACATCGACAGCACGGTAAAGCCGACTTCACGCGCGCCGAGCAGCGCCGCCTGCAACGGTTTCATGCCCTTTTCTATATGTCGCATCACGTTTTCCAGCACGACGATGGCATCATCGACGACGAAGCCGGTCGAGATCGTCAATGCCATCAGCGAGAAATTGTTCAGGCTGAAGCCGAGCAGATACATGATGCCGAACGTGCCGAGCAGCGAGATCGGCACTGCCACGCTCGGGATGATGCTGGCACGCACGTTACGCAGGAAAAGGAAGACCACCATGATCACCAGCGCGATCGAGACCAGCAGCGTGAATTCGACGTCGTGCAGCGAGGCACGAATCGTCGTCGTCTGATCGAGCACGACGTCCATGTTGATGGCAGCCGGAATCGATGCCTTCAGGTTCGGCAGCAATGCGCGGACGCGATCGACGGTTTCGATGATGTTGGCATTCGGCTGGCGATTCATGATCAGCAGCACCGAGCGCTTGCCATTCGCCATGCCCGCATTGCGCAAGTCCTCGACCGAATCGGTGACTTCGGCCACGCTGCTCAATTGCACCGGTGCTCCATTTTTGTAGGCAACGATTAGCGGTCGATACTGGTCGGCGGTCTTGGCCTGATCGTCGGTGGCGATCTGCCATTGGCGATCGGTGCTTTCGACAAATCCTTTCGGCCGGTTGGCGTTGGTGCTCTGCAAGGCGGTACGCACCTGGTCGAGGCCGATGCCGTACTTGTTCAGCGCCATCGGATTCAGTTCGACGCGCACGGCCGGCAGCGAACTGCCGCCGACGGAAACCTGGCCGATGCCTTGCACCTGCGACAATTTCTGTTGCAGGATGGTCGAGGCGGCGTCGTACATCTGCCCTTGCGTCATCGTGTCCGATGTCAGCGCGATGATCATGATCGGTGCATCGGCCGGATTGACCTTGCGATAGGTCGGATTGCTGCGCAGTGTCGACGGCAAATCGACGCGTGCGGCGTTGATCGCAGCCTGTACGTCGCGTGCAGCGCCGTCGATGTCGCGGTTCAGGTCGAACTGCAGCGTAATGCGCGCCGAGCCGAGTGAACTGCTCGACGTCATTTCGGTGATGCCCGCGATGCGGCCCAGCGATCGCTCCAGTGGCGTGGCGACGGTCGATGCCATCGTCTCCGGACTGGCGCCGGGCAGCGACGCCGACACCGAGATCGTCGGGAAATCCACCTGCGGCAACGGCGATACCGGCAGCAGGCCGAACGACACGATGCCCGCCAGCGCAATGCCGAGCGTCAGCAACGTGGTCGCGACGCCGCGATGGATGAAGGGCGTGGACAGACTCATGGCGGCGTCATCGCTTCGCTGGAAGATTCGTCCGGCGCATCGTCTTCATCCTGGCGCTTCTTGCCGAAGCGTTGTGCCAGACGGTCGAAGGCCAGATAGATCACCGGTGTCGTGAACAGCGTCAGCACCTGACTGACGATCAGGCCGCCCACGATGGAGATGCCGAGCGGACGGCGCAACTCCGAACCGACGCCCGTGCCCAGCATCAACGGCAATGCGCCGAGCAGCGCCGCCAGTGTCGTCATCATGATCGGACGGAAGCGCAGCAGGCATGCCTGATAGATCGCGTCGCGCGGATTCATGCCGTCCTTGCGTTCGGCTTCCAGCGCGAAGTCGATCATCATGATCGCGTTTTTCTTGACGATGCCGATCAGCAGGATGATGCCGATCACCGACACGATGCCGAGATCGGTGCGCGCGATCATCAGCGCCAGCAAGGCCCCCATGCCGGCCGACGGCAAGGTGGACAGGATCGTGATCGGATGAATGTAGCTTTCGTACAGCACGCCGAGCACGATGTAGACGGTGACGATGGCGGCGAGGATCAGCAGCAGCGTATTGGCGAGCGACGCCTTGAACGCCAGCGCCGCGCCCTGGAAGCTGATCTGCGTGCTGTCCGGCAGGCCGATTTCGGCTTTGGTTTTCTCGATCGCATCGACCGCGTCGCCAAGTGACGCACCCGGCGCAAGGTTGAACGAGATCGTCGTTGCCGGGAACTGGCCGACATGGTTGACGACCAGCGGCGTCGAGCGCTGCACCAGCGTCGTGATCGTCGACAACGGCACCTGCTGGCCGTCGGACGTGGCGACATAGATGTGGCTGAGGGCTTCCAGCCCTTTCTGGAATTCCGGTTTCACTTCCAGCACGACGCGATACTGATTGGTCTGCGTGAAGATGGTCGAGACGATGCGCTGGCCGAATGCGCTGTACAGCGTGTTGTCGATCGATGCCGGTGTGATGCCGAGTCGTGATGCACTGTTGCGATCGATGATGATGGCGGCCTGCAAGCCGTTGTCCTGCAGGTCGGTGGCGACGTCACGCAGTTGCGGCAATGCGTTCAGTTTATCGACCAGCTTCGGCGCCCAGGTGCTGAGCAGCGTCGGATCGGCATCCTGCAACGTGAACTGGTATTGCGTGCGCGAGACACGTGTTTCGATCGTCAGGTCCTGCACCGGTTGCATGAACAATGAGATGCCCTGCACGTCGGCCAGCTTGTGCTGCAGACGTTCGATGATCTCCGATGCGTTGGCATCGCGCTCTTCATGCGGCTTCAGGTTGATCTGGATGCGGCCACTGTTCAAGGTCGTGTTGGTGCCGTCGACACCGATGAACGACGACAGGCTGGCGACATCGGGGTCCTGCAGAATCACTTTCGCCAACGCCTGCTGGCGTTCGGCCATTGCAGAAAACGAGATCGATTGCGGCGCTTCGGAAATGCCCTGAATCACGCCGGTGTCCTGCACCGGGAAGAAACCCTTGGGAATGAAAATGTAGAGCAGCGCCGTCAGCACCAGCGTGACGATGGCGACGATCAGCGTCGCGGTCTGTCGCTCCAGTACCCACGTCAGCCATTTGCCATATTGCGCAATCGTGCGATCGAAGAAGGCGCCGGATGCGTGATAGAAACGGCTCTGCTTTTCTTCCGGTGTGTGATGCAGCAGTTTGGCGCACATCATCGGCGTCAGCGTCAGCGACACAACAGCGGAGATGATGATTGTGACCGACAGCGTGATGGCGAATTCGCGGAACAGGCGGCCAACGACGTCGCCCATGAACAGCAGTGGAATCAGCACCGCGATCAGCGAGATCGTCAGTGACAGAATCGTGAAGCCGATCTGTGCCGATCCTTTCAGCGCAGCCTTCAACGGCGACTCGCCTTCCTCGATGTAACGCGAGATGTTTTCGATCATCACGATTGCATCGTCGACGACGAAGCCGGTCGAGATCGTCAGCGCCATCAGCGACAAGTTGTTCAGGCTGAAGCCGGCGAGGTACATCACGCCGAACGAACCAATCAGCGACAACGGCACTGCCACGCTCGGAATGATGGTGGCAGGAATGTTGCGCAGGAACAGGAAGATCACCAGCACCACCAGCGCGACGGCCAGCACCAGTTCGAACTGCACATCCTTGACCGACGCGCGGATGGTCGTCGTGCGATCGCTCAACAGCGATACTTCGACCGATGCCGGTAGCGACGCCTGCAATTGCGGCAGCAATTGCTTGACCTGATCGACCACCTGAATCACGTTCGCGCCCGGTTGCCGCTGGATGTTCAGGATGATGGCGGGCTGCTCGTTGACCCATGCAGCCTGCCGCACGTTTTCGGCATCGTCGACGATGTCGGCGACATCGGTCAGGCGGATTGGCGCATTGTTCTTGTACGCGACGATGATCGCGCGGTATTCGTCGGCGGAGCGCAGCTGGTCGTTGGCATCGATCGTGTACGCGCGCGCCGGACCGTCGAAGCTGCCTTTCGCCTGATTGACGTTGGCGTTGCCGATCGCGGTGCGAATGTCCTCGATGTTCAGGCCGTAAGCGGCGAGCGCGGTCGGATTGGCCTGGATGCGTACTGCAGGGCGCTGACCGCCGGACAGGCTGACGAGGCCGACGCCATTCACTTGTGAAATCTTCTGCGCGAGACGCGTATCCGCCAGCGATTGCACCTGCGGCAACGGTAATGTCTTCGACGTCAGCGCCAGTGTCAGGATCGGCGTGTCGGCCGGATTGACCTTGCTGTAGATCGGCGGCGCGGGCAGGTCGGCCGGCAGCAGGTTGCCGGCGGCATTGATCGCGGCCTGTACTTCCTGTTCGGCGATGTCGAGGCTCAGTTCAAGACTGAATTGCAGCGTAATGACCGATGCGCCGCCCGAGCTGGTGGACGACATTTGATTCAGGCCCGGCATCTGGCCGAACTGGCGTTCCAGCGGCGCGGTGACGGACGACGTCATCACGTCGGGACTGGCGCCCGGGTACAGCGTGACAACCTGAATCGTCGGGTAATCGACTTCCGGCAAGGCCGACAACGGTAGCATGCGGTAGGCAAGAATGCCGACCAGCAGGATCGCGACCATCAGCAGCGAGGTCGCTACCGGCCGCAGGATGAAGGGGCGCGACAGGCTCATGGAGTGGCGCCCTTGCCTGCGTCCTTGTTAGTCTTGAGTGAATTTTTGTTGGCGGCTGCTTGTGCAGCCGCAGATGCGCCAGGATGTGCATCGGCCTGAGCATTGGCCCTGCTGGCGCCGTCGCGTTTTTGACGGTTGCCGTTGCCGCGTTGACCATGGGCACCCTCTTTTGCGGCGACTGCCTGGCCGTCCTTCATGGCCACATCGACTTTCGCGCCTTCGCGCAACTTGTCGGCGCCATCGACAACGATCACGTCGCCGCTCTTCAGGCCGGAGACGATTTCCGTATCGTCGCCTTGCGCGGTGCCGGTTTGCACGGCACGAACCGAAACGGTGCGGTCGGCATTGACGACATAGACGAACGCGCCCTGGTTGCCATGCTGGATACCGGCCGAAGGCACGATGACGACGCCGCGTTTCGTATCGACCAGCAGGCGCGTGTTGACGAACTGGTTGGCGAACATGCTGTAGTTGTCATTGGCGAATTGCGCCTTCAATTTGACGGTGCCGGTGGTCGGATCGATCTGATTGTCGACGGTGACCAGCGTGCCGCTGGCGAGCTTGTTCAGTTGCGCGCGGTCGTAGGCATCGACGGCGAGTTTTTCGCCGGCCTGCAGTTTCTTCATCACGGCAGGAATATTGTCTTCCGGCAGCGTGAAAACGACGCTGATCGGTTGCAATTGCGTGATGACGACAATGCCGGTGGTGTCCGATGTCGACACGATGTTGCCCGGATCGACCTGGCGCAGGCCGACGCGGCCGCCGATCGGTGCGGTGATGTTGGCGTAGGTCAGTTGCAGTTTTGCCGCATCGATCTGCCCCTGGTCGACCTTGATCGCACCTTCGTACTGGCGTACCAGCGATTCCTGTGTATCGAGCTGCTGCCGGGCGATCGAATCCTGCTTGAACAGCGTGCGATAGCGCTCAAGATCAATCTGTGAATTTTTCAGCAGCGCCTGATCGCGCGCCATCTGGCCTTCAGCCTGCGTCAGTTGCACCTGATACGGGCGCGGATCGACTTCCGCCAGCAAGTCGCCTTTCTTCACGAGCTGGCCTTCGTGGAACAGAATCTTCATCAACTGGCCATTCACCTGCGTCTTGACGGTAACAGCGTTCAACGGCACAGCCGAGCCGAGACCGTTCAGATAGACGTTGATGTCGCCGGTACGGGCAGAGACAGCGACCACCGGCATTGGCCGGTTCATGGCGGCCGCGCCGCCACGGCGCATCGATTGCGCGCCGGCGGCACTGTCGGCTTCGGCCTTGCGTTGCTCGACGAAATGACGAATGCCGAAACCGATCGCAATCAGTACCAATAGCCAGATCAGCCATTTGAGCCAGCGGCGTCGCGATTTTCCTGTCGCGGGATCGGAATGGTTGTCTGGTACGGTCAGCTTGTTCATCGTTTGTCAGGAAAGATCGATAAGGTCGAATTGGAAACTATGGAGAGGACGTGTGACGCCTTCATGTAGTTATGTGTATTTTTGTATAGTTGCTTATGTAGTTACTCTAGCTACTTTTGTGTCTTCACCTCGGCAGCGTGAGAATGGCAGACAGGCCGCCGCCCTCGCGCGTTGCCAGCACCAGATCGCCGCTGTGAGCACGCGCTATCGCACGTGCAATCGCCAGCCCGAGACCGGTGCCGCCGGTATGTTTTGCCCGCGATGCCTCGAGGCGGACATACGGTTCGAACACGCGTTCCATTTCGGAAGGCGGCATGCCGGCGC
Organism: Oxalicibacterium sp.; assembly: GCF_035565035.1. Taxonomy (GTDB): domain Bacteria; phylum Pseudomonadota; class Gammaproteobacteria; order Burkholderiales; family Burkholderiaceae_D; genus Oxalicibacterium. Next base: position 3,374 of record NZ_DATMTD010000068.1, on the reverse strand, counting down.
CGCGATCCTCAATCCGAATCTCCAGCATGCGCTCGCTGTCGGTAACGATCATGTCGATCTCTTCGCTGCCGTAGCGATGCGCATTTTCCAAGAGGTTGACGAGACAGCGTCGCAACGCCTGCGGGCGCGCGGGCAGCGGCTCGCCGGCTTGTCCGCTCAAGCGCACGCATGCGCCGATGGCGAGCATGTCTTCGGTCACGCTTTCCAGAAAGGCGTTGAGATCGAGACGGACGATCTTCTCCTGCGTCGATCCGGCGCGCAAGAAGGCGAGCGTGTTGCCTATCATCTCATCCATTTCGACCAGATCGTGTTCCATTTTCGACTTGAGTTCGCTGTCGCTCAGTTTTTCCATGCGCAGCCGCAATCGCGTGATCGGCAGCCGCAGATCGTGCGACACGCCGGCCAGCGCCTGCGCGCGTGTTTCCAGGTGGCGCTTGAGATCGCGCTGCATCGCATTGAACGCCTGTGCGGCGCGCGCAACTTCAAGCGGACCGCGTTCCGGCAATGGCGGTTGTTCCAGATTGCGCGCGAGACCCGATGCGGCGTCAGCCAGCGACGCCAGCGGGCGTGTCAGACGACGTACCGCCCAGCCGGCCAGCAGAGCGACCGAAATCGCGAGTCCGAGCAGCAGACCGCCCAGACGCAACGGCCAGTCCATGTGCGGTTGCGGCAGGCTGTGACGAAATGTCAGGACCGTGCCGTCGGTCAATTTTGCCTGGCCGATCAAAAAGACGATAGGCGGGCCTTCATAGCCGGGATGCGTTTCGAGGAAGTCGCCATCGATGCTCGACGGTGTCGGCGGTTCGAACGCGATTTCGCGATGGCGACGGTCGTTATGACGGATCGACAGCACCTGAATCGGCAGATCGTCGTCGAGTTCGTTTTCCACATGCGCGATGAAGGCTTCGGTGTCTTCGGATTGAACGACGCCGGTTTCGTGCCACGGTTCGCTCAGCGTCAGCGACGTCGGCGGAATGTTCAATGCATGCAGCAGCCGCACGCGTTCGTTCGGCAAGGCATTGTCGAGAATCGTGATGAAACCGGCCACGCGCTGCGCCGTGTAGGCGCCGCGCAATCGTTCGCCGAGCCGCACGCGATCGTCCAGCATCAGCCAGAAACCGGCGGCCTGCACGGCAATCAGCCCGGCCAGCAGTGCCAGCAGGATCTGCCCGAACAGCGTGCGCGGCAGCAGTTTCATGACAGCCTCACGTTCTGCGCTCGACGCTGGCGACCAGCATGTAGCCTTCGTTACGCACAGTCTTGATCAGCGGTTCCTCGCCATCGTCGTTGAGACGGCGACGCAGGCGGCTGATCATGACGTCGATGGTGCGGTCGAACGGTGCGGCTTCACGATTGGAAAAGACTTCGAGCAGTTGATCCCGTGAGAGCACGCGGTTCGGATTGTCGGCCAGCACTTTCAGCAGGCGGAATTCGCCGGACGACAGCGAAACGACGACACCAGTGGTATCGACCAGATGATGCGCATTCAGGTCCAGCACCCAAGAGGCGAAATGCAGTTCCCGCGCCGGGGCGGTCTGACTGCCGGATTCGCCGGAACGACGCAGGATGTTTTTGACGCGTGCCAGCAGTTCGCGCGGGATGAAGGGCTTGTGGATGTAATCGTCGGCGCCCATTTCGAGACCGATGATGCGATTCACTTCGTCGCCGCTGGCGGTCAGCATCAGGATCGGCAGAGAGGATTTGGTACGCAGCGTGCGGCACAGCGTCAGTCCGTCTTCGCCGGGCAGCATCAGGTCGAGGATCACCAGATCGACAGTCTGCCTGCCGAGTTGCTCCCACATCTGGGCGCCATCGCTTGCCAGCAGCACGCTGTAACCCCAGCCGCCGAAATATTCATGTAGCAACTGACGCAATTCGGGGTCGTCATCGACCACCAGTATTTTCTTCTCCATCGAGCGTCCTTGGTTCTTGCCTTTTCGTTTTCAGGGAGAAGAATAGCGTTAGAGCGGCCGGGCCGGTGTCCGCAGATATTATTTTTAGCCAATTTTTACGTTGCATTAACAAAAAGGACGCTGGCCGTAATACTTCATTTACATCCGGTCTGTTTAATGACTGCATTCAACGATTCACAGGATGCAACATGCAAACGATCCAGCGCAAACCCTTTCGTATGCTGGCGGCGCTGGGTGCCGGCACCGTTCTGACCTTTGGCGTTCAAATGACGGCCGCCGCCGCGCCATTGGAGAACGCCGTAACAACGCAGGACAATACAAAAATGGAACACGATTGGGCGCGTCATCGGCAGGAACAGATGAAAACGCGTCTGGCAAAGGCGGCTGAACATCTGCGTATCCAGCCGAACCAGCAGGCAGCCTGGGAGGCTTACGCAAACGCAATCGAAAGTCCGATCGGCAATGCGCAAAAGGCAGATCAGGGGCCAACTGACGCTGCCGGTATCGCGCGTCATCGTGCCGACATCGCCGCTGCCTACGCAGCAAAAATGATGAACATCGCCGAAACGACAGCATCGTTGCAAGCAGTGTTGACACCGGAGCAACAACGGAAGTTCGACGAGATGGTCCGACATGCACGACACGGTGGCGATCGCGACTGGCGTCATCCTCATGCTTCCCTGCATGGCAATGCGACGCAACGAAATGACGCCCAGACGGTCTCTCCGTAAACGAGGCGCAAATATGGTGCTGCCCGCGGTCAACGCCGTCGCTGCTGCCGCGTTTTGAAGCAAGGAGGATTATTCATCATGAAACTGTTCAAGCCATTGTGCGCATTCGGCCTGCTGGCCGTGGCGCTGACCAGCAGTTCGGCATGGGCCGATCGCTATCACTCGCATGTCGGCGTGGGTGTCGTCATCGGTGGTCCGGTCATCGGTCCGGGTTACTGGCACCCGGGATATTCGCCGTATTACTACCCGCCCTATCCTTATCCGTATCCGCCGGTCGTCGTTGCGCCCTCGCCGCCACCGGTTTATATCGAGCAAAGCCAGCCCGCACCGGACGTGCAGCAGCAATTGCAACCGCAGCAACAGACCAACGACTGGTTCTATTGCCGCAAGCCGGACGGCTATTACCCGTACGTCAAACAATGCCCCGGAGGCTGGCAGCGCGTTCCGCCGCAGCCTCCTCAACGCTGATTTGAAGGAAGCAACATGTCTCCGATTCTGAAAACTTCTGCCCTCGTTGCCGGCGTACTGGCCCTCTCCGCCTGTACCACCGTGCCGACGGGCCCGAGCGTGCTGGTGCTACCGGGTTCCGGCAAGAGCTTCGACCAGTTCCGCGCCGACGACATGGATTGCCGCCAGTACGCGCAATATCAGATGGGCGGCCAAACAGCCGGTTCCAATGCGGTCGATTCCGGCGTACGCAGCGCAGCGGTCGGTACGGCCGTCGGCGCAC
>NZ_DATMTD010000067.1:0-9091 GCF_035565035.1 Oxalicibacterium sp. | reverse complement strand
ATGGGTATGGATGTTGTTGCGACCATTCTGGGCGAAGGAACGATGGCGTCGCGAGTCGTCTATATGCTGGTCGGTCTGTCGGCGCTGTATGCAATCTACATGAGTTTCAGGCTGGGGGAACGCAGGTAGCTCGCAATGCCGATGAATGAAGCGGCGATGAACCGGATCTACCGGACATCGCCGCTTTTTTTGCGGGGAAACAAAAAAGGAAGCTGGATAAACGCAGCGTCAGGTTGCGATTTCCGCATACGATTGCACCGAGCGCGCTTGTTTCAGTGCAGTCGCCCACCAGTGCAATTGGGTCAGCATCATCGTCATCGACTGTTCGGCGCGATCAGTGTCATGCAGATTGCCATCGCGATCGAACTGCTCCCACGCATTCATGAAGCTGACAGTGTTGCGTACGGTCGTCGCATGCACTTCGGCGAAAACCTGCCGCAACTGTTCCACCGCGCGCACACCGCCCGACAATCCGCCGTACGAAACAAAGCCGACCGGCTTTGCCTGCCAGACGCCATATGCCGAATCGATCAGGTGCTTCAGCACCGCCGGATAGCCGTGGTTGTATTCCGGCGTAACGATGATGAAGGCATCGACGTCGGCAAGCTGCGTTTTTAGCGCGGCAAGCTCCGGCGCGCAATTTCGTTGCAACCGCATCGGGATGTCGATATCGGCCGGATCGATAACCTGCAATGAAAAACCCGCATGCTTTTTCGTCTGCACAGCCGCCCATTGCGCCACGGTATCGCAGAAACGTCCTTCACGCGTACTGCCGTAGATCAACGCCACCCTGATTTTTTCCGTTGCCATCGTTTCCCCTTGTTTGATTGCATTCGAATGCATGGAAGTGTAAAACCTCAACTTAACTTGAGGTCAAGAGGATGCAATGGAAAAACCGAAGCAGCGCGGGATGCACGAGGAACTGACAGTCGGTGAGGTTGCAGCCCGCAGTGGCGTGGCGGTTTCCGCTATCCATTTTTACGAGTCAAAGGGAATGATTGTCAGCCGGCGCAATGCAGGAAACCAGCGACGTTATGCACGCGATGTGTTGCGCCGGGTGGCGATCATCAAGGTGGCGCAGCGCATCGGCATGCCATTGGCGTTGATCGGTGATGCGTTGAAAACGCTACCGGCAGGAAAGACGCCGACTGCAAAGGACTGGCGCAGGATGTCGGCGGCATGGAAGGCGGATCTGGATGAACGGATCGACAAGTTGATGAAGCTGCGCAACCAGTTGAATCAATGCATTGGATGCGGTTGCCTGTCGATCAAGGATTGCCGCTTGCGCAATCCGGCCGACGAATTGTCCGTTGAAGGAGCAGGGGCACGTCTGCTCGATCCCGAATAGGAGATGATTGAGTCGTCTCAGTCAGCCGACTCTGAAGCAGTCAAAGCCGCGCATGAAAATGGCTGACGCGCGTCAGTTCGGCCTGCAGATTTTCAATACGTTCCAGCAAATCCAGTGCAAGCGCGATGCCGGCTGTGTTGATCTCCAGGTCCTGCGCCAGTCGTTGCGCAAGTTTCGCGCGCCGCAACGTGCTGCCGTTGAAACGCCATTCCTGCGGTTGTTCGCCTTGCGGTTGCAGCACACCTTCGAATACCCATGCTTCTATCGTTTCACTTTGCATGCTGCAACTGCGGCACAGTTCGTTCAGGCTCAGATAACTATCGTCATCGATCACCTGGATTTCCGTCTGGCGGATTGTCTCGTTCATGATTGTCTCCTTCACGATCAAGCGCGCGGGTTGAAGTCGAATGCATCCTTCATAGCGCGGTAGGCCTGTTTGGCTTCCTCACTGTCGGCGGGCGGCAGGGCGATGGCCAGTATGACGTACAGGTTGCCGGCTTCCTTCGCCGGAATGCCTTTTCCTTTCAGACGCAGCTTGCGGCCCGCGGTCGAGTTCGGTGGAATCGTCAGTTCTACAGGGCCGGCCGGGGTGTCGGCATTGACGGTTGCGCCGAGTGCGGCTTCCCACGGGGCCAGCGGCAAATCCATGTAGACGTCGGCGCCATCGACCCGGTAGTGCGGATGCGGACGGAAGGCGATTTCCAGATACAGATCACCGGCCTGACCGCCGCCGATGCCTGCGCCACCCTGACCGGCAAGCCGCAGGTTCTGGCCGGCACGAATACCTTTCGGAATATTGACACTGAGTGTGCGGGTACGATTGACGAGGTGGCCGGTTTCATCCATTTCAGGCAGGCGCAACGTGATCGAACGCTCGGCACCGCGATAGGCATCTTCCAGATCAATCTGGATTTTGGCGTGATGATCTTCGCCCGGCATGTGCATCGTTCGCTGGCGGCCTGTCTGTCTGCTGAACATCTGTTCGAAAAAGTCGCCAAAATCGGCGCCGTCGAAACCTGCGCCGTTTTGCGCGCCGGTACGGAATTCGAAACCGCCTTCGGCACCCGGCGGCGGCCGGAAATCCTGGTCGTTTTGCCAGTTGGCACCGAGCCGATCATAGGAGGCGCGCGATTCCGGCTCCTTCAATACCTTGTAAGCCTCGCCGACTTCCTTGAAGCGTTCTTCTGCATCGCCTTCCTTGCTGACGTCCGGATGATATTTGCGTGCCAGTTTGCGATAGGCGTTCTTGATATCGTCTTGCGTGGCATCGCGTTTGACGCCCAGTGTTTCGTAATAATCCTTGAATTTCATGTGCGGCCCTCTTGCGTTTGCCTTCAGAAAATTTCAAGCCATCCTGCGTGTTTTCTCTTTCTCGTTCCGGCCGTCAGACGACAGTGCCGAGCATTCTGCCGATGCCGAACGTGATGCCCATCGCCAGCATCCCGAGGCAACCGACGCGGATCGCGGCACGTAATGGAGGCGCGTTGCCGGCACGTGCGCCGAGCCAGCCGAGCACGACCAGAAACAGCAACGACGTCAATGCCAGCAACGGGATCAACAACGTCGATGGGACCAGTGCCGCTGTCAGCAACGGTAATGCCGCACCGGCAGAAAATGTAATCGCTGACGTCACAGCCGCTTGCACCGGACGCGCCTTCGTCCCTTCCAGAATGCCAAGTTCATCGCGTGCGTGGGCGCTCAACGCGTCATGCGCCATCAGTTGCTTGGCGACTTGCGATGCCAGTTCCGGCGTTACGCCGCGTGCCACATAGATCGAAGCCAGCTCGCGGTGTTCGGCAACAGGTTGGGCGCGGAGTTCCTCGCGTTCGCGATCGAGATCTGCTTTTTCCGCATCGCCCTGCGAACTGACGGAGACGTATTCGCCGGCTGCCATCGACATGGCGCCGGCGACCAGCGCGGCGACGCCGGCAGTCAGCAATTCGCTGCGGCCGGCTTCTGCTGCAGCCACGCCGAGCAACAGGCAGGAAGTGGAGATGATGCCGTCGTTGGCGCCCAGGACAGCCGCACGCAGCCAGCCGATACGGCCGTTGCTGTGTTGTTCGGAACGGGAGTGATGCTGCATGAATGTCCTCGGGCAACGATGTCGTATTACTGTATCACCGCAGTTGCCTTCAGGTCACCACGCCTGCTGCCGTCAATCGTGTCGTCCCTTTCCTACGCAATAACGCGTCATCGTCGGCATGACGGCGAACGATGCACTGATATATCCTCATGAGACTACATGTTGGCATGGGCCGGCGACGGGTGCCGTTATACAGACCGCGAGGATGAATGCGCATGCGCAGATGGCAAAAAGGAGTGCTGTGGGGAATAGCGGGGCTGGCACTGTTGCTGATGGCAGCCACGTTTGTCCTGCATGCGCTGGCCGGCAGCGACAGGCTCGAGCAGCTTGCGCATGACAAGGTCCGCCAAACTTGGGCGCGCGAACTGACCGTGGACGATATCGCGATCTCCATGTGGCCCACCCCGCGTGTCCATGCAACCAACGTCACCATCTCCAATCCTGGATGGGCACAGGACAAACACATGTTGCAGGCGTCCGGCATTACTGTGCGTCTGGCGTTGCTGCCGCTGCTGACAGGGAATGTGGTCGTGAAAGGCTTGCGCTTCGAACGCGTCAGGGTCAACCTGGAAACGGATCGAGAAGGCAGGCGCAGTTGGGAGATGCCGAAGAACGCAGAACAGCCTTCGGACATTGCGCTGAGCGATCTGCAGATTAAGGACGGTGTGTTGACAGTACGCAACGCAGACGGAACGCACAAAACGATGCATCTGGAAACATTGCATGCTGAAGCAACTGGCGATCTGCAGCAGGTGGTGTTCGATGCACGCGCCAACAGGAACGGGCAGATTCTGGAACTGGACGGCAAACTCCGCGATCTTTCCGCACTCGGCACGCCCGGCGCATCGACGGAAGGTGAAGTTAACGCGAAAATCGGCCAGGCAGCACTTTCCGCCAGCGGCCGTTTCCCGCTTGACCTTGCAATGCCGCGTTATGCATTCGCCGCATCCCTCGATGCGCAATCGCTGCAGCAGGCTTATACCTTTTTCGGCATTGACGAGCGCTCTCCGGTGCCGCTGAAGGCAAGCACGATGCTGCAGGGCGAGGATCGGAAGATCCATGTGAATCGGTTGAAGTTGCAAATGGGGGCATTGAATCTGGATGGCAGTGCGCAACTCGATATCAGCGATGCGCGACCGAATTTTTCCGCCAGGTTGCAGGCCGATCGTATCGACATGATTCAGACGTTTCTCGATGCCGGTCGACCACCATTGCCGCCAAAAAAACCGGGAGAGCTATTTCGGGACAAACCTTTGCCGTGGAAACTATTGGCGCGTCTGGATAACGCAACAGGGCATGTCGATGCTTCCATTGCATCGCTGAAGCTGCGTTCCGGTATGGAAGTCACGGATGCCGTGGCGCGACTTGATTTCGAGGGCGATCGCATGAGCGTACCGTCCTTCAAGGGAAAAATGCTCGACGGCATTGCGTCGGGTAATGCCGTCCTTGAAGGAAAAAAACAGGCGATCGACCTGAATCTGAAACTCGACAACACGTTGCTGAGCCGCTGGTTCAAGGAAACCGGCAGCAAGACTGCCATCAGCGATGGTCGGATGCAGGTCGATATGCGCATCCATGCGAGCGGCACATCGATGAAGGATCTCGCTGCGTCCACTACCGGGCCGATCGATATTCGTATTGGTCCGGCCAGGGTGCTGTCGGAAAAGGCAGGGCAGGCGGAATTCCTGCTCACCGGATTGTTATCGGCCAAGGATGCCGACAGCATCGATCTGTCATGTATCAGCGCGCGGCTTCCATTTCAATCGGGTGTTGCTCGCGGCGAAGGGATTGCCGGCGCGCGTAGCGATGTCAGCCAACTGCTCACGGGCGGTACGGTGGATTTACGATCGCAAACGCTGGACCTGCACGGCCGCGTGCGCGCACGTTCGGGTGTCAGCCTCGGCTGGTCCTCTCTTGGTGGCAACGTGAAAATCGTCGGCCCGATCAAGAAACCATCGTGGAAGAGCGATGAGGCCGGCAAGATCGGCACGATCGCGCGTATCGGGGCAGCGATTTTGACGAGCGGCGCGAGCATCATCGTCACGTCGATCTGGGACGGCGCGAACCCGGAATCCGATCCGTGCCAGCAGGTTTTTGTACAGCAAGGCAACGCGGGAAAGACGAAATCCGCAAAGGAAAATGCAGCTGTACCGGTCGATTAGACGCAGCGCACGATGGAATTCAAGGGCAACACCCGTTATGATGACGGCAGTTTTTGATCAGCAAAGGATGGCGGAGATGGCCCGCATTGAAGAAATTGTCAGCAAGCAGAAGGAAGGCGCGCAGTTCGTCATTTCCGCACAGATGCTGAGGATGCCGCCGGAAGAGTTCGATGCGCTGGCGCAGATATGGATGGAAGAAGGCGGTCCCGGTTTCGAAGTGGCCGGCGTGCCGCACCGTCGCGTCATCGATGGCGAATTCGTCATTGACCGTGTGACGGTCGTCAAGCCGTTGACCCGTTAATTCAATCGACCATCCGACAAGCAGCGATCCTCACTCAAAGGTTCATACCATCGTGTTTACCCGTCTTGCGGTTCTTCCCCAATATCTATTGCCGAAAAGGGCGTTGACTGCTTTTGCCGGACTGGTCGCCGGTGCCCGCGCAGGCCGTGTGACGACCGGACTGATTCGCTGGTTCATCGGCAAGTACGGCGTCAACATGGCCGAGGCAGCCAATCCGGATATCACCAGCTACGCAAGCTTTAACGAATTTTTTACGCGCGCATTGCGCAATGGCGCGCGACCGATCGCCGATGCGGACTTCATCTGCCCGGTCGATGGTGCGATCAGCCAGTTCGGCAGCATCGACCAGGATCGCATCTTCCAGGCGAAGGGCCACGATTATCTGACGACGGCCTTGGTTGGCGGCGATCAGGCATTGGCCGATCGTTTTCTGCACGGCAGTTTTGCCACCATCTACCTGAGTCCGCGCGACTACCATCGTATTCACATGCCGTGCGATGGCCGTTTGATGCGCATGATCTACGTGCCGGGCACGCTGTTCTCGGTCAATCCGGTCACGGCACGCGGCGTTCCGGGATTGTTCGCGCGCAACGAGCGTGTCGTCTGCGTGTTCGAAGGCGAACATGGCCCGTTCGTCATGGTGCTGGTCGGTGCCACGATCGTCGGCAGTATGCAGACAGTCTGGCATGGCGTGGTCAATCCGCCGCGTTTGCCGGCAGTGCGCGAGTGGCGCTACGACAAGCAGCATCTGGCCCTGAAGAAGGGCGAAGAGATGGGGCGATTCCTGCTCGGCTCGACCGTCGTCATGCTGTTTCCGAAAGATGTGTTGACCTTCAGCAAGGACTGGCTGGCCGCAGGACCGGTCAAACTGGGCGAATCGATGGCTGCCGTGGCTGAACACCGCGGTTCGCCGACGAACTGAACATTCATCGCGCACGCGCTCGATAGTGCGCTTGCCGCGAACAGGTGTCTGTCTGCCTGTTTTGAGTTGAGTTGTCGGTGCCGGCATTCGCCATTCTCCGGTGACCGGCGCCGGCAACCTGTCGTCCTTATCGTCAATTTCCCTTCGATGGAAACGGGTGGTCTTCGTCCACCAGGCCGTGGCGTTTTTCCTCGTTCTTTACCTTGTCGGTGGCACGTCCACCGGCGTCGTCCTGTTTTTTCGGAATCTTGCTGATTTCCTTTTCTGTTTCCTTGTCGGCCGGTTTCTTCTCGCCACTGCCGATATCGGCTTCCTCCGTCATGTGTTTCAATTCGCGTGACATGATGTTGTTCTCCATATGATGGTCGGTGATGCGGATTCGACTCGCATGACGGGCAAAGATTCGATATTTCTACGGCGTCCATGACCAAAGACAATCGCCTTGCCCTTTTGAAATGTTGCAGCGCGCCCTGATATGCCCTGTTATGCTTCGCCTCACGTAAAACGCTTTTCGGAACAATGGAACGGACATGGCTTTCCTGCTGGATTTGATCGAACAATACGGGTTGTTTTTTGTTTTCGGCAATGTGCTGCTGGAACAACTCGGCGCGCCGATTCCAGCCTATCCGACGCTGGTGATTACAGGGGCTTTGCTGGAACGTGGCGAATACTCGGCACCGATGTTGTTGCTGACAGGCGTGATCGCAGCGTTGATTGCTGATTATGCGTGGTATATGGCCGGTCGGCGTTACGGCGGACGCGTGATGGCGAAGTTGTGCCGTATCTCGTTGTCGCCTGATTCGTGCGTGCGGCAGACCGAAGGCGTGTACATGCGCTACGGCCCTGCGTCGCTGATCGTGGCGAAATTCATTCCCGGCTTTGCATCCGTCGCCAGCGCATTGGCGGGCGCGATCGGTACACGCTCGGGAAAATTCATTCTGTTCGATACATTGGGCGCTGTGCTGTGGAGCGGTTCGGCAATTTTTCTCGGTTCGCTGTTCAGCTCGGCAGTTTCCGATCTGCTCGACATACTCGCCAGCCTCGGAAAATGGGGCGTAATGCTGGTGGCCCTGGCATTCGCGGTTTACCTGGCAAAAAAATGGTGGCAGCGTTACATGTTCCTGAAGGATCTGCGCATGGCGCGGATCACCGTGTCGGAACTCGACCAGTTGCTCAAGAGCGGTAATCCGCCGACGATAATCGATGTGCGTACCGGTGTTGCACAGCAGGGCGGCCGCATTCCCGGTGCGATGGTAATGTCGGTGGACGACGACTTGAGTGCGCTGGTCATCAATCCAGAAACCAATTCGGAAGTCATCATTTATTGTGCCTGCCCGAACGAAGCATCGGCGGCGCGCCTGGCGAAAAAACTGATGCAGCGCGGTTATACGCGCGTGCGGCCATTGACCGGCGGTATCGATGCGTGGCTTGCGGCCGGTTATGCTGTCGAGCAGCAGTGACCTGTTCCAGTTGAATTGAAACATGCCGATGGCATCTGTCTTCGGTCAATTAGTCGAATAATTTTTCATGCTGATCCTGTTCCTCAAATCCGCGTTCCTGATCCCGATCACGCTGTTGCCGATTCTTAATCCATTCGGCAATGCGCCTGTATTTGCCAGCCTGCTCGGCAACATGGGACGCGAGGCGGAAAAACGCCTGGCGCGTCAAGTGGCGATCAACTGCTTTTTCATGCTGCTGGGTGCAATGTTCATCGGCTCGCATGTGTTGATGTTCTTTGGCATCTCGTTGCCGATCGTGCGTATCGGTGGTGGCATTCTGGTGATCGCGACCGGCTGGCGTCTGCTGCATGACAATAGCGGGAATGTGGATGCGATCCAGACGCAGGTAGTCAACAAGCAGGCAGATATCTGGTCGGACGAGGAATTCAAGGTACGCAGTTTTTACCCGATCAGTTTTCCGCTGACGGTTGGTCCTGGTTCGATTGCGGCCTCGATCACGCTGGGCGCCAATGCACCGACGCGTCTGCCCGACCTGGTATTCACGTTTGGCAGCGCCGCGCTGGGCGCTGCATTGACGGCGCTGGTGATTTTCCTGTGCTATCGCTATGCGAACAGCCTGGTTAACCTGCTTGGCAGACTCGGCACGATGGTGGTGCTCCGGTTGTCTGCTTTCATCCTGCTGTGCATCGGTATCGAAATTCTCTGGCACGGCGTTCTGGGGCTTCTTTCCGAATCGGGATTCATCGCCGGCTGATCACGCCGGACGAACTTCGCCGGTGGCGATTGTCGTCCGGTTGATGGTTATGACTGATGAC
>NZ_DATMTD010000066.1:0-35789 GCF_035565035.1 Oxalicibacterium sp. | reverse complement strand
TGTTGGCTATCGCCCTGACCGCTTGCAGCAAAAAAGAAGAGGCACCTGCAACCCCAGCAGCAACCGAAGCTCCTGCAGCAGCTCCAGCAGCTGAAGCACCAGCAGCACCAGCTCCAGCAGCAGAAGCTCCAGCAGCACCAGCTGCTGACGCAGCTGCACCTGCAGCTCCAGCTGATGCACCAGCAGCAGCTCCAGCAGAAGCGCCAGCAAAATAATTCAGCTTGTCTGAATAAAAAAAGCCGACCTGATGGTCGGCTTTTTTACGTCTGCAATATCCTTTTCAACTCACCCCGGCAACATCCAGCCAACCGAAACCTTCTTCCTGACAAGCCGTCGTTACATCGATACCGTCCTGTATGACCGAGGCAAGTGCGGCAAGTGCGAGCTCGGGAGTATTGTTTTTCAGGCTTAAATGCGCGCCGACAACGCGTTTGAGACGGGACTTGTCCATTGCGGCAAGAATTTCTGCAGCAGCCTCGTTAGACAAATGACCGTAGTCGCCGCCGATACGGCGTTTCAGCGATTCAGGATAATGCGAGTCACGCAACATTTGCCGATCATGATTGCATTCCAGCATCAGCGCGTCGCAGCCTCCCAGAGCCGTGATCATGTATGGCGTAGCATGCCCTGCATCCGTCAATACTCCCAGCTTCGCTACGCCGCTGTCGGCAACGTATTGCACCGGTTCACGCGCATCGTGCGGGACGGTATAGGGAGACATCTCCAGATCACCTATCTGCAGACATTCTCCGTCGCGACAGAAATGCAGATCAACCCCGTCGCAATGGCTTTGCACCGCCTGAAAAGTCCCGAACGTCAGCCATACAGGAACGCGATGGCGACGCGCGAATTTGAAGACACCGCCAACATGGTCCTGGTGTTCGTGAGTCACAACGATTCCGGAAATATCTGCCGGCGTCAGTTGCAGGCGTGCAAGGCGTCGCTCGGTTTCACGAACGGCAAAGCCGCAATCCAGCATGACAGTCGTACATGTCAGGCCGGACCGGGTGGAGATGAGTAAGGCGTTTCCTTCACTGCCGCTGCCAAGGCTGGCAAATTTCATTTGCGCACCTCGTCAGCCGCATGCATCGTTGCAATGCTATTTCAGCTGTTCGTTCAACAGCGTCAGGATCTTCTCGCCGGTTTTGGACGCTTCGACCTTGCCGTCGTTGTTCAGAACGGAAATCTGACTGGAGTCAGCCGAGCCTTTGACGGCAATGCGATAACGAGCGGCTTTCTTGTCCTTGTCCGCTTTGGAAGAACCGAACGAGAACAGATTGGACAGGAAGCCTTTCTTCTCTGTCGTTTGCGCATCGCCATCCTGATCGACGTAACGTACAAAATACAAACCTTGCGAACGATCGCGATCTTCGACAGTAAAGCCTACGCGATCCAGCGCCAAGCCGACACGACGCCATGCGCGGTCGAATCCTTCATCAACCTGAACGTATGTGCCTTGCACGCCCTTGGTCAACTTCGAACGCGGGGCCTGATTGACAACGTTGGTGGTTGCAACCTTCGCACGCTTCTCCTCGACACCAAGATGAACCATCAGGCGCGACAGGAATTCGGCTTCCAGTCCCGGATCCGAAGGACGCACGGTCCATACCGTCTGGTCCTTGTCGCTGCCGGTCAGCTCTTCTTCGGCACCACGGTGACTGATGTAGATTTCGGTCGTGCCGTTCGCACCGCGCTCCAAACGGGTACGGAACTTGTCGCGTTCGCCGGTCGAATACAGCGAATCGAAAATCTTGCCGATGGTTTCGCGCAGGAAGTCCTGAGGAATCTTCGCGCGATTTTCTGCCCAGTCGGTTTCCATCACACCGGTTTGGGGCGAATCGATGTTGAGCAGGAACCCATTTTCCTGCCAGAAATCCTTGATCTGAGGCCACAGCACTTCAGGCGACTGATCGACCACCAGCCAGCGCTGCGAACCATCGCGTTCGACATGGATGTTCGCCAGCTTGTTCGGCGCGACCGCAACAGCCGGCTGATCGCCGGAACGCACGCTCGATTGCATGTTGTTATATGCAGAAGCAGTCGCCGTACCACGCGCCGTATCCGGCAACGCATAGCGATTGTCTCTCTGGAGTTGTGTGAGGTCCGGCGGCACTTCCAGCGTTGGCGTCTTCTTCACCTCGCTCTTGTAGTCGATGCGATCAGGTTCCAGTACTGAATTGATGGAACTGCATCCGGCCAGGCCGGTAAGCGCAAGCACGTAGATCAATCCACGTTGTGCGAAACTGCGTTGAGCCATGTAAGAAATCTTCCGAGGTAATAAGATAAATGCTGTGAGTACAGTAACTACGCCGACAAACGTCGATCGAGCTTATTGCGCCGGTTATTGTAATACACCCGATTCGCGCATCGCGGCACGCACGGTGTCGTGATATTCCTTTGCCAGCGGCACGATAGGCAGACGCATGCCGGATGGAATCAAGCCGATTTCCGCCATCGCCCATTTCAGCGGCACGGGATTCGGTTCGATGAACAGCTTGTTATGTAACGGGAACAACTTGTTGTTGATGGCGATTGCTTCTGCCGTGCGGCCGTTCATCGCCGCATCACATAGCTCATGCATGCCGCGTGGTGCGATATTGGCAGTGACGGAAATATTGCCCTTGGCGCCACAGAACATCAGTGCCATTGCAGTCGGGTCATCTCCGGAATAAACGGCGAAACCTTTCGGAACCTGACGCAACAGATCGCAGCCACGGCCGATGTTGCCGGTCGCGTCCTTCACGCCGATCACACCAGGCACTTGGGCCAGGCGCAGAATCGTTTCATTCGACATGTCCGCCACGGTACGGCCCGGTACGTTGTACAAGATTGCCGGCAGATCGACGGCCTCGACTATGGTCTTGAAGTGCTGGTACATGCCTTCCTGCGTCGGGCGATTGTAGTAAGGCACAACGAGCAGCGACGCATCGGCGCCGACGTCTTTCGCATACTGCGTGAGTTCGATCGCCTCGGAAGTGGAATTGCCTCCGGTGCCCGCGATGACAGGAATGCGCTTTGCCGTATGCTCAACCGCGACACGAATCAGTTCTTCGTGTTCCTCGACCGAGACCGTTGGCGATTCGCCGGTCGTGCCGACAATGACGATGCCATCCGTGCCTTCGGCGATGTGCCAGTCGATCAGCTTGCGAAGCCCCGGAAAATCGAGAGAACCGTCCGCATGCATGGGAGTAACGATTGCGACAATGCTGCCCTGAATCATGATAGTTTGAGCGAAAAATTGGAGAATATTGGATTGTAGCGGATCGCCGTCAGGATGGCGCGCTCTTGCCTGAATTTGACAATCAATTCAATGCAAAAATTTTTGCCGGCGCGTCCTTGCCCGGCTTGATCATGCAGATTCGCTGCACCATTGCCGGTTTAGGAACGGCAACATAGCCGTCTTCATACGCCACGACTTGCAAGCCGTATTCACGCGCCACATCCAGCAACTCGCCACGCGCCAGCAGAAAATCAGGATTTGACGGCTTGCCGAACTGTTCGTTGCCGCGGGCGAATGTTTCGTAAATCAGCACCCCGTTTTCTGCCAGGCAGTCGACCAAGAATGGCCATAACGGGCGATGCAGGTAATTCGTGACAACAATACCGGCAAAACGGTTCGTTTCGAAAGGCCAAGATTGTGCGGAATCGCCGGTTTCCAGATCGATACACATTGACCGGACGCCATCACCGGCAGCCAGCGCCAGCATGTCCTCGCTACGATCGACTGCCAGCACCGAGCGGCCTTGCGCTGCCAGCAGCCGACTGTGGCGCCCTGCTCCGCACGCCAGATCCAGCGCCTCGCCTGCCGGAATCAACCCGGCAAAACGTGCCACCCAGGCGGAAGGCAAGCCCATTGCTTCATGTTGATCGGGCTTTTTCGCAAGCTCGACCATCAGTTGTAACTTAATCCCATTGCCTCGCGCACTTCGCGCATCGTTTCCTGCGCCAGCGCACGCGCCTTGTCACGGCCGTCCGCCACGATGGCACGCACCAGTGAGGGATCGTCCACGTATTTTTGCGCACGTTCCCGCATCGGTTCCTGTTCTCTCAACACGGCATCGATCACCGGTTGCTTGCACTCGATGCAACCGATACCAGCCGATTTGCAGCCTTTAACGACCCAATCCTTGGTCGTCTCGTCCGAATAAACAAGGTGCAACTGCCAGACCGGGCATTTTTCCGGGTCGCCCGGATCGGTGCGGCGAATACGTGCCGGATCGGTCGGCATCGTGCGAATCTTCTTCGTCAAGGCTTCCTTGTCTTCACGCAGCGTGATCGAATTGCCGTAGCTTTTCGACATCTTCTGTCCGTCGAGTCCCGGCATCCGCGATGCTTCGGTCAACCTTGCCTGCGGTTCGATCAGGATCTGACGGCGCGTACCTGCGAGATATCCCAGCAAGCGTTCGCGATCGATCGCGCTGATGCTTTGCGCGCTATCAAGCACCGCCTTCGCCTGCGCCAACGCTTCGGCATTCCCCTGCTCCTGATAGGCAGTACGCAATTCGTTGTACTGCTTCGCCTGCTTGCCACTCAGTTTTTTTAGCGCATCGGCAACCTTTTGCTCGAAGCCTTTTTCCTTGCCATAGATATGGTTAAAGCGGCGTGCGATTTCCCGCATCATTTCGATGTGTGGAACCTGATCGGCACCGACCGGCACCTGTCCTGCGCGGTAGATCAGCACGTCAGCCGCCTGCAGCAATGGATAGCCGAGAAAACCATAGGTGGCCAGATCGCGATCTGCAAGTTTTTCCTGCTGATCCTTGTAGGTCGGCACGCGTTCCAGCCAGCCCAGCGGCGTCACCATCGACAGCAACAGATGCAGTTCCGCATGTTCGGGGACCTGCGACTGGATGAACAGGCTCGCCTTGTTCGGATCAATGCCGGCTGCCAGCCAGTCGATCAGCATTTCCCATGTGCTGCTTTCGATAATGCTTGGATCATCGTAATGCGTGGTCAGCGCGTGCCAGTCCGCAACGAAAAACAGGCATGGCGCTTCGGATTGCATTTTGACCCAGTTCTTCAGCGCACCGTGATAGTGGCCGAGGTGCATCGCGCCCGTCGGGCGCATACCGGAAACAACACGATCAGTAGACATAGATCAATTCAGTAAGAAGGAAAGAGGAGAAACCAGCAGTTGCAAACCCAGACCGGCAATCGTCATCACCGGTGTCATCCAGTAATGCAATACATTCAGGGCCACCAGGCCCAGCACGATGAAAAAGCCGTAAGGTTCCAGCTGCGCAAATTTGTACGCATAACGAGCCGGCAACAAACTGGTCATGATGCGTCCGCCGTCCAGCGGCGGGACCGGGAACAGGTTGAACGCAAAGATCACCAGATTCGTGAGAACGCCAGCCTGCGCCATGCGCATGAAAAATTCTTCCGTCATGCCGAAGGCACGCAACGTGATCGCCAGCAGCAGCCAGCCGAGTGCCATCACGAGATTGGCCATCGGACCGGCCAGCGCGACAAACGCCATCTGTTTTTTCTGATTGCGCAGGTTGCCGAAATTGACCGGTACCGGCTTTGCATAGCCGAACAGGAATGGGCTCCCGACAAAATACAGCACGATCGGAATCAGCAAGGTGCCGATCGGATCGATGTGCTTGATCGGATTCAGACTCATGCGACCTTGCGCATAAGCCGTCGTGTCGCCGAAATACTTGGCTGCGTAGGCGTGGGCGGCTTCATGCAAGGTGATCGCAAACACGATCGGTAATGCATAAACGGAAAAGGTTTGGATCAGATCATTCATTGGCAGGATTTTATCAGAGGGGCCGATTCAGCTCAGTAATGCAGCCGGACGCCGTGATGTCCGCGCCCGCATCCATCCCGGGCAGGACACCATGCAGATGTGGTCAGAGTCCGAACAACGTCGCATCGCCGCGTCCCTGACGACGCAACACGGGTTCGGCGTCGGTCATATCGATCACGGTCGTCGGCTGCAGACTGCAGGCACCGCCGTCAACGACCAGATCGACCAGTTTGGTCAAGCGATCGCGCACTTCTTCCGGATCGGTCAATGGCTCTTCGTCGCCAGGCAGAATGAGTGTCGTGCCCAGCAACGGTTGCGCCAGCTCTTCCAGCAATGCGTGTGCAATGCGATTCTCCGGCACGCGCAATCCGATCGTCTTGCGCGACGGATGACTAAGGCGACGTGGCACCTCTTTTGTTGCTTCGAGAATGAATGTGTACGGTCCGGGCGTGGCGGCCTTCAGCATGCGATATTGCTGATTGTCCACCTTTGCATACTGGGCGATTTCGCTCAGGTCGCGGCAAAGCAGCGTCAAATGATGTTTGTCATCCACGTTGCGAATGCGGCGCAAGCGCGTCACGGCGTCCTTGTCGTCCAGATGGCAAACCAGTGCGTAGCAGGAATCGGTGGGCAGCGCGACGATGCCGCCGCTGCGCACGATCTGCGCCGCCTGCACGATCAGGCGCGGCTGCGGATTATCTGGATGTATTTGAAAAAACTGGCTCATAAAAACAATAACGGCGACGACCGTCTGGCCGTCGCCGCCCTTTACTCTGATTCAAAAATTATCGAATGTTGCGCAATGCGGCAATACGATCTTCGATCGGCGGATGGCTCGAAAACAGCGCCATGAAACCTGCACGATCGTTGATGCCAAATGCCTTCAGGTTTTCCGGCAAGGCGGTTGGCTCGATACCGCCCAGACGTGCCAGCGCATTCATCATCGGCTGCGGCGTTCCCAGCAGCTTGGCGGCGCCGGCATCGGCACGAAATTCGCGATGACGCGAAAACCATGCAACGATGATCGACGCCGCAATGCCGAACACAACCTGACACACCATCACCGTCACCATGTAACCGATACCGTGACCTTCGCTATTGTTGTTACGCGAAATCGCACGGTCGATGAAATAGCCCGCCACACGCGACAGGAACACGACAAAGGTATTCACCACACCCTGCACCAGTGTCATCGTCACCATGTCGCCATTGGCAACGTGAGCCACTTCGTGCGCCAGAACAGCTTCGACCTCTTCCTTGTTCATGCTCTGCAACAGACCGGTCGAGACGGCGACCAGCGCGGAGTTCTTGAAAGCACCTGTTGCGAATGCATTCGCGTCGCCTTCGTAGACAGCCACTTCAGGCATCGCGATGCCTGCGCGTTCCGACAGCTTGCGCACGGTATCGACCAGCCATAGCTCCGTGCTGGAAGATGGCGCATCGATCACACGTGCGCCGGTCGACCACTTGGCCATCGGTTTGCTGATCAGCAGCGAAATGATCGAACCGGTAAAGCCGACGACCAGCGAGAACACCAGCAACATCGGCAGATTCAGTCCGGACTGCGTGAGGAAGCGATCGACGCCGAGCAGAGACAACACCACGGACATCACCGCGATGACTGCAATGTTCGTCAGGACAAACAGGAAAATCCGTTTCATTCAGTAGCCTCCAGAAGGGGGATCAATGGCGATGGTTAAATAGTGACTATGCGCAAAATTTCAAGTGCGCACGATACCCGAATACCGTGCAGCGCTCAACGCTCAGCGCGATTATCAGATGTGCCAGTCATGCCAGACCGGACGCACACCGGACGGCAGCGGCGGCAATGCGCCCAATTCGACGCGCGATTCGCCCGGACCGTGGAAGTCGGAACCGCGCGAAGCGAGAAAGCCGTAGGTGTTCGCAACCTTCGCGTAATAATCGTACTGATCGGGCGTGTGACTGCCCGTGGTGACCTCGATTGCGGCGCCACCCAGTTCCTTGAATTCGTTGAACAGCGCGTCGAACTGCATTTCCGTAAATTTGTAGCGGCCTGGATGCGCAATCACGGCGACACCATCGGCGGCACGTATCCATTCAACCGCATTCTGCAAGGTGGCCCAGCGATGAGGAACATAACCCTGCGCACCGTCACCGAGGTAATGGGTAAAGGCATCCTGCAAGTTGCTGCAGACCCCGGATTCGATCAGATAACGGGCAAAATGAGTGCGTGAAATCAGATCCGGATTGCCGACGAATTTCAGTGCGCCTTCAAATGCTCCGGGAATGCCTATCTTCTCGAGTTGTGCAGACATTTCACGTGCGCGCTGCTCGCGTCCACCACGTACAGATGCCAGCCCGTTGACCAGTATCGGATTGGTCTCGTCGATCTGCAGCCCGACGATATGCACGGTCTGACCGGACCAGGTAATTGAAATCTCGACGCCTGGCACGTAAGGCAAATCCAGTGCCTTAGCGGCTACCCGCGCCTCGGCGATGCCGCCGATTTCGTCATGATCCGTCATGGCCCAGACGTCCACGCCATTGCTCTTGGCGCGTTCGGCCAGCGCCGTCGGCGTCAACGTCCCGTCGGATACATTGGAATGACTGTGAAGATCGAAATTACGCATGGTCGGTTCGCGATAACGCGATGAAAAAGCACTCATTGATTGTACGCGTGCAAAGTTGTTTCCGTTGCAACGTGAAGTAAATTTATCCTGCAATAAGACAGCAAAATTCTCGCAAGATTCAAGCCAGGAAATTCTCTATCGCACACGCCAGCGTTTCAGGCTGATCGTGTTGCACCATATGGCCTGCGTCGTCCACCATCAAGATGGTGACATCGGCAATATGTGCAATACGTCGATCGATTTCCGTTCGTGCAATTTCCGGTGGCCCGAAACGCGGCACCAATTCACTGTTTTTCGCTTCGACCCACAGTACGGAAGCGGTAATTTCACGCCAGCACGCCATGATTTCCTCAACACGATACAGCGTCGGATTCGTCAATCGATGTTGCGGATCGGCTTGCAAAACCCAGTTTCCGCTGCAATCCGGTGCTGCCCAGTGGCCGGCAAGAAAGACGGCATGCACATCGTTCAAACGTGGATTGTTTTTTTGCAAACGCATAGCGACATCTGCCTGCGACGCGTAAGCCCGCAAACCTGGCGGATTCTGCAATTCGTCCAGCCACGTTGCGTAACGTTTCGGTGCGTCATCCGGACGCGTCGCCGGCATGCCGAAGCCCTCCAGCAAAACCAGCCGGGCAATGCGCTGTGGTCGCACACCGGCATAGATACCGGCGATGTTCGCACCCAGGCTGTGGCCCAGCAAATTCACCGGTTGTTGGGGCGAGTAATGCTGCAGAACGGCTTCGAGATCGGCCAGATAATCGGGATGCCAGTAACCGGTTTCGGCAAAATCAGTCCGGCCGAATCCGCGCCAGTCCGGTGCGATCACATGCCAGTCGCGCTGCAACGCATCGACCAGAAACTGGAACGAAGCCGAGACATCCATCCAGCCGTGCAGCATGAACAATTTTGGCGCACCGTCGCTGCCCCAATGTCTGATGTGATACTGCAGATTGCGAACGGTGATGAATTCTGAACGGGAAGGCTTCATGCGAAAAGGTACTGGCAGATGCTGCGACGTGAGCGCAACGAAGTGAAAGGTCAATTGCCATTTTACCTGTCGGATACGTCTTCCCTGCTTCAAATGAATACGACCGCCCTAAAGAAAAACGCGTCGATGATCATGTCATCGACGCGCCTCGAATGCCGCAGTTTCTTATTTTTTGGCGTCGTCAGCAGATCGCTGAATGTTATTCCCCAGCTCTTCCATTTTCTGGCCCGCTTTTTCGGTCGTCTGATCGATTTTTTCGCCTGCTGTTTCAGCAGGACCTTTTTTTTCACAAGCAGCCAAACCGGCAATCAAAAAAGCGGCGGCGCACAGAGAAACAAGCATTTTTCCGAATTTCATGATGAACTCCCTCTCAAGTTGTACAAGGTTGACGATCGCCAACCTTGATTAAGACTGTGAAATTTTTGACAAGTTCTTGCAGACGGGTAACAGGATGTAACTACCAAGGACATCGACGAACAAACCTGAATCAGCCACCCTCCGACGATGCAGCCAAGGCACGCAATTCGGCCTCGCTGAATCCTGCATCACGTCGTGCCGACAGATTGAACGGTCCGCGTAGCGTCGGCGCCTTGTATTGTTGCGCCAGCGTCGCATAAGTCATGACAGGATCAAGACCGCGCTCGTCGCATAACGCGTTGTACCAGCGATTGCCGATTGCGACATGACCGATTTCGTCACGCAGGATGATGTCGAGAATTTCTGCCGCAGCCTGATCGCCGGCTTGCGCCAGTTTGGCACGCGTCGACGGTGAAGCATCCAGGCCGCGCGCCTCCAGCGTGCGCGGTACCAGCGCCATTCGCGCGAGCACATCGTCCCTCGTCTTGTCTGCCATTTCCCACAGGCTGTTATGCGCGGGAAAATCGCCATAGCGGTAGCCGAGCGTCTGCAGATGCGCAGACAGCAGCGAAAAATGCCGCGCCTCCTCGCCCGCCACTTGAAGCCAGTCCCCATAGTAATCGCGCGGCATGCCGGTGAAACGCCAGATGGCGTCAAGTGCCAGATTGATTGCATTGAATTCGATATGCGTCAACGCATGAATCATCGCCGCGCGGCCTTCCAGCGTATTCATCGCGCGATGCCTGACGAACTTCGGGGAAATCAATTCAGGCAATGACGGTCTTCCGGGCAAGTGACACAGCGGCTTCAAAACAGCCTCGGCATCCAGCACCAGACTTCCCACCTTCCACGCAGCGGCGAGTGCAATCGTCTGCGTCGCCTTGCTTGCAGGATCGGTTTCGCCAAGATATTGCAATGCGGCCTGCCGCAATTCGCCCGGCAACTCTGGGAGGTCGTCGAAATCAGGGTCGGAAAAACGAGAAGTCATCTGGAATGCGGGTAACGTAAAATAGCGGTTTTCGCCAGGCTGGCCGCGCAGAATCGAAACCTCGACAGAACGTCTTTCAATTCTGCCGTTCGGCCCCATTTGTGCACATTGGCTGCATCACACAGCCGCCAAAACTGCAGGCATATTGCCGCGCACACAATCATCATTTTACTGAAGCCATGCCCATCTACCAATTAGGCGATCACGTTCCGGACATCGCGCCGTCCGTCTATGTCACCGACTCGGCGACTGTCGTCGGTCGCGTGAAGATCGCCGACGATTCCAGTCTATGGTTCCAGGTCAGCGTGCGCGGCGACAACGAAGACATCACGATCGGCCGCAACTGCAATCTACAGGAAGGTACCGTACTGCACGCCGATCCCGGTTTTCCACTGACGATGGGTGATAACGTCAGCGTCGGCCATCAGGCGATGATCCACGGTTGTTCGATCGGAGAAGGTTCGTTGATCGGCATTCAGGCCATCATCCTGAACGGCGCAAAAATCGGCAGGAACTGTCTGGTCGGTGCGGGCGCATTGATTACGGAAGGCAAGGAATTTCCGGACAACTCCCTCATCATCGGCGCCCCTGCCCGCGTGGCACGCACGCTGACCGAGGACGATATCACGCGCTTGCGGCGCATCGCAGACAGTTACGCGGAACGCGGACGTCTCTTCAAAAACACGCTGAAACGGATAGCCTGACCATGACCGATACACTGCAAAAATTCCTGTTCGAAAATACCGCCGTCCGCGGCGAACTGGTAGACGTCTCCGAAACGTGGAAACAGATCCAGACGCGACACGATTATCCGAAAGCCGTCAAAGTCGTTCTGGGCGAGATGTTGTCGGCTGCGGCACTGCTTTCCGCCAACCTCAAATTCAACGGCGTCATCGTCATGCAAATCCACGGCGACGGCCCGATACGTCTGCTGGTGGTCGAATGCGACTCCGATCTCAACATGCGCGCCACAGCCAAGCTGCGTGAGGACGCTGTCATTGCCGATACTGCCACGCTGGCGCAACTGGTCAACGCGCACGGCGACGGTCGCTTCGTCATCACGCTCGATCCAAAAGACAAGATGCCCGGACAACAGGCCTATCAGGGCATCGTGCCGCTCGATGGCGAATCGGTTGCCGTCGTGATCGAAAACTACATGCTGCGTTCGGAACAGCTCGATACCAAATTGTGGCTGGCAGCAGACGAGCATGTCGCACGCGGCCTCCTGCTGCAAAAGCTGCCGCACGAAGGCGGTATCGCCGCCACGCCGACCAGCGCGCCCGACGACCTCTCCATCTGGGATCGTACCGTCATGCTGGCGTCGACATTGCGTCGCGAGGAATTGCTGACCACTGATATCGAAACGCTGATGCGTCGCCTGTTCTGGGAAGAAACCATTCGTGTCTTCGATCCGCGACATCCGCAATTCCTCTGCAGCTGCACGCGCGAAAAAGTCGGCACGATGCTGAAAATGCTGGGCCAGCCGGAGATCGATTCGGCCTTGCAGGAACTGGGCAAGCTGGAAGTCAATTGTGACTTCTGCGGCCAGCATTACGAATTCGACCGCGTCGATTGCGCTCAATTGTTCACGACGGAATCGGCAGTCGAAACGCTGATTCCGGCTAAACCGATCAAGCACTGATCGTCTGCTGCCTAGAACAGTTGCAAATAAAAAAACGCGCTCTGACGGCGCGTTTTTTATTGTCCCGGTTCCGGCTTTTCTTCAGGCGGACTTGAAACGGAAGAGGTTTTCTTGTTCGGATCGATGACCTGAACGAACACTTCGTTTTCCTTGATCATCCCGAGTTCGTAGCGTGCGCGTTCTTCGACCGCGCCGGTACCCTCTTTCAGATCCTGGACTTCCGAAGCGAGCTTGGCGTTGCGCGCTCTTAGTTCATCGTTCTTCTTTTCTGCCGCAACGACCTGCTGATCCAGATCCCATACGCGCAGCCAGCCGCCCTTGCCCAGCCACAAAGGGAACTGGATCAGGATTAACAACGCCGTCAGGCAAATGATGATAAGGCGCATGTCGCCGCTGCCAAAACAGAACGGCCATGCTGCTGCATGGCCGGGATGGAAATTACTTCAGGTTGTAGAACGCGTTGCGGCCGGGATAGCTGGCGATGTCGCCGAGGTCTTCCTCGATGCGCAGCAACTGGTTGTACTTCGCCATGCGATCCGAACGCGACATCGAGCCGGTCTTGATCTGCAATGCGTTGGTACCGACCGCGATATCGGCAATCGTCGAATCTTCGGTTTCACCCGAACGATGAGAGATGACGGCGGTGTAACCTGCGCGTTTTGCCATTTCGATCGCGGCAAACGTTTCGGTCAGCGTACCGATCTGGTTGATCTTGATCAGGATCGAGTTCGCGATGTTTTTCTGGATACCTTCGCGCAGGATCTTGGTGTTGGTGACGAACAGATCGTCGCCAACCAGCTGGACCTTCTTGCCCAGTGCGCGAGTCAACGTATCCCAGCCTTCCCAGTCGTTTTCGGCCATGCCGTCTTCGATCGAGATGATCGGATATTTGTCGACCCAGGTGCCGAGCAGGTTGGTGAAATCGCTGCTGGTGAGCGACAGGCCTTCACCGTGCAACTGGTATTTGCCGTCCTTGTAGAATTCGCTCGCCGCGCAATCCAGGCCCAGCGCGATTTGCGTACCCGGCTCGTAGCCGGCTTGTTCGATCGCCTGCAGGATCAGCTTGATCGCTGCTTCGTGATTTTCAACGGAAGGAGCGAAGCCGCCTTCGTCACCGACTGCCGTCGAGAAACCTTTGTCGTTGATGATTTTCTTCAACGTGTGGAACACTTCTGCGCCGTAGCGAATCGCCTCGCGGAAGCTCGGTGCACCGACCGGAATGATCATGAATTCCTGCAGGTCCAGCGTGTTGTTCGCGTGCGCACCGCCGTTGATGACGTTCATCATCGGTACCGGCATTTGCATCGCCCCCGAACCGCCGAAATAGCGATACAGCGGCAGGCCGGATTCTTCGGCTGCGGCTTTTGCCACCGCCATCGAGACAGCCAGCGTCGCATTCGCACCCAGGCGTGCCTTGTTTTCCGTGCCGTCGAGGTCGATCAGCGTGCGATCGAGGAATGCCTGTTCATTGGCATCCAGACCCATGATCGCTTCGGAGATTTCGGTATTGATGTTTTCGCAGGCTTTCAGAACGCCCTTGCCGAAATAACGGCTCTTGTCGCCATCACGCAGCTCGATCGCTTCGCGCGAACCGGTCGATGCGCCCGAAGGCACGGCGGCACGACCCATCACGCCGGATTCCAGCAGCACGTCGCATTCGACGGTTGGATTACCGCGTGAATCGATTACTTCGCGGCCAATGATGTCAACAATTGCACTCATCTATTTCTCCTAATCAGCAA
The DNA here is from genome assembly GCF_035565035.1 of Oxalicibacterium sp. Taxonomy (GTDB): domain Bacteria; phylum Pseudomonadota; class Gammaproteobacteria; order Burkholderiales; family Burkholderiaceae_D; genus Oxalicibacterium. The sequence continues at coordinate 21,702 of NZ_DATMTD010000066.1, read as the reverse complement.
ATTCTTGTTACGTTGCGTTGGCGTTGGTACGTTGCAGGATAGTCTGCCGCAACGTCAGGCGGCCTTCTTCGATTGTTCTGCCTTGTGCGCCAGCGCCGCCTTGATGAACGAGATGAACAACGGATGGCCGTCGCGTGGCGTTGACTTGAATTCAGGGTGATACTGCACACCGACATACCAGGGATGGGCGTTGTCGCCGGTACGCGGCAGTTCCATGATTTCGCACAGCGATTCGGTTGGCGTACGTGCCGACACCACGAGACCGGCATCTTCGACGCGGCCGAGGTAATGGTTATTGGCTTCGTAACGGTGACGATGACGCTCGGTCACTTCGCTGCCGTAGATTTCTGCAGCGAGCGTACCCGGTTTGACGGCGCAGGTTTGTGCGCCCAGACGCATGGTGCCGCCGAGATCGGAATTCGCATCACGGCGTTCGACCTTGCCGTCATGATTCTGCCATTCGTTGATCAACGCAACGACCGGCTGTTCGGTATCAGGATCGAACTCGGTCGAATTGGCCTTGGTCAGACCGGCCATGTGGCGTGCATATTCAATCAGCGCGACCTGCATACCGAGGCAGATGCCGAGATAGGGAATGCCGCTTTCGCGTGCAAAGCGCGCCGCAGCGATCTTGCCCTCCACACCGCGCTTGCCAAAACCGCCTGGCACCAGAATCGCGTCGTACTTGGCCAGACATTGCGGCCCGCTGACTTCGATTTCCTCGGAGTCCAGATATTCGATATTGACACGGCTTTCGGTGTGAATGCCGGCGTGGCGCAATGCTTCGGTCAGCGACTTGTACGATTCGGTCAGATCGACATATTTGCCGACCATGCCGATGGTGACGTTGTGCTTCGGATTCTCCAGCGTGTAGACCAGTTTGGTCCACACCGACAGATCCGCCGGCTTTGGCGACAGGCCGAGTTTTTCACAGACGATGCGATCCAGTCCCTGATCCAGCAGCATCTGCGGAATCTTGTAAATCGTGTCCGCATCCCACACCGAGATGACGGCATCTTCCTGCACGTTGGAGAACAGCGAAATCTTTGCACGCTCGTCATCCGGAATCGGACGATCGGCACGGCACAGCAATGCATCTGGCGAAATACCGATTTCGCGCAGCTTTTGCACACTGTGTTGTGTTGGCTTGGTTTTCAGTTCGCCGGCCGATGCAATGTACGGCACCAGCGTCAGATGCACGAATGCAGCGGCGTTGCGACCTGCACGAAGACTCAACTGGCGTGCGGCCTCGAGGAACGGCAGCGATTCGATATCGCCGACGGTGCCGCCGATTTCCACCAGCGCAACATCGCAACCTTCTGCGCCACGGTGGATGTAATCCTGGATTTCGTTCGTGATGTGCGGGATGACCTGGACGGTTTTCCCCAGGTACTCGCCGCGGCGTTCCTTGCGAATCACCGATTCGTAAATCTGGCCAGTGGTGAAATTGTTCACCTTTTTCATCTTGGCAGAGATGAAACGCTCATAGTGGCCGAGATCGAGATCGGTCTCGGCGCCATCTTCCGTGACAAACACTTCACCATGCTGGAACGGACTCATCGTGCCGGGATCGACATTGATGTAGGGATCGAGCTTGAGGAGAGTGACTTTGAGGCCGCGCGATTCGAGGATCGCAGCGAGAGAGGCGGCGGCAATCCCTTTACCAAGGGATGAAACCACGCCACCAGTGACAAATACAAACTTGGTCATTGCAATTGGTGCCGAATGGCACGTGCGGGAAATTCAAATTATACCGCAACGCTCCCGATTCTTGAACGTCCCGTCGCGATTAAAAATCACACCGGACGATTGCGCCCTTTCAGCGCCCGATCGGCAACGCCGTCCGCATATCACGTCACGGCGTATAGATGAATTGCAGGCGCACGAAACTCTGTGCGCCCGTCGACTCCGGCAAATCGCGGATTTCATTGCCACGCCGGACGACAGATGCATGCAGGCCGTAATTTTCGTATTGCCATGCGACCCCGGCTTCGGCCTCGCCGACCAGCCGTTGTGGCTGAACCGTACGCGGCCCGTCATCGGAAAAATAGCCGCCCTGAAGCGTCGCGTCGTATGCCACGGCACGCGCGTTCACACGCACGAATCCATGCAACGTCGCGTCGCCCGGCAACAGATTCAGGCGGCCGGCACGCAATTTCAGTCCGACATTGACATCGGTGTGAATATTGCCGAAGCGTCCACCGACAGTCGGCGTCAAATCGACTCGCTCCGACAAAGCCCAGCGCAAAGGGGCAACATCCGCATGCAGCACCACGCCGAACTCATTCCCGACCTGCGTACTCCAGCCCCGCGGTTCCGGCTGGTTGATCAGCCGATGCAAGGCCTTCTGGGATCCCTCGCCACCTGCGCATGGGCCAAGACAACCGAGATCGAGACCGAATATCGCATGCGTGCCGTCGATGCCATGCGTCTCCTTGAAAATGCCGCCGTACAGCCAACCTGCGTAGGGATGATCTTCGGGCGCAATCTGCGACGGCAGAAGCTTGATATCCGAAGGCGTATAGAGCTCCTGTCCGATCCGCCAGCCCATCATTGCCACCGAACCGGAACGACGCAATGTGTATGTCTGCCCCAGCCGCACACCGCTGGTATAGAAGCCGTCATCCCTGTTCAATAACAAACTGTCGTTATCGATATCGAACAGAAACGTGGAGACGCCTTCCGCACGCGCATGCAGAAACTCATCGGCAAAATTGGTTAGAGATTGCGCGCCGGCCACATTGAGACCGCACGCCAAGAAGCACGTTGCGAGTTGTCGTTTCATGTAATTCGTAATGAACCGCGCCACACGTGCCGGCGGGAGGGAAGCCGTGGAATGCACCACGGTGAATGCGGGGATGGTAATGCCGGATTATGAAAGGTTGATGACATGAAGTGCCGCATCAACCCGATTGTTTTACCGTCGCGAATATCAGCGTCCGTACCAGTAGCGCGGCCGTTCCTTTCGATACTCAGTCACTTCTAATGCCCGCCCGAAATGCACGCTGATCGCGCCAGATTCATCGCTGCGCAGACGCGTGATGCCGAGCTCGCCGTAACGATCGTATATCTCCTGCTTGGGATGACGATAGCGGTTGCGATAGCCGACCTGGAACAATGCAATCTCCGGATCGACCGCACGCAGGAAAGGCAGCGACGACGAGGTGCCGCTGCCGTGATGCGGCGCCAGCAGAACATTGGCACGCAGGCTGTCCGCATTGCCGGCGACCAGTTCTCCCTCCTGCGCACTTTCGATATCTCCCGGCAACAGGATCGCCTGTTGTCCCACCGTGATTTTCAAGGTGCAGCTTCGCGCGTTCGGCTTCCACTTTGAATTTTCGTAACTGTCGGCAACCGGATGCAGCATTTCAAAATGCACACCATCCCAATCCCACGCCTGCCCCGCCTCGCAACGTCTGTGCAGAGGCGCTGCCGCAATGATCGGATGCTCTGCAGGCAGCGATGATGACAACCATGCCGCCTTCACTTCCTTCAGGACCGACAATGCGCCACCGGCATGATCGGTATCGCTATGCGTGACCACAATACCGTCCAACGCATAGATGCCACGCGAACGCAGATACGGCAACACCACGCGATTGCCGCCGTCAGCCTCCGGCGAATAGGACGGCCCGGTGTCATACAGAAGACGATGGCGTTCGGTTTCCACCAGCAATGCCATTCCCTGACCGACATCGAATGCGGTCACCCACATCTCGCCGGGGCGCGGATGCGTCGGCACGTTCAATACCAGCGGCAACCATGCGAAGACGCCGAGATAACGCGCCGGCCAGCCACGCGGCGCCAGCATCCACAACGTTCCCGCTACTGCCAATGCAAACATCCACCAGGCAGGAATCGGCGCCGTCCAGACCGTGAATGGAAAACCGCTCAACCAGGTCAAACCGACAGCCAGTTGTTCCACCAGAAAATGTGCCAGCCATAAACACCAGTCAGACAACGGAGCCGGCAACACGCTGCCCGCCAGTGCCAGCGGTGTCACGAAAAAACTGATCAGCGGAATCGCCACCGCATTTGCGATCGGACTGACCAGCGACGTTTGTCCGAACAGCAGGATCGTCAATGGCACCAGCCCAATCGTGACCGCATACTGCGTCATCGTCGCCGTCCCCAGCGCGATGCGCCAGCCGGACCTGCCGGAATATGCCGGCACGTCGGCGCGTCCGACACTGGCATACAGGATCACCGCAACCGCAGCGAACGACAGCCAGAATCCCTGTCCCGTTACCGCCCACGGATCCAGCAGAACAACGGCCCCCAATGCCAGGCACAACACATGCGACACGCTCGCGATCCTGCCGAACCACAAGGCCAGCGCCACCACTGTCAGCATGCACAGAGTACGTTGCGCAGGAATTCCCGAACCTGCCAGCAGCACGTAGATCATCGCAGCTGCCGCCCCGGCAACCGCCGCCGCCTTTTGCGCAGGCAATATCAATGGCAAACGCGCCGACGTGAAGAACGAACGACGCCAAAGCGCAAAGGTCAATCCGGCAAACAAGGCTGCGATCATTGTTATATGCAAGCCTGAAATCGAAATCAGGTGACCGATCCCCGTGCGATTGAATATCGTCCAGTCAGCCTGACTGACCGCACGCTGGTCGCCGACCACCAATGCAACAATCACACCTGCATACGGCTTCCCATCCAGCGTCCGCTGCACACGATCGCGCAGCCAGCCACGGCAACGCTCGACCACATTGTTGAAACTGAAGACAAAATCATCCAGCCGAACATTGGCGGACGCGGCTTGCGCAGGCCGCACATAACCGGTTGCACGCACGTTCTGCTCCAGTAGCCACAACTCGTAATCGAAACCATGCGGATTTGCATTGCCGTGCGGACGACGCAGACGCACCGTCAATTTCCAGCGTTCGCCTGGACGGATTTCGCCAATCGCCTGTACTTCATCGGGATTAAATGCGGAATACCATGACAACGCCAGCTTCGGTGGAATGGAAGGAACAACACCATCGACAGGTAGCACGTTTTCCACCGCAAAATTGAAGCGCACACCGCGTTCGAAATAAGCCGGCAAGCTGTCGATCGTTCCGATAATCGTAATGTCGCGCCCTTCCCACTCCCGCGGCAATTCCTGCGCAAGATAATGCTGCGCAAACAGTGCCGCCCAGGCGAAACCGAAAATCGCGCCCGCCGCAGCAAGCAAGGGTATTCGCACCTGGCGCGAAAACGCCATGCGCGTCGCCATGATCAGAAGACCGGCGACGGCAAGCAGAAAGAAAAGATGGGAATAGGCAGGCAACGCCGCCTGCATTTGCAGCCAGCCGGCACCGACAACCAGGCCGATGAATGCGCTGCGCACGCGTCAGGAAAGCACGTTCAACCGCGGCATGGCCACACGCGCATTCGCTGTCGTGATCGACGCCACATCCTCGATCGACATGCCACGCAATTCCGCCAGCACCTCGCCGATGCGCGGCAATTGTTCGGGACTGTTGCGTTGCGGATGCAGCCACGCCGGAGAAATATCAGGCGCGTCGGTTTCCAGAACAATCGATTCAACCGGCAACTCGGTCGCCAACCGCCTGATCTGCAACGCACGCGTGAACGTCATTGCACCGCCAAAGCCGAGCTTGAAACCGAGCTCGACGAACATCTGCGCCTGCTGGAAGCTGCCGTTGAACGCGTGCGCGATCCCGCCCGCAACGTGAATGCGACGAAGATATTTCAGAATGCCATCCTGCGATTTGCGGACATGCAGCAAGACCGGCAAGCCGAAATCGCGTGCAATCTTCAATTGTTCTGAATAGAAAAATTCCTGTCGTTCGCGCATTTCGGGCGTGGTCAGCATCGGGACAAAAAAATCCAGGCCGATTTCGCCGATGGCGACAAAGCGCGGATCGTCCATCGCCGCAGCAACGGTTTCGCGCAGGACGGACAGATCGCTTTCCTGCGCCTGCGGGACAAAGATCGGATGAATCCCCAGCGCATACGTGCAATTGGCATGACGATGCGCCAGATCGGAGACGATAGAAAAATTATCGCGCGCAATCGCCGGGATCACAATCATCGACACGCCAAGACATTGCGCCGCGACTGCGGTGGCGTCCGTTTCTCCGGAAAATTCCGCCGCGTCAAGATGACAGTGCGTGTCGATCCACATGGCGCGGCGGCAACGCGATTACAACAAATGCCCGTCGAGACCGGCGTCCACAGGGATCAATCCCGCATGCGGAGACAAGCCGTTATCGGTCAAATGCAAAATGCGATCGCAGTGCGTCGCCAGTTCGATATCGTGCGTGACGATGATGAACGCGGTGCCAAGCGTACGCGACAATTCAAGCATCAGATCGAACGTTTTTTGCGCCGTCGCCCGATCCAGGTTGCCGGTCGGCTCATCGGCCAACACGCACGCCGGCTGTGTCACCAGCGCACGCGCCAGGGCCACGCGCTGGCGTTCGCCGCCGGACAATTCGCCCGGCACGTGCGAGACACGATGCGACAGGCCGACACGTTCCAGCATCGCTTTCGCCGTTTCCTGCGCTTCGCTGCGCAGTACGCGACGAATCATCAGCGGCATCGCCACGTTATCCAGCGCGGAAAACTCCGGCAACAGATGGTGGAACTGATAGACGAAACCGAGCGAACTGTTGCGCAAATCACCGCGCGATTTTTCGTCGAGACTGGCGAAATCCCTGTCCTGCAGAATTACCGAACCGGCGGTTGGCGTATCCAGGCCGCCCAGCAAATGCAACAGCGTCGATTTGCCGGAACCCGACGCGCCGACGATCGCCACGCGTTCACCTTTGACGATATCGATGTTCACGCCCTTCAGGACGTTGACGGAATATTTTCCCTGCGTGAAGGTCTTCGCCAGATCGCGGCAGGACAGGACGGTTTCATTGTTCGCGTTATTGTGTACGTTACTCATAGCGCAGCGCCTCCGCAGGTTTTACGCGGGCAGCCCACCAGCTTGGGTACAGCGTCGCAAGAAAAGCCAGCACCACCGCCACCCCGCCGATGGTCCAGACATCCGGCCACCGCAGATCGGAGGGCAACTCGCTGATCAGGTAGACGTCTTTCGGCAGGAACTGCACGTGCAACAGACGTTCGATGAACGGCACGATGACGTCGATATTCGAGGCGATCAGCACGCCGCCGCCGACACCGATTGCCGTGCCGGCGAGACCGACCAATGCGCCCTGAATCATGAAGATTTTCATGATCGAACCTGGCGACGCCCCAAGCGTGCGCAGGATCGCGATATCCGCCTGCTTGTCCGTTACCGTCATCACCAGCGTGGAAACCAGATTGAAGGCAGCGACCGCGATGATCAGTGTCAGAATGATGAACATCATCCGTTTCTCCGTCTGCACTGCGGCAAACCAGTTGCGATTCTGCTGCGACCAGTCGCGGATCAACAGATCGCCGCTCAGGACGCGTGACAGCTCATAAGCCACCTGCGGCGCACGCTGCATGTCGTCGATTTTCAAACGCAGACCGGATGGTGCGCCGAGACGGAACATCTTCATCGCGTCATCGAGATGAATGAAAGCCAGCGTGGCATCGTATTCGAAATGCCCCGAATCGAAGACGCCGACCACCGTAAATTGCTTGAGGCGTGGAATAACGCCGGCCGGCGTTACCTGTCCTTGCGGTGCGATCATCGTCACCTTGTCGCCAAGATGCACGCCCATGCTGCGCGCCAGCTCGCTGCCCAGCACGATATTGAATTCGCCGGCACGCAAATCGTTCAGGCTGCCTTGCTTCACCTGCGACGCCACATCGGAAACCTTCGGTTCTTCTTCCGGCAGCACGCCACGCACCGCGACGCCACGCAACGTTTCGTCGCGCGTCATCATCGCCTGCGCGTCGACGTAAGGCGCCGCGCCGCGTACTTCCTTGTTGGTGAAGGCTTCCTGCGCGGTCTTGTGCCAGTCAGGCATCGCACCGGACGGCTCGAAGATTTCGATGTGCGACAGCACCGACAGCATGCGATCGCGTACCTCCTTCTGGAAGCCGTTCATCACCGACAGCACGACAATCAGCGCGGCCACACCAAGTGCGATTCCCGCCATCGATATCAGCGAGATGAATGAAATAAAGCTGTTGCGACCACTGCGTCGCCCGGCGCGCGTGTAGCGAATACCGACCAGCCATTCGAAAGACAGATTTTTTATGATGCTCAAAGAAGGGCTCCTGAATGCAGCACGCAGTTTGCCATATATTGTTGTGCGCCAGCAAAATGCCGTACCGCTGATTGACTGCGACAAGAGCGATTGCGTTCCCGGAATCAACAAAAATGCGGCATGCGACCGAATTTGCGTGGAGCGATTGACCGCGTCATTTCGCAATTGCCCTACAATCGCGGCATGAAACAACTTGATCTCTTCTTGCCGTTTGCGCTGATGCCGCAGGAAATGTCGCGCGACCTCCTGCGCGAACTGAAAATGCCTTCGCTCGCCATGTTGCTGGCACGCGGCAAACCGCTTTTCCGTCAGTCGAATGACGACTTTTCGCGCGCGCTGCCACATGAAAATCTGATCGCGCAACGCTTCGGCCTGCATACGCCATCCGACAACTGCAGCCCGCAACTTGCCGCCGGCGTTATTCGCATGTTCGATCTGCCTGTGGAATCGGGGTTCTGGTTCATCGTGCAGCCGGCCCATCTGCACATCGCACGCGACCACCTCGTGCTGACCGATCCACGCCAGTTGAACCTGTCCGAACAGGATTCGCACGCGCTGTTCGACGTCGTCAAACCGCTGTTCGAAGAGTCCGGCAGGACATTGCTCTACGTCGACGCGACGACCTGGCTGCTGCGTGCAGACGATCTGCAGGCGCTGCAAACGTCCACGCCCGATGCGGCGTCCGGACACAATATCGATATCTGGATGCCGCACGGCGAACAGGCACGCGACTGGCGACGTTTGCAGAACGAAGTGCAAATGCACTGGCACACCCACCCTGTCAACGACGCACGTGAAATGCAAGGCTTGAAACCGGTCAATTCGGTCTGGTTGTGGGGCGGCGCATCGGTTCCTGCACAAATAACGCAAACGCAATCCCCTACTCTGTTCGCCACAGACGATGCATCCTCGCTTTTTAAGGCACTTGCAGCAAAAACGATCGCGGCCGCATCGCCGCAAGATATTCTCGCCAGCCAGGCATCAAACGGCCTGCTGATACTGGAAGACCTGATCGGACCGGCCATTGCCGGCGACTGGGCTGAATGGCTGGCGCGATTCCAGATGCTGGAAAACGTCTGGTTTACGCCTTTGCTGGATGCAATCAAAAACGGCAGGCTCGACACCCTGTCGATCACGCTCAGCCACAACACCGTGATAACCGGCTATGCAATCGGCAAATCGTCGCTGCACAAGTTCTGGCGCGCCCCTTCGCTTGCACGGCTGGCAACATGACGCGCATTGCAATTCGCCCGTACTCGTTCCGCGATGCCGAACGCCTGCATCAACAAGGTATACATCCGGTCATGGCACGCCTGTATGTTGCGCGAGGCCTGCTGGAAACACGCGACCTGAACAGCGAACTGACCGGACTGCTACCGCCTCCGGGCTTGCGGCACATCGACGCAGCCGCAACCTATCTGGCCGATGCCATTGCCGAGAAAAAGAAACTGGTCATCGTTGCCGACTACGATTGCGATGGCGCGACAGCTTGTGCGGTCGCATTGCGCGGACTGCGTTCGATGGGCGCGATCGTCGACTTCATCGTGCCCAATCGCTTCGAATACGGCTACGGCCTGACACCGGAAATCGTCGCCCTCGCCATTCGTGAAAAATCGCCGGACATCATCGTTACCGTCGACAACGGTATCGCCAGCATTGACGGTGTTGCCGAAGCGAACCGGTGCGGTATCGATGTTGTCGTCACCGATCACCACTTGCCTGGCGACGCTTTGCCGGACGCCCGTGTCATCGTCAATCCGAATCAGCCCGAATGCGGCTTTCCCAGCAAGAATCTGGCCGGCGTCGGTGTCATGTTCTACGTACTGCTCGCGTTGCGCGCAGAGATGCGCAAGCGCGGCATTTTCGATGCACAGACGCAGCCGAAACTCGATGCGCTGCTTGATCTGGTCGCACTCGGCACCGTTGCCGATGTCGTCAAGCTGGACGCCAACAATCGCATTCTCGTCGCACAAGGCTTGAAACGCATGCGTGCCGGACGCATGCATGTCGGCATTGCCGCTCTTTTCCGCGCAGCCGGTCGCGAGGCGCGACGTGCATCGCCCTTCGATCTCGGCTTTGCGCTCGGACCGCGCCTGAATGCGGCGGGACGGTTGTCCGACATGTCGCTCGGAATCGAGTGCCTGACGACCGACGACGAAGGTCGCGCATGGGCAATCGCGCAGCAACTCGATGAAATCAACCGCGAGCGTCGTACCATCGAGGCCGACATGCAGGAAACCGCGCTCCTGCTGCTCGACAGTTACGATCCGCAAAACAGGACGACCATCAGTGTCTTTGACCCGAGCTGGCATCAGGGTGTGATCGGTATTGTCGCTTCGCGCCTGAAGGACAAGTTCTATCGCCCGACGATCACGTTTGCCGATGCCGGCGATGGGTGGATCAAGGGTTCGGGCCGTTCGATTGCGGGCTTCCATTTGCGTGATGCGCTGGATCTGGTGTCGAAGCACGCACCCAGCCTGATCGACAAGTTTGGCGGCCACGCGATGGCAGCCGGCCTGACGATTCGCGCAACGGCGCTTGGTGCCTTTACCGACGCCTTTGAAACCGTCGGCAAAACCCTGCTGGAACAGCATCAACTGGAACGCATCGTGGAGACCGACGGTCCGCTGGAACCGGCCTATTTCACGACGCAGTTCATCGAACTGCTTGACACGCAGGTGTGGGGACAGGGATTTGCACCGCCACTGTTCTGCGACGAATTTCGCGTCATCAATCAACGCGTGCTGAAGGAGCGGCACCTGAAACTGACGCTGGAAAAAGATGGTCGCCGCTTTGACGCGATCTGGTTCGGTCATGCAGACTCGTTGCCGGATCAGGCCCGCGTCGCCTATCGGCTGGATGCCAACGAATTCAACGGCGTCACGCGCGTGCAACTGCTGGTCGAGCACGCCGAAGCACTGTAGCGACGTCAGCGAACCGGCAGAAACTGCAGAAACGAAGCGCCGAGAATGTTCTGCACATAGTTGATGCCGGCGCGTCGGTATTTTTCGGTTGTGAACTCCGCCAGCAGGTCAAGGCGACCGACGATTTTGCCGAATTCCCGCTCAAAGCTCAGGTTGCGCCCGCGTTCGCCGATCTCGTCGGACAACAGCAATACCCGGCCATCGGCATTGCGCCGGTTTGACAGCATCCAGACAGCAATTTCGATATTCCGTGCGGCGTTGTAGATGTGCTGCGCATCCAGGCCGTCGGTCAGGAAGAATTCCGTCTTGCCACCATGCGCCGTGATGATCATGTCGGCGCTGCTGTAGATGAAGGCCGCCACACGGTCGCCACTGAAGTCGGGGGCCAGCGCGAACGACATCGCCTTGATATCGCGCTGTCCCTGCAATGCCGGCCATGCCTGCCGCTGCTCGATTGCATCGCGCACACGCTTGACGCTTTCCTCGCGACTGGCCGCTGTCTTCTTCCATTCCACCGGATTGCGGCGATACAGTTTGTCCATCAACAGATACAGGCTGTCGAGGTTGTCGCGCATGCCAAGGGTCGCAACACGATTGATGTCGGATTGCCCCATTTCGCCGCCGTTGGCCGATGCGCCCCTGACCTCGCCGCGTGATGTCGGCGCCTGATCCATTGTCGAACATCCGGCCAGTGCAGCCAGACAAAGCAAGACGCAAGTGCGGCGGGACCACTCCATATTTATTGCTCCCTTAATAATATTTATCAGAAGAAGATCGCAAAACCGAAAAACGATTCATTTGCCAAAGCCTGGTGCCGATTCAAGACCGAAAAGCATCACCCAGCTCGGCTATAATGTACGGTTTGATCGCAAAAGAAAATATCATGGAAGCAGAACGCCTCAATTCCCTCCAATCGCTGCTTGACGATCTCGCGACGCGCGCAGCCGAACTTCGGAGGTATCTTTGACTTCGATGTGAAGTCAGAGAAACTCGACCAGGTCAACGGTGAACTTGAAGATCCGGACGTCTGGAACGATCCGAAACGTGCGCAGGATCTGGGCAAGGAAAAGAAATCGCTGGAAGCGATTGTCCACACGTTGATCAAGATCGACGCCGAACTCGCCGATGCACGCGATCTTTTCGCGATGGCACGCGAGGAAAAGGACGATGACACCATCATCTCGATCGAAGGTGACGCACAAGAGCTGCTGAAAGTCGTCGAGGGCATGGAATTCCGCCGCATGTTCAACAATCCCATGGATGCGAACAACTGCTTCATCGACATCCAGGCCGGTGCTGGCGGTACCGAAGCACAGGACTGGGCTTCGATGCTGCTGCGCCAGTATCTGCGCTATTGCGAACGCAAGGGCTTCAAGGTTGAAATCCTCGAGCAATCCGACGGCGAGGTAGCCGGCATCAAGACCGCCACGCTGAAAGTCGAGGGCGATTACGCCTACGGCTTCCTGCGCACCGAAACAGGCGTGCATCGTCTGGTGCGCAAATCGCCGTTCGATTCGGCCAACGGTCGCCATACGTCGTTCTCGAGTCTGTTTGTCTATCCGGAAGTCGATGACTCGATCGAGATCGACATCAACCCGGCCGACGTGCGTATCGATACCTATCGCGCATCCGGCGCTGGCGGTCAGCACATCAATAAAACCGATTCCGCAGTGCGTCTGACGCACGGTCCGTCGGGCATCGTCGTGCAATGTCAGAACGATCGTTCGCAACACCGCAACAAGGCCGAAGCATGGGACATGCTGAAAGCCAAACTGTTCGAACTCGAACTGCGCAATCGCATGAGCGAACAGCAGAAGCTGGAAGATTCGAAGACCGACGTCGGTTGGGGTCACCAGATTCGCTCGTACGTACTCGATCAGTCGCGCATCAAGGATTTGCGTACCAGCTTCGAAACCGGCAATACCAAGGCGGTACTCGACGGCGATCTGGACGAATTTATTGCGGCGTCGCTGAAGCAAGGCGTGTAAGCGCTACGGCGCTTGCGCTTAGCTTTCACTGCTTATTTTCTGCTTTTATTTTTTAATCGCATTCACTCACAAGATTGTTGCCTTCCATGACTACGCATAACGACGACGCAGCCGCATCGCTACCGATCGACGAAAACAAGATCATCGCCGAGCGCCGTGCCAAGTTGAGCGCCCTGCGAGAGCAAGGCGTTGCCTTCCCGAACGACTTCCGCCCGCAACACAAGGCCGCCGATTTGCACGAGCAATACGGCAGCAAGACGCGCGAAGAACTGGAAGCCGAGCCGATCACCGTCGTGCTGGCAGGCCGCATGATGTTGAAACGCGAAGCCGGCAAGAAAGCTGCCTTCGCCACATTGCAGGATGCGTCGGGCGCCAAGGCCGATGGCCGCATCCAGATTTACGCAACGCTCGACCTGACCGGCGAAGCTGCGATGGCGGCATTGCATCACTACGATCTGGGCGATATCCTCGGCGTGACCGGCACGCTGTTCAAGACCAAGACCGACGAACTGACGATCAAGGTGACTGAACTGCGACTGATCACCAAATCGTTGCGTCCGTTGCCGGACAAATTCCACGGCCTCGCCGACCAGGAAACCAAATACCGCCAGCGTTACGTCGACCTGATCATGAGCGAAGAAACGCGTCGCACGTTCAAGGCGCGTACTGCCGCGATCGCTTCGATCCGCAACTTCATGGCGAAGAACGATTTCATGGAAGTCGAGACACCGATGCTGCACACGATTCCCGGTGGCGCAGCAGCCAAACCGTTCATCACGCATCACAACGCGCTCGACATGCAGATGTTCCTGCGTATTGCGCCTGAGCTGTATCTGAAACGTCTGGTCGTCGGCGGCTTCGATCGCGTGTTCGAAATCAATCGCAACTTCCGCAATGAAGGCGTCTCGATCCGCCACAATCCGGAATTCACGATGATGGAATTCTATGCGGCGTACACCGATTACAAATGGCTGATGGATTTCACCGAAGCAGTGATTCGCCAGGCGGCAATCGATGCGCACGGCACCGCGACGCTGACCTACGGCGGTCGCGAACTGGACCTGGCGAAACCGTTCCATCGCCTGACCATCGTCGAAGCGATCAACAAGTACGCGCCCGGTTACACCGCTGACCAACTGAACGATGCGGAATTCATCAAGGCCGAGTTGAAGAAATTTGGCGTCAAGCCGCACGCACATTCCGGCCTCGGCGCATTGCAGCTGGCGCTGTTCGAAGAGACCGCCGAAGCACAACTGTGGGAACCGACATACATCATTGACTACCCGGTCGAGGTCTCGCCACTGGCGCGCGCATCGGATACGGTTGCCGGCATTACCGAGCGTTTCGAACTGTTCATGGTCGGTCGCGAAATCGCCAACGGTTTCTCCGAGTTGAACGACGCCGAAGATCAGGCCGCACGCTTCCAGGCGCAAGTTGCAGCAAAAGACGCCGGTGATGAAGAAGCGATGTTCTACGACGCCGACTACATCCGTGCGCTGGAATACGGCATGCCGCCGGCTGGCGGTTGCGGCATCGGCATCGATCGCCTGATGATGATCATCACCGATTCGCCGAATATTCGCGATGTGTTGTTGTTCCCGCATCTGCGCCGCGAAGAATAATTTCCCTTGAGAAATTACAGAATAATAAAAAGGACTGTCTATGCAGTCCTTTTTTACTTTCAGCAACTATCTGTGGTTTTCATGATCAAAGTTACATCGCCTTACATTTGACACAAGATCAGGCTTTTTATTTGATGGCGACGCGGCAATACTGCATCAACACGAATACAGTGTGAACTACTGGAGGAAGCCATGGAAGCACAAACCAAACCCAATCGTATTCATCCGCTGGTCGCCGCCGCTGCAGTCGGCGTCCTGCTTTTCAGTCTGGTCGGCGTCGCTGCCATGACCGGCATGTTGCCCAACTCGAACAGTACGAACAGTCCCAAGGAAGTCGCCGAGCTGGATGCTGCTGCGGCTGCCGCAGACAAAGAGGCGGCAGAAAAGAAAATGGCGGCAGATCGTGCGCGCGAACGGGCGAATGCGAGAGCGGAAGCCTCTCCTCCGCCGCCGGCAGCATGTCATAGCTGCGGTCGTGTCGAATCCGTGCAGACGGTGCAGACAGCCGCTGCACCAAGTGGTGTCGGCGTAGTGGGCGGCGCCGTGGTCGGTGGCCTGCTGGGTAACCAGATCGGTGGCGGTAGCGGTCGCACCCTGGCCACCGTGGCCGGCGCGGTCGGTGGCGGCTATGCGGGCAACGAAATCGAGAAAAACACGCGCAAGCGCACGAGCTATCAGGTCCGCGTCAGAATGGAAGATGGAAAAATGCGCAATTTCCCTTACAACAATCCGCCGCCATGGCGTGAAGGTGATCGGGTACGCGTAGTCGACGGATATCTCCGCGCTGCGTAATCACGACATCACTGCGCTCCAGTAAAAAAGCGGCACTTGTGCCGCTTTTTATTTATCTCGCTTCTTCTATCCATGCCATCTGGATCGCCTCAAGAACCTTCTCTCCGGAGCGATCGGGCTCGTCGTCGAAATCTTCCAGCTCGCATACCCATTTGTGCAGGTCGGTGAACCGCACCGTCAACGGATCGACATCAGGAAACTTGTCGTTCAACTCTTCCGCAATACGGATCGTATCTGTCCATTTCATGCGCTACTCCTTCGGGCTAGTGATTTTCGCTGGCGTGATTGATCGTATAACGCGGGATTTCCACAACCAGATCATCATCCGCCACAATCGCCTGGCAAGACAGGCGAGAAGCTGCTTCCAGTCCCCAGGCCTTGTCCAGCAGGTCTTCCTCTTTTTCTTCCGCTTCATTCAGCGAATCGAAACCTTCACGCACGATGACGTGACAGGTTGTGCAGGCACATGATTTTTCACACGCATGTTCGATATCAATATCATTTTCCAGCAGGACGTCGCAGATTGACTTGCCGGCCGGGGCCTCGATAACAGCGCCGTCAGGACAAAGCGCATGATGGGGTAGAACAACGATTTGTGGCACTTGTATAACCTCAAAAAAATTTTAGGCGTGATCCTACGGCATCACGATCATCAGTATTCTGTCCCGACGTGTGCGAGACCATGTTCTCTCAGATTTCTTCCAGCTTTTTGCCTGACAATGCAACGCGCACACTGCGATCCATGCGCCGAGCGGCAAAGTCTTCCGTTCCATGTGCCAATGCATCGACTGCGGCCTTGATTGCGGCATGATCGGCTTCTCCTGCCGTGCGCTTCACATTGTCCAGCAAGGTGTTGATTTCGGCCAGCTCACCTTCCGATAACAGGTTGGCATCCGCATCCAATGCCGATTGCGTCGCCAGTACGATACGTTCCGCCTCGACCTGTTCTTCGCGCAAGGCACGTGCGGCCATGTCGATATCGGCAGACTTGAATGAATCCTGCAGCATCTGCGCCACTTGATCATCAGCCAGTCCGTAGGATGGCTTGACCTCGATCGACGCCTCGACACCGGAACGCAATTCACGCGCAGAAACGGAAAGCAGGCCATCAGCATCGACTTGATACGTTACGCGAATACGCGCCGCACCGGCCGCCATCGGCGGAATGCCGCGCAGTTCGAATTTGGCGAGCGAACGGCAATCGCTGACCAGTTCGCGTTCGCCTTGCACGACGTGCACTGCCATCGCCGTCTGACCATCCTTGAATGTCGTGAATTCCTGAGCGCGCGCGCACGGAATCGTCGAGTTGCGCGGGATGACTTTTTCAACCAGACCGCCCATCGTCTCGATACCGAGCGACAACGGAATCACATCCAGCAGCAGCCAGTCGTCGCCCGCAGCACGATTCCCCGCCAGCAAATTGGCCTGAATCGCGGCACCCAGTGCAACAACCTTGTCCGGATCGATGTTGGCGAGAGGCGTCGACTGGAAAAATTCGCCGACCGTCTTGCGTACATGTGGCATGCGTGTCGCACCGCCGACCAGCACGACGCCATCGACGTCATCCACCGTCAGATCGGCGTCACGCAGGGCTTTCTTCGTCGGCGTCATTGTCTTGGCAACGAGGTTTTGCGTCATCTCGACAAATTCTGCCGCGGTCACCGTAACGTGCACGTGTTCCCCCGAGCCCAAAGCCGCATCGATCGTCGTTTCCGTTTTGGTCGAAAGCAATTCCTTCGCCTCGCGCGCCTTCACCATCAAAAGGCTCGTATCTTCGTCCGACAATGGTTCAAGTCTCGCCTGACTGATGATCCAGCAAAACAATCGATGATCGAAATCGTCGCCACCCAGCGCAGAATCGCCGCCGGTTGCCAATACTTCGAATACGCCCTTGGTCAGTTTCAGAATCGAAACATCAAATGTGCCGCCGCCCAGATCGTAGACTGCGTATACGCCTTCCGAGCCATTATCGAGACCGTAGGCGATCGCTGCCGCCGTCGGCTCATTCAACAGGCGCAAGACATTCAGTCCGGCCAGCTTTGCCGCATCCTTGGTCGCCTGCCGCTGGGCATCGTCGAAATAGGCCGGCACCGTGATGACTGCGCCGACCAGATCGTCGCCGAGCGCGTCTTCTGCCTGCTGGCGCAACGTCGCGAGAATCTCCGCCGATACTTCGACCGGACTCTTGATTCCTGCCACGGTTTTCAGTTGCACCATACCCGGCGCATCGATGAAATCGTATGGCAGGTTTTCGACATAGGCGATGTCCTTCAGCCCGCGCCCCATGAAGCGCTTGACTGAAACGATCGTGTTCTTCGGATCGACGCTCTGAGCAGCCTGAGCCTTGTAACCAATATTGGCATTGCCGCCCGGCAGGTAACGGACAACGGATGGCAGCAGCGGTCTTCCCTCTTCGTCATTCAGGACTTCGGGAATACTGTTACGGACGGTTGCAACCAGGGAATTGGTCGTGCCGAGATCGATGCCGACGGCAAGACGGTGCTGATGCGGCGCCGTGGACATGCCGGGTTCGGCGATTTGAAGAAGAGCCATAGTCGTTAATTCGTTTCAGGTGAATCGCCTTTAAAACTGCAGCGATTGTTCACGGTCATTATTTTCAGTCGTATCGATATCCGGTTCAGTCCGGCAGCAACTCGAAGACATTTCCCACTTCGTCGGCAAACTTTTCCAGAAACATCAATTGCCGCACCATTTCCGCCGCCTGCGTAAAGTTCTGTGCGTCGAGCAAACTGCCAACCTGCTCAACCGTTTTTTTACGTGCGATACGCAACTCCGATTCCAGCGCTTCCAGTCCGTCACGATCCTTTTGCGCACGCGCATCGTCGAGTGCTTCGCGCCATTCCATCTGCTGCATCAGAAAAGCAACCGGCATTGCCGTATTCGACTCGGTCTGCAAGTCCACGCCATTGATTTCGCATAGATAGGCTGCGCGCTTGAACGGGCTTTTCAGCGTCTTGTAAGCCTCATTTGCCCGTGTCGCCCATTGCATCGCGACACGCTTTTCCGCATCCGATGCGCTGGCAAACTTGTCCGGATGAACCTGGTTTTGCACCTCGTGGTACGCGCTGTCGAGCGCCTTCAGATCGATCGTGAACTGCTGCGGCAGATGAAAAAGCTCAAAGTGATTTTGCATTATGTCGCCATGTTTTACGTCCGGCTTTTGCATTCCGTTTTTACTTCCGACCTTTAGATCGACCGGCCGGCTTCGCCTTTTTGCGCCTTTGTCCCACGCATCAAATAAAAGAGCCTGCTCGGACTCGACAGGCTCATCAGATTGCAGTTCTCTTCGACGACAAACGTCGCCGCGCACGAATCAGATACGGAAACTTTCACCGCAACCGCACTCGTCCTTGACGTTCGGGTTGTGGAACTTGAAGCCTTCGTTCAATCCTTCACGCGCAAAATCCAGCTCGGTGCCGTCGATATACGGCAGACTTTTCGGATCGACAAAAACCTTGACGCCATGCGATTCGAATACGCTATCTTCGCTCGCACTTTCGTCCACGTACTCCAGTTTGTACGCCAGACCGGAACAGCCGGTCGTGCGCACACCGAAACGCAGGCCGATGCCCTTGCCGCGCCGCTCGATGTAACGGTTGACGTGTTTCGCCGCTTTTTCAGTCAATGTAATTGCCATGATCTCTACTCAAAAGAATGCACACCATTGCACGCAAATCGTGCAATGCCGACAGACCGGACCTTACGCCGCTTCTTTCGATTCAGCACCGCCGTGACGGGTCTTGTAATCGAGGACTGCAGCCTTGATCGCGTCTTCCGCCAGGATCGAGCAGTGAATCTTCACCGGCGGCAACGCCAGTTCTTCCGCGATCTGCGTGTTCTTGATCGACAGCGCCTGATCCAGCGTCTTGCCCTTGACCCATTCAGTCACCAGCGACGACGATGCGATCGCGGAACCGCAACCGTAGGTCTTGAATTTTGCGTCTTCGATCACGCCATCCGCGCCGACCTTGATCTGCAATTTCATGACGTCGCCGCAAGCCGGCGCACCAACCATGCCGGTACCGATCGTATCGTCACCCTTGTCGAAAGCACCGACATTGCGCGGGTTTTCGTAGTGGTCGAGAACTTTGTCCGAGTAAGCCATTTTGATACTCCTTGATTAAACCGTTTTAGCGCCGCAGGACTAGTGCGCAGCCCACTGGATCGTGCTGATGTCGATCCCGTCCTTGTACATATCCCACAATGGCGACAACTCGCGCAATTTGGAGACTTTTTCCTTGATCAGCTTGATCGTGAAATCCACTTCCTCTTCCGTCGTGAAACGGCCGATCGTGAAACGGATCGAACTATGCGCCAGTTCGTCGCTACGACCCAGCGCTCTCAATACATAAGATGGTTCCAGACTGGCCGAAGTACAAGCCGAACCGGAAGAAACAGCCAGATCCTTGATCGCCATGATCAGCGATTCGCCTTCGACATAGTTGAAGCTGACGTTGAGGTTGTGTGGCACGCGATGCGCCATGTCACCGTTGACGTAGACCTCTTCCATTTCCATCAAGCCCTTGGCCAGACGGTCGCGCAAACCGCGAATTCGGGTCAATTCCTCATCCATTTCTTCACGGGCAATACGGAACGCCTCGCCCATGCCGACGATCTGATGCGTTGCCAGCGTGCCGGAACGCATGCCGCGTTCGTGACCGCCGCCGTGCATCTGCGCTTCAATACGCACGCGCGGTTTGCGGCGAACGTACAACGCGCCGATACCTTTCGGTCCGTACGTTTTATGTGCGGAAAAGCTCATCAGGTCGACCTTGCTCTTTTCGAGATCGATCCTGACTTTGCCCGTTGCTTGCGCAGCGTCGCAATGGAAGATGATTCCCTTGCTGCGGCACAGTTCGCCGATTTCATCGATCGGCTGGATGACGCCGATTTCGTTATTCACCAGCATGACGGAGACCAGAATCGTGTCCGGACGAATCGCTTCAGCCAGTTGTTCGATCGTGATCAGGCCATTGTCCTGCGGCTGCAAATAGGTCGCCTCGAAGCCTTCGCGCTCCAGTTCACGCACGGTATCCAGCACAGCCTTGTGCTCGGTCTTCACCGTGATGATGTGCTTGCCCTTGGTCTTGTAGAAATGCGCGGCGCCCTTCAGCGCCAGGTTGTTGCTTTCGGTCGCGCCAGAGGTCCAGATGATTTCGCGCGAATCGGCGTTCACCAGTGCTGCGACCTGCTCACGCGCATCTTCCACCGCTTTTTCTGCGGTCCAGCCATACATGTGACTGCGCGACGCCGGATTGCCGAACTGCTCACGCAGGTACGGAATCATCTTGTCCGCAACACGTGGATCGATCGGCGTCGTCGCCGAATAATCCATGTAGATCGGGAAATGCGGTGCCTTGAGCGTATCGATCAGGCTTTTATCCAGCGGGGCATTCATATTGGCTCCAAATATCAAACGGCTGCGTGGTTGCGATGTACAACCACCACACATTGTTCTGCAATCTTTTGCTTCTGCTGATCAACCAGATCCTTCAGCGAAACAGAATCCAGGTAATCGACCATCTTTTCGTTCAACGTTGCCCACAGATCGTGCGTCATGCAACGCGGGCCATTTTCGTGTTCCGGACTGTGGCAATTTTCCTTGCCGCCACATTGCGTTGCATCCAGCGGCTCATCCACGGCGATGATGATGTCAGCCACTGTCACCTGCTCCGCCGGACGCGCCAGGTTGTAACCGCCCCCAGGACCGCGAACCGATTCCACGATTTCATGACGACGCAATTTGCCGAACAACTGTTCCAGATAGGAAAGAGAAATCTCCTGTCGCTGACTGATGCCGGCAAGCGTGACGGGGCCGTTGTCCTGGCGCAATGCCAAGTCAATCATCGCCGTCACGGCAAAACGACCTTTCGTAGTCAAACGCATGAATTCCTGTTCCCACCGACGTTCAGCCAATTAGGCTAAAACCGGATTTGTTGATCAATTTTGTCAAGTATAACAAAGTTGAGTGAATCTGTCAGGTAAGCCCTCATGGCAAAAGCAAGGTCTTGATCGACTGGTTTTAGTGTATTGCCAGCCGGCATATTGCTCATTGACCGCAGTCACGAACATTGAAGTTCGCATAAAGAGGTTATCGACCTTCTTTCGACTATTCGCCATTCATTCGCCACTTCGTGTTCATTTTTTGCAAATTGCCGAAATATTTTCAGTCATCTCAGTCCAG
>NZ_DATMTD010000065.1:0-61376 GCF_035565035.1 Oxalicibacterium sp. | reverse complement strand
TACAATTGCCTTGAATCTTTTTGGAAAAAGATTTTCCGTGACCCCGTTCCAAGCATGTAAGAACGCAAGCCCTGAAAATTCCGGAAGATACACAAATGGAGAACTTGCCTCTAGCAGATTGGTAGCGACGGCATCAACTTGTAAACGTGAGTTTTCATCTACGATTTTGACATGCCCGCGTTTTGCATATTTGGACAGTTTTCCGAATAAGAACGGAATTTCTTCATTCAGGCCATCAACAACATCTGTGATAGTCCACTCAAATTTACCCACCTCAACGATTGGTGGTGCTAGTAGTGTTTGGATTAATTTTCCTTGGTCTAAAAGTCCCTTTTTTACTACTCGACCAAGATAGTATCGCCCTCTCATATATGTCCCCCTGATTTTAGTTATGCGGGGAAATATATCAGAACAACTTTGTATACCAATAAGGCCTGCTAATTCAAGAATTAGCAGGCCTTATTTTTATTTCAAATGCACCTTCAACTCATCCGCAGCCTGCCGCATCGCTGCCTTCACCGTCGGCACATTCGCCACCACGTTCAATAAACCGTAGTCGTGAATCATGCCGTCGTAGCGGACGGTCGTGACATCGACGCCTGCTGCATCCAGCTTGCGGCCGTAGGCTTCGCCTTCATCGCGCAGCACGTCATTCTCTGCGACCTGGATCAACGTCGGTGGCAAACCCTTCAACTGCTCGGTCGTTGCCTGCAATGGCGATGCGTAGATTTCCTTGCGCTTGGCGGCGTCGGTCGTATAGCTGTCCCAGAACCACTTCATCATGTTCTTCGTCAGGAAGTGGCCTTCGGCGAATTCGTTATACGAAGCGGTTTCGAAGTTGGCGTCGGTGACCGGCCACAGCAATGCCTGGAAGCGCAGCTTCGGTTCGCCCTTGTCCTTTGCCATCAATGCGACGACGGCTGCCATGTTGCCGCCAACGCTGTTGCCGGCAACGGCGAGGCGTTTGCCGTCGACGTTGATTTCCTTGCCGTGTGCGGCGACCCATTTGGTTGCGGCATAGGCCTGATTGATAGCCACGCCGTATTTGGCTTCCGGCGAGCGTGTGTAATCGACATAGACGGCGACTGCGCCGGAGCCGGAGACGAGATCGCGGATCAGGCGTTCATGCGTCTGATAATCGCCGAGCACCCAGCCGCCACCGTGGAAGAACATGAAGGCCGGCAGCGTGCCCTTGACGCCGTCCGGACGCACGATGGTCAGGTTGATCTTCTGGCCATCGACGTCGATTGTTTTTTGCGACACGTCCGCTTTCGGCAGGGTCAGCTTGACACCCGCTTGCGCACCGACGAGTACGTTGCGCGCATCGGCCGGCGAAAGTTGCTCGATCGGCTTGCCGCCGCCGGCTTCCAGCGCTTCGAGGAATTTCTGCGTGTTGTGTTCGACACCGGCACTGCCGGCTGCAAAGGCGTTGCCGATGGCGAGACTCAATACGGAGAGGCCGATAATTTTCTTGAGCGAATTCATGATGATGTGTCCTTTCGAAAGCGGTGGTCGCAATGGTTATGTTTATTGGTTTATACGATGGTCAGCGTCACGTCGATGTTGCCGCGTGTGGCGTTGGAGTACGGGCAAACGATGTGTGCCTTGTCGACCAGCGCTTGCGCAGCGGCGCGGTCCATGCCTGGCAACGAAATCTTCAGTTCGACCTCAATCGCGAAACCGGTCGGAACCTGGCCGATGCCGACGTTGCCCTGGACGTTTGCGTCTTTCGGGACGTTGATCTTTTCCTGCGAGGCGACAAATTTCATCGCGCCGAGGAAGCAGGCCGAATAACCTGCGGCGAACAGTTGTTCCGGATTGGTGACTGCGCCGCCTGCACCGCCGAGTTCTTTTGGCGTGCCGAGTGCGATGTCGAGTACGCCGTCAGACGAGACGGCGCGGCCGTCACGACCACCGGTTGCGGTTGCTTGAGCGCGGTACAGAACTTGTTTGATGTTTGCCATGGTGTTTTCTCCTGAAGGTTGTTGCATTAAAAAATAACTACGAAAGTAACTGCTAAGTAACTGCAAAAATAACTGTGAAAAATGCACTACAAAAATGACCTACAAATTAAAACGATCGACGATATGTTTTATTCGGCTCGCCTTTACCGACACTCATATCGATAACTATTAAATAGCGCACTACTTAAATACTCTAAAAATGGGGTGAAGGTTTTCAGGTTCTTCACCCCGCTTAATCTATCCGGTTTCAGCCGAATTTCTTATCCGAATTTCTATCCATTTTTTGCTAACTTGCTACGCAAATTAACCAGTTTTTCCTTCATCTCGATCAGCTCGTCGAGCTCGCATTCGGTGGCGCAGAAAACCTCACCGTGCATTTCCATCGCCTTCTGACGCAGCGTGTCGCCGTTTTTCGTCAGCGTAATGATGACCTGGCGTTCGTCGCTGGCAGCGCGGGTCCGGCTGATCAAGCCTGCCGTTTCCATCCGCTTGAGCAGCGGCGTCAGCGTGGCCGAATCCAGGAACAGGCGATCGCCGATATCCGTCACGGTCACACCGTCTTGCTCCCACAACACCATCATCACCAGATACTGCGAATACGTCAGACCCAACTTCGGCAGCAGTTTGCGGTAGACCTTGCTCATTGCCAGCGAAGTCGAATACAGCGCAAAACAGAGCTGGTCATCCAGTCTGGGAGCATCGGCTTTGGCTGTCTTCGTTTTCATCATGGTTCGAATAATAAATAGTGCACTATTTAATTGCAAGCTATTTTTAAATATTGTCGCGAAAAAGATTCAACAACCTTTTTGGATGCCCAATCGTACAATCTGCGCTTTGGCTTTTTACGTGCCCTTCAGGGAGGCGTAAGGGTCGGGTGATACATTGCCGAAATCCGATTGCCGCACAGCGGTGGCAGTGGTGTCAAAGATACAAAAAGGAGAAGTTTGATGAATATGCTGCTGCGGCTATCCGGCTGGATAGACTGGGTGGGAGAACGCGTTGGCCGTGTCGCCAATGTGATGATCCTGCTGTCCTGCCTGATCAGTGCGACCAATGCGCTGATCCGCTACGGTTTCGACTGGAGTAATAACTGGGCGCTGGAATTGCAGTGGTACCTGTTCGGTGCCGCGGTGATGCTGGGTGCGTCCTATACCTTTCAGCGCAACGAGCACGTGCGCGTCGATCTGGTGTACGCCAACGTGTCCGAGCGCGGACGTTTGTGGATCGATATCTTCGGCGTGATCTTCTTCCTGCTGCCGGCCTGCTTCCTGTTTACCTATCTGTCGTGGATCTCGCTGTTCATGCCGTCGTGGGACATCCTAGAAGAATCCAGCAATGCCGGCGGCCTGATCCGCTATCCGATCAAGTTCATCGTGCCGGTCGGTTTTGCCATGCTGGCCCTGCAGGGCATTTCCGAACTGATCAAACGCATTGCAGCGCTGCGCGGCGATGTGGTTCTCGAATCGAAGTATGAAAGGCCGGTCCAATGATTCCACTCGAGTATATGCCGCCACTGATGTTCGGCGGCCTGGTCCTGTTCATGCTCATCGGCTTTCCGGTGGCGTTCTCGCTGCTGGCGCTCGGTTTGTTCTTCGGCTTCATCTCGATCGAGGAAGGCTTCTTCGGCGTCAATTATCTGCAGGCGGTGCCACAGCGGATTTTCGGCAACGTGCTGGCCAACGATCTGCTATTGGCGATTCCGTTCTTCACCTTCATGGGGGCCGTGCTTGAAAAGTGCGGCCTGGCTGAAGAGATGCTCGATTCGATGGGCCAGTTGTTCGGCCCGATCCGCGGCGGTCTCGGCTATTCGGTGATCATCGTCGGCTTCGTGCTGGGTGCGATTACCGGAACCGTGGCGGCGCAGGTCATCACGATGGCGATGATTTCGCTGCCGGTGATGATGCGTTATCGCTACAACGTTCGCTATACGACCGGTGTGCTGGCTGCGTCCGGCACGATCACGCAACTGGTGCCGCCGTCGCTGGTGCTGGTCGTGCTGTCGGATCAGTTGCGCACGCAGACCGCCAGCGCCGACGTCGGCAGCATGTACCTCGGTGCATGGGGGCCGTCGCTGATGCAGATCGCGTTGTTCGTGGCGTATACCTTCCTGCTGTCGCGCATCAAGCCTGACTGGCTGCCGGCGATTCCGAAGGAAGACATCACGCTGCGTGGCTGGGCGCTGTGGCGCAAATGCCTGCGCGGCATCATCCCTTCCGCCGTGCTGATCTTCATGGTGCTGGGCACGATGATGCTGGGTATTGCAACGCCGACCGAAAGCGGCGCGATGGGCGCGCTCGGTGCCGTCGTGCTGGCCGTGATCCGCGACAAGGAATTCACGCAGCGCGATCGCTGGTTCCTGCGCATCAGCATGGTCGGGCTGGCCATCGCTGCGCTGGTCAGCGTGATCTTCTATACGGAAAACATCGGCGTATCCAGCAATGCCAAGCCGTTCCTGCAGGCTGCGCTGGCTGCGACCTACGTCGGTATCGCATGGCTGGTATATCGCGCCACGCGTATCCGCGATCTGCGCAACCTGATTGTCCAGGGCTATCAATCGACGATGCGCCTGACCTGCATGGTCGTGTTCATCCTGATCGGCTCGACCTGCTTCTCGGTCGTGTTCCTCGGCGTCGATGGCGGCACGTGGGTCGAACATCTGTTCACCGATCTGCCGGGCGGCTGGATCGGCTTTGTCGTGGTGGTCAACCTGTTCATCTTCTTCCTCGCGTTCTTCCTCGACTTCTTCGAAATCGCGTTCATCGTGGTGCCGATGCTGGCACCGGTGGCGGAGAAGATCCTGGCGCCAGTCCTGCTGGCCAGCATGGGCAGCCCGGAAGCGGCATCGCAGGCAGCACTTGTCTGGTTCGGCGTGATGCTGTGTGTGAACATGCAGACCTCGTTCATGCATCCGCCGTTCGGCTTTGCGCTGTTTTACCTGCGCGGCGTGGCACCGAAAGAAGTGAAGAGCTCGGACATTTACTGGGGCGCATTGCCGTGGGTCGGCCTGCAGATCCTGATGGTGATTCTGGTGGCATCGTTCCCGCAACTGGCGACCGGCCTGCTCGACAAGGGCACGGTGACCGATACATCCGGCGGTCTGGTGATCGAGCAGCAGATCAATCAGGGCACTTCCGACTGGGCATTGCCGACGTACGATTCGGGAAGCAGTCCGGATAGCAACAGCCCGGCAACGACGCCAGCGCCGTCACCGTAACTTTCGCTGCAATCAAAAAGAGGACATGCCGCTGAGCGCCATGTCCTCTTTTTTTATTTGTTGATACCGCTGCTCTGCGTGCTTCTAGCTTTCCCGTTTTTCGGCGACGACGTGAAAGCGCATGTCCAGCCTGTCGGCGACGCGAATCGCGCCGTTCAGGATCGAATACGGCGTCATGCCGAAATCGGTCTGGTTGAAATGCATGCTGCCGCTGACGATCATGCCGGCCGCCGTTGTCTCCACTGTCGCGGGAACGTCGAAGTGTTTGGTCGTGCCGTGCAATGTGATCGCAACATCCAGTATGGCTTTGCCACTTTGCTTCGCTGCTTTGCTATTTGCATCCTTGCGTTCGATGTGAATCGCGGCATATGGATAGCGTTCCGCCTCCAGCACATGAAGCAGCATGTTGCGTCGTGTCCCCGCAATATCGTCCGCTGTCGGCTGCGTATCGAATCCGGCCTCCGCGCGCAACGGCGCTTCGTCGACCACCAGTTGATCCATGCGCACCTGCAGATCCGCCGTGTTCTCGTCCGGTGCGACAAACCCTTTCACGTCGTGACTGGCGACAACATGATCGTGTCCCAGTTTGGCGAACGGCCCATCGCGACGCACTTCGAACGCCACCAGCGATTTGGCCGAATCGACGCGCAGGATATTTTTGCCTTGCGCCTCCGCCTGCAGGTAACGCGATTCCGGCAGCGTGTGCTGTTTCTGCCCGGATTCCTGCATCGATTGTTGCGATTGCAACGGAACATTCGGTGCGCAGCCCGCAACCAATGCACTCACTGTCAGCAACAACAGGAAGTGTCGTGTCAACTGATGCATGGTCGGTTTCATTAATACTCCTGTCGAACTGATGAATCGATCGTCGTGTTGCCGTGCGAGTCTTGCCGGCTTCTTGGTGGTGTCTCGCGGCTGTCACGGCGTCGTCACAAAATACCGCTGATGCCGGCCGAAGGTGAAAGGTAATATAACCGAATGCGTCTGCCGCCGTTTTTCTCCTTTGCCGTTGCTGTACGTGCGGGACGCAACGTCCTCTTTTCAGGTATCGCATTGCTTGCGATGGGCGGTATCGCGCATGCAGCGGAATCCTTTTCCGTCAGCGCGGAACGCAATGGCGATGCGGTACAGGTCGATGCCCGCGCCACGATCAAGGCGCCATTTGCGCTGATCCATGACACGCTGACCGATTACGATCATCTGGCCGATTTCATTCCCGGCATGAGCAGGAGCCGTTTGCTGGAACGGCGCGACAAGACTGCCATCGTCGAACAATCCGGCGTAGCACGGCTGTGGTTCCTGCGCTTTCCGATCGACGTCACGGTGGAAACAGGCGAACCGTCGCCTTCCGTCATCAGCGTGCGACTTCTCAAGGGAAATCTGAAGCAGTTGAACGGCCGCTACGATATCGAGAAGCGCGACGGCGACGACAACTATGCCTTGCACTGGAGCGGCATCATCCAGCCCGGCATCAGCGTGCCGTCGGCCATTGCGGTGCCGCTGCTGCGCAGAAACATTTCCGAGCAATTCCGCGGCA
This sequence comes from Oxalicibacterium sp., assembly GCF_035565035.1. Lineage (GTDB taxonomy): Bacteria > Pseudomonadota > Gammaproteobacteria > Burkholderiales > Burkholderiaceae_D > Oxalicibacterium. The sequence continues at coordinate 54,661 of NZ_DATMTD010000065.1, read as the reverse complement.
TGGTGGACGAAATCGAACGCCGCGCCACCCTGCGCGCACCCAATTTGCCGGACTGATTGGAGCCAATCGACGGCCGATCGATGGCTGCGCGGTACAATACGGCCCGCGGTAAAACAAGCCGCTCCCGTACCTTTCAAGACTCGACAGCATGACCGATCACAACGCCGAAGACGGCAACCGCAAACCGCTTTTCTACGACCCGACCGAACACCGCATTCGCAGCTTCGTCACACGCGCAGGCCGCGTATCGACCGGACAGGAACGCGCGCTGGAGGAACTCGGACCGAAGTTCATGCTCCCGTACGAGAAAGCCCCGCTGGATGTGGCGCAGGCCTTTGGCCGCAGCGCGCCGACGATTTTCGAAATCGGCTTCGGCATGGGCGAGACCACGGCAAAAATCGCGGGCGGTATGCCGGAAAAGAATTTCATCGGTGTGGAAGTCCATACGCCGGGCGTCGGCAGCCTGCTGAAACTCATCGGCGAGCAGAACCTGACCAATCTGCGCCTGATCCAGCACGACGCATTCGAAGTATTGACGCACATGATTGCGCCGCAATCGCTGGCCGGTGTGCACGTGTTCTTCCCCGATCCTTGGCACAAGGCGCGCCACAACAAGCGGCGCCTGATCCAGGGACCGATGGTGGAATTGCTGTCGTCACGCCTGATGCCTGGCGGTTATCTGCATTGCGCGACCGACTGGCAGGAATATGCGGAACAGATGCTGGAAGTGCTGAGCGCGGAACCGACACTGCAAAACACGGCGGACGGTTATGCACCGCGCCCCGATTACCGCCCTGTCACCAAGTTTGAAAACCGTGGCCTGAAACTCGGGCACGGTGTGTGGGATGTGGTCTTCACAAAGAAATAAACAAGAAAATAAACAAGGAAATGGAAACTGGCGCTATCGAGCCAGAAATTACTGCTCGACGATCAGCGCCACGATTTCCTCGCCGTAGGTTTCCAGCTTCTTTTCGCCAACACCGCTGACGCCGCGCAGGTCGTCCAGCGAATGCGGTTGCACTTTCGCGATCTCGCGCATCGTCGCATCGTGGAAGATCACATAGGCCGGCACGTTGTGCTTGCGTGCCGTTTCCATGCGCCACCAGCGCAGCTTCTCGAACACGACCTGTTCTTCTGCGGACAGATCGGTTTCGACAAACCCTTTCGGCTTGCCTGATGTGCGTCGCGCCTTGACCGGCTTTTGATAGACGCGCAACTGCACGCGTTCGCCGCCCTTCAATACCGGGCGTGCTGCGTCGGTCAGCTTGAGCACACCGAACGATTCGTGATCGACGCTGACCAGTCCGAGCGCAATGACCTGTCGCAGAATCGCACGCCATTCCGCTTCGCTGCGGTCAGAGCCGATGCCGAACGTCGACAGCTGTTCGTGACTGCGCTGCCGGACTTTTTCAGAATCGATGCCACGCAATACGTCCAGCACATGCATCGCGCCGAAGCGCTGATCGACACGATAAATGGTGGACAGCAATTTCTGCACATCGACCGTCGCGTCATAGGCGCCGGGCGGACTGATGCAGGTGTCGCAATTACCGCATGGCGATGACGGCTGGCCGAAATAATCGAGCAGTCGCGTGCGACGGCAATGCAAGGTTTCGCACAAGCCCAGCATTGCATCAAGCTTGACGCTCTGCACGCGCTTGAAGGTTTCATCGGCTTCCGATTCGTCGATCATGCGGCGCTGTTGCACCACATCCTGCAAACCGTAAGCCATCCATGCGTTGGCCGGCAAGCCGTCGCGACCGGCGCGACCGGTTTCCTGGTAATAGCCTTCGATGCTTTTCGGCAGATCCAGATGCGCGACAAAGCGCACGTCCGGCTTGTCGATGCCCATGCCGAACGCGATCGTCGCCACCATCACGATGCCTTCTTCCCGCAGGAAGCGCGCCTGATTGCGGCTGCGCACCGAGGTTTCCATGCCGGCGTGATAGGCCAGCGCGTTGATGCCGTTTTCCTTCAGGAATTCCGCCGTCTCCTCGACCTTCTTGCGCGACAGGCAGTAGACGACGCCGGCGTCGCCCGCATGTTCGGCCTCGATGAAGTCCAGCAATTGCTTGCGGCCGTTGGCCTTCTCGACGATCTGGTAACGGATGTTCGGGCGATCGAACGACGAGACAAACATGCGCGCGTCGTCGAGTTGCAGGCGATGGATGATCTCTTCGCGCGTCTGCTGATCGGCCGTCGCCGTCAGTGCAATACGCGGCACATGCGGAAAACGTTCGTGCAGGATGGAGAGCTTGATGTACTCCGGACGGAAATCGTGTCCCCATTGCGCCACGCAATGCGCTTCGTCGATGGCAAACAGCGCGACCTTTGCCGCTTCCAGCATGTCGAGACAGCGCTGCGTCATCAACCTTTCCGGCGCGACGTACAACAGGTCGAGATCGCCGCTGCGCAAACGGCGTTCGATCTGCATCGATTCGTCGAAGGTTTGCGAGGAATTGAGAAACGCGGCGCGCACACCGACTTCCGCCAGTGCATCGACCTGATCCTGCATCAATGCGATCAACGGCGAGACAACAACGCCGACGCCGTCGCGCAGCAAGGAGGGAATCTGATAGCACAGCGACTTGCCGCCGCCGGTCGGCATCAGCACCAGCGCATCGCCGCCACGGGCGACGATATCGACGATCTCTGCCTGTTCGCCACGGAAGGACGAATAGCCGAACACGGATTCGAGCACATGCAGCGCCTGCGCGCCAAGATCGTCCCGCATCGCGGGATTGACTGCTGCGTTCACCTTATTCTGCCCAGACAACCCAGCCGTAGTGCGCGCTCAACAGGACAAACAGTCCGAACACGATGCGGTAATACGCGAAGAAGGTGAAGTCATGCGTGCTGATGTAACGCAGCAGCCAGCGCACGCACAGGAAAGCGGAAACGAACGCCGAAAAACCGCCGAGCGCAAACAGCGGGACATCGGACATCGACAGCAGATCGCGCGCCTTGTAGACCGAATAGGCGGTCGCGCCGAACAACGTCGGAATCGCGAGGAAGAACGAGAATTCGGTTGCCGCCTTGCGCGACAGGCCGAAGAACATGCCGCCGATGATGCTGGCGCCGGAGCGGCTGGTGCCGGGAATCAGCGCAAACGCCTGCGCGCAACCGACCTTCAACGCATCAAGTGCGGTCATGTCATCGACCGTTTCCACACGTGCGGCATCCTGACGATTGCGATTGCGACGTTCCACCCACAGGATCAGGAAGCCGCCGACGATGAAGGCGCAGGCAACGGGAATCGGCGCAAACAGTTTTTCATTGATGCTGGCGGCAAAAATCAGGCCGAGAATGGCTGCCGGCAAAAAGGCGATGAGAATATTGAGGACAAACTTCTGCGAACGCCGCTCGGTGAACAGGCCGTTGCAGACTGCGGAAATACGGGCGCGGTATTCCCACAGGATGGCAAACATCGCACCGGTCTGGATCGCGATCTCGAACACCTTGGCTTTCGGACCGACGAAGTTCAGCAGGCTGCCGGCGAGAATCAGATGGCCGGTCGATGAGATCGGCAGAAACTCGGTCAGGCCTTCGACGATACCGATGATGATGGCCTTGAGCGCGAGAATTGGATCCATGTAGAAACAGTAATTATCTGGTCATAAAAAAACCCGCCGGTGGTGACGCCGTACGGGTTACAACGTGCGTGCATCCTTGCCGGAAAATCGTCGCGCATCTTTATACGCTGCCGGATCGACGCGGCCCAAAGATTACCATGAGCGCACATGTTGCCGGACGAATTTCCGCAGCCGGATCGCTGTACCGGCGATTCGACTCAGGTTGTTGTCATTCGTTCCAGAGTCGTCAGATAAAACATTGCATCGTCACGCGTGACGCCGCACATTTCCGGCTCCGGCTGCAGGCTCGCACACACCAAAGGCCGTTCCGGACTGCCGAAGATCCGGCAGCGATTGACTTCATCCAGTTGCACACAACGCACACCGGCCGGCTTGCCGTTCGGCATGCCGGGGATCGCCGATGAAATCGACGGTGCGGTGCAACATGCGCCGCAATCGGGGCGACATATCAAGCTAGTCATGCGCGTTGGTCATTCGACATCGTTCCGGGTTCCAATGTGGCAAATTGCAGCCAGCCGCGCATTTTACAGCGGTGTCGACGCCTTCACCCTTGACGCTGTTGCGACCGGCGCTTACAGTACGCATGCCCGGATGCAGTCCCGGCAAGCCAGACGTCCCCGCGCACCGCCGCCGGTGCAATCGCAGCAATCCCGACCGGAACGCTCCTCTACCGCCAGCCCTGTGCGGTGCGTCTGTTGCGGCAAGGCATGCATCCTTTGATAAAATGCCGGTTTTCCCATTCAGCTACCCGAGTCCCAACATGAACATCGAACAAGCCCGTTTCAACATGATCGAACAGCAGATTCGTCCCTGGGACGTACTCGATCTGGACGTTCTCGAACTGCTGGTCGTGGTCAAGCGCGAAGCGTTCGTACCGCTCGCCTACCGCGCACTGGCCTTTGCCGACAGCGAAATTCCATTGCCGAATGGTGAAAACATGCTGGCACCGCGCGTGGAAGCGCGCATCCTGCAGGAGCTGGCCGTCAAGAAACACGAGAACGTACTGGAAATCGGTGCCGGTTCGGGCTACATGGCTGCATTGCTCGCACATCAGGCGCGCCACGTCACGACGGTCGAAATCGATCCGGAACTGAAGGCGATGGCTCAGAAGAACCTGGCCGACTACGGCGTCACCAACGTTGAAGTTGTCGAGGGTGACGGCTCCAAGGGCTGGAACGGCGCCAATCAACCGAACGCACCATACGATGTGATCGTCGTGTCGGGTTCGTTGCCGGTTGTGCCGGAAAGTCTGCTGTCGCAGATCAAGGTCGGCGGCCGCATGTTCGTCGTCGTCGGCAACGCGCCGGCAATGACAGCGCAGGTCATCACACGCGTTTCCGACGTCAGCTACAACACGGTCGGCGTGTTCGAAACACTGATCAAGCCATTGCGCAACGCGGTCACGCCGTCGCACTTCAAGTTCTGAGGACGTATCCATGCAACACATGACCGCGCCGGAAGTCGCTGCGTTGATTGCAGATTCGGCCGGGTCTTCCGGCAGCGCGCCTGTGCTGCTGGATGTACGGGAACCGTGGGAATACCAGACCTGCCATATCGAGGGCTCTGTTTCCATCCCGATGAATACCATTCCCGGCCAGCTCGAGCAGCTGGACCGTGATGCCTTCATCGTCTGCATCTGCCATCACGGCGCACGCAGCATGCGGGTTGCGCACTTCCTCGAAGCCAACGGTTTCACACAGGTGACCAATCTGACCGGCGGGATACACGCATGGGCGCTGCAGGTCGATACGACCATGCCGACCTATTGAGCGACGTCGCCCGATACCGACGATTCATGCGTACAGTCAAATTTGTCACGCTGGTTACCGTCATTCTTCTCTCGCTGCATGTTCCCTCGTACGCTTCGGCAGCCGATCTGCTGCAGGTCTACCACGATGCGTTAAGCAATGATTCTGTCTACGCAAGCGCGCGGGCGGGATTGACCGCCGATCGCGAAGTCTCGGTACAGGGCCTTGCCAACCTGCTGCCGGCGGTTGGCATTACCGGATCAAACGAGCGTCTGCGGCGCAACGACAGGCCAAGCAGCACCGCGAACAGTTATGCGCTGTCGCTGACACAACCGTTGTTCGACCCTGCCGCCTGGCAAAATTACGAACAAAGCAAACTGTCCGTCACCGCGAGCGAAGCGGTTTTTTCCGTCGTCCGCCAGGACCTGATCCTGCGCACCGCACAGGCTTATTTCGATGTACTGACTGCACAGGATGCGCTGGCTTCGCTGCGCGCGGAAAAAATCGCGATCAGCGAACAACTCGAGTCGGCAAAAAAACATTTCGAAGTAGGCTCCGCCACGATTACCGATACACACGAAGCGCAGGCCCGGTACGATCTGGCGACCGCACAGGAATTCGCTGCGCAGAACGATCTCGACGTCAAACGCGCCGCGCTGCAGCAGATCATCGGCAAACCGCCAACCGAACTGGCGACGTTGCGCCCCGGCGTCACGCTGCAACGACCACAGCCGGCGCAAATGGAACGCTGGGTCGACAGTGCAGAACAACGGAATTTCGATGTCGTCAGCAAGCAGTTGTCACTGGAAATCGCGATGCGCGACATCACGCGCAATCGTGCAGGTCACTACCCCACCGTCGATCTCGTCGCCAGCCGCAGCAATACCAAACGGCGGGACGATGTCGTTGACCGTGACGACGATGGACCCGAGACCTCGGTTGGCGTGCAATGGTCGATTCCGCTGTTCAGCGGCTTTGCCGTGACCAGCCGCGTACGACAGGCGATAGCGCTGGAGGACAAGGCGCGCGCAGATCTGGAAACGGCACGCCGCACCGCAGCGCAAAATGCGCGACAGGCGTTTTTCGGCGTGACGAATGGGCTGGCGCAGGTGAAAGCGCTGGAAGCGGCGGAGACATCCAGCAAGTCGGCACTGGAATCGAACCGTCTCGGTTATCAGGTTGGTGTGCGCATCAATATCGATGTGTTGAATGCACAGCAGCAGTTATATGCCACACAGCGCGATCTAGCCCGGGCACGTTACGACACCCTGATGAAAAGCCTGCAGTTGAAATCTGCCGCCGGCACGTTGCAGGAACAGGATCTTGTGCAAATCAATACGCTGCTGACACAACGCTGATCTCTTCCAGCCCCGGTATTGAGTATTGCACCGGTAGATCCTTCCTATTTATTTCTTCAGACGCAGCGACGGCGCATAGCGCAGGCTGTCCAGGCAGGCATCGATCATCGGCTCGGCAACCTTTTCGAGATCGAAAGTCGTCGGCGAAAACAGCCAGTTTTCCAGCATGCCGCTGATGTGGCTGTGCAGAATCAATACCGCCAGCTTCAAGTCAAGATCGGTCGGCAATTGATCGAGTGAAATCGCCTGTTGCAGAATGCCCTCGGTCGTTTTGAGCCAGTTCTGATAACACTCGTTCTGACGTATCCAGATCGTGTCGTTCGGATCGACCAGTTCACATTTCAGAAACAGGATGTCCAGCACGCGCCGGGTACGCGGAATATGAACGACGTCCAGCAACAGACGCACCCATGTGGTGCGCAGATGTCCCAGCGGATCGTTCTTGTATTGTGGTTCCGGCGTCTGCATCAGTGCTTCCAGCGGCAGACGTATGCGTTCGACCATTGCCTCGAAAAGATCGGCCTTGTTCTTGAAGTGCCAGTAGATCGCGCCGCGCGTCACGCCGGCGGCGTCTGCCACGTCAGCCAGCGACGTCTGTGCCACGCCACGCGCGAACATGACCTCTTCCGCTGCATCGATGATGCGGCTGCGCGTTTCAAGCGCTTCTTCCTTGGTTGAACGGGCCATATTGAACTGAATCTCCTGTCACAAATTTCGGCTATTTTTAGTTATGCTTAGTGCATGAGTTGCCGTTTATACATACATCCGCGAATGTATGTATAATACCCTGATTTTGCAGCACCCGTCTTCAGGAAAAGAAATCGGCGGTCTTTCAACCCGCGCTTTCCCTTCCTTCCAGCCTCATCGTAATTTTTCTTCACCGGACTGTCGTGCCATGCGGCAGAACGATTCACTTACTGTGCGAGATTGTCTATGCGTTCACTTCCCCGTTTGACCCAACTTAGCGCGACCCTCCTTTTAGCGTATGCAATCACCGGTTGCGGCGCAAAATCGGAAGCACCGGCGGCTCCGCCGCCAACCGAAGTGGCCGTCGTCACAATCAAGCCTGCCCCATTGGGCGTGACCACCGAAATGCCAGGTCGCCTGGAAGCCAGCCGCGTTGCCGAAGTGCGTGCCCGCGTTCCCGGCATCGTGCTGAAGCGGACGTTCCGCGAAGGTAGCGACGTGAAGGCAGGTGCCACACTGTTCCTGATCGATCCGGCGCAGTTCCAGGCCAACTACAACAGCGCAGAAGCTGCCGTTCAGCGCGCAGAGGCGACGCTGTTGCAGGCGCAATTGAAAGCGCAGCGCTACAAGCCGCTGGTTGCCACCAACGCCGTCAGCAAGCAGGAATACGATGACGTGGTCGCGATCGAGAAACAGGCGACGGCCGATCTCGCCTCCGCCAAGGCTGCGCGTGAAACCGCCAAGCTGTCGCTCGGTTACGCCACCGTGACATCGCCGATCGCCGGACGCGTCGGTCGTGAACTGGTAACGGAAGGCGCCCTGGTGGGTCAAGGCGATGCAACGCCGCTGACAGTCGTTCAGCAGATCGATCCCGTTTACGTGAACATGACGCAATCCAGTACCGAGGTCCTGCAACTGCGTCGCGCCATGGCAAGCGGCCAGCTGAAAAGCGCCGGCAAGGATCAGTTGAAAGTCACCCTGATCACGGAAGACGGTCAGGAATATCAACACGCCGGCAAATTGCTGTTCTCCGATCTGACTGTCGACGCAAGTTCGGGCGCCGTCACATTGCGCGCAGAATTCCCTAATCCGGAACGTCTGCTGCTGCCGGGCATGTACGTTCGCGCACGCGTCGAACAGGCTGTCGATGAAAAAGCGATCACGGTTCCGCAACAGGCCGTCAGCCAGACGCCTGGCGGTTCTGCCGTCATGGTGGTCGGTGCAGATGGCAAGGTAGCGGCACGTCCGGTCAAGACCGGCAGCGCCAACAACGATTCATGGGTGATTACCGACGGCTTGAAAGAAGGCGATCAGGTCATTGTCGAAGGTCTGCAGAAAGTCCAGCCGGGAGCAACGGTCAAGCCTGTGCCTTGGCAGAAAGCGGCACCTGCGGGAGCGCCAGCCGGTGCTGCACCGGCCGCGAAAGATGCTGCCGGTACAACCGCATCGCCCGCACCTGCCGCCAAGACCGCAGACCAACCCAAGTCGAAGTAAGGGAGCACCGTAATGGGTAAATTTTTCATCGACCGCCCGGTTTTTGCCTGGGTGCTGGCCATCTTCATCATGCTGGCCGGCGCTCTCGCAATCACCAGTCTGCCGGTCGCGCAGTATCCGAACATTGCGCCGACAACGATCGTCATTACCGCCAACTATCCCGGCGCTACTGCACAAACGCTGGATGACAGCGTCACCAGTATCATCGAACAGGAAATGAACGGTGCCGACGGTCTGCAGTATGTCGAATCTCAGAGTCAGGCAAACGGTCAGGTACAGATCACCGTTACCTTTTCCGCAGACACCAATGAGGATCTGGCGTCGGTCGACGTTCAGAACCGCCTGAAACGCGTCGAAGCCCGCCTGCCGTCCGTTGTGACGCAACAGGGTCTGATCGTCACCAAGTCGCGTAGTAACTTCCTGATGTTCATCGGTCTGTCATCGACGGACGGATCGCTCGATCCGGTCGCGCTGGGCGATTACCTGTCGCGTAACGTGCTCAATGAAATTCGTCGTCTTCCCGGTGTCGGTCAGGCTCAGTTGTTCGGCACCGAACGTGCGATGCGCGTCTGGATCGATCCGAACAAGCTGGTGGGCCTGAACCTGACGCCGAGCGATGTCAGCACGGCGATCCGCAATCAAAATGCACTGGTGGCAGGCGGCACGCTCGGCGATCTGCCAAGCCCGCAAACGCAGCAGATCACGGCAACGGTGGTCGTTGCAGGCCAGCTGACCTCGCCGGAGCAGTTCGGCAACATCATCCTGCGCGCCAACAAGGACGGTTCGACGGTGCGTCTGCGCGACGTGGCGCGCATCGAAGTCGGCGGTCAAACCTACCAAACCTCGGGTCGTCTCGATGGTGCGCCGACCTCCTTTATCGGTGTGCAGCCTTCGCCAACAGCCAACGCATTGGGCACGGCAACGGCGGTCCACAAGAAGATGGATGAGCTGGCCAAGTATTTCCCGGCCGGTGTGAAATACACGATCCCTTACGACACGTCGAAATTCATCAAGATCTCCATCGAGGAAGTCGTCAAGACGTTGCTGGAAGCCATCCTGCTGGTGTTTCTCGTGATGTATCTGTTCCTGCAAAACCTGCGTTACACGATCATTCCAACGATCGTGGTGCCGGTTGCGCTGATGGGAACATTTGCGACGTTGCTGCTGTTCGGCTTCTCGATCAACGTGCTGACGATGTTCGGCATGGTGCTGGCGATCGGTATTCTGGTCGACGATGCGATCGTCGTGGTGGAGAACGTCGAACGCATCATGAGCGAGGAAGGCCTGTCGCCACGCGATGCAACACGCAAGGCGATGGGACAGATTAGCGGTGCGCTGATCGGTATCACGCTGGTGCTGATCGCCGTGTTCATCCCGATGGCGTTCTTCGGCGGCGCGGTCGGCGCGATCTATCGCCAGTTCTCGCTGTCGATGGTGGCCTCGATGGTGTTCTCGGTGCTGATGGCGTTTACGCTGACGCCGGCGTTGTGCGCCACGATCCTGAAACCTGTCGAAGCCGGTCATCACCATGACAAGAAAGGTTTCTTCGGCTGGTTCAACCGTCGCTTCAACCGGACGGCGAATTCCTACCAGGGATTCATCGGCAAGATGCTGACGAAGACCGGCCGCTACATGATCGTGTACGTGTTGATCGTGGCCTGTGTCGGCCTGCTGTACGTCCGTCTGCCGGCATCGTTCCTGCCGAATGAAGATCAAGGCTACATCATTACCAATATCCAGTTGCCGGCAGGTGCCAGTACCGCGCGTACCCTGGAAGTGGTGAAACAGGTGGAAGACTATTATCTGAAGCAACCGGCAGTCGAGCATGCAATCGGCATTCTGGGCTTCAGCTTCTCGGGCAACGGTCAGAATGCTGCGCTGGTTTTCACGCCTTTCAAGGATTGGAGCGAACGTGGCGCAGGCGAAACGGCCGATGCCATCGCCGGCAAGGCCTTCGGTGCCTTCTCGACGATCAAGGACGCCATCGTGTTCCCGCTGAACCCGCCGCCAATCCGCGAACTGGGTAATGCGACCGGCTTTACCTTCCGTCTGCAGGATCGCGCCGGCCTCGGACACAATGCGCTGGTCGCAGCGCGCAATCAGTTGCTCGGCCTGGCAGCACAAAGCAAGGTCGTGGCAGGCGTGCGTCCGGAAGGACTGGAAGATGCGCCGCAGCTGCAGCTTGATATCGATCGTGACAAGGCCAACTCGCTTGGCGTACCGTTCGAGACAATCAACAGCGTTCTGTCCACCGCGCTCGGATCGTCCTACATCAACGACTTCCCGAATCAGGGTCGCCAGCAACGTGTGATCGTGCAGGCGGATTCACAACGTCGTTTGCAGCCGGACGATCTGACCAAACTGTATGCACGCAGCAGCGATGGCAAGATGGTGCCGTTCTCGTCATTCATGACGTCGAAATGGATCACCGGACCGGTCCAGTTGATTCGCTACAACGGCTATCCGGCGATGAAGATTTCCGGCGCACCTTCACCTGGTCACAGTACCGGTGAAGCGATGAAGGAAATGGAATCGATGATGTCCAAGCTGCCGCCGGGCTTCGGCTATGAATGGACTGGTCAGTCGCTGGAAGAAAAAACCTCCGGCTCGCAGGCTCCCGCCCTGTATGCACTGTCGCTGATCGCCGTCTTCCTGGTGCTGGCGGCGTTGTATGAAAGCACGTCGATCCCGCTCTCCGTGATGCTGGTGGTGCCACTCGGCATTCTCGGTGCGCTGCTTGGCGTCACGTTGCGCGGCATGCCGAATGACGTGTACTTCAAGGTCGGCATGATTGCAGTGGTCGGGCTGTCAGCGAAGAACGCCATTCTGATCATCGAGTTTGCGAAGGATCTGCAGGCGCAGGGCAAGGGACTGATCGAAGCGACGCTGGAAGCGGTTCACCTGCGATTCCGTCCGATCATCATGACATCGATGGCGTTCATCCTCGGCGTGCTGCCACTGGTGATCGCGTCCGGCGCCGGCTCTGCCAGCCAGCGTGCAATCGGTACAGGCGTGATGGGCGGCATGATCACGGCCACGGTGCTCGCGGTGTTCCTGGTACCTGTGTTCTTCGTGGTCGTTCGCACCATCTTCAAGGGTAACGAACGTCAACGTCGCATGTATGCGGCGCACAAGCCACGCAATGAGGATGAAGAAATATGATCAAGCAAATGACGTTATGCCTGCTGGTGGCAGGCGTGGTAAGCGGATGTTCGATGGCGCCGAAGTACGTGCGCCCGGATGCGCCGGTTGCAGCAACCTATGCGGGACAGACCGAAGCAGACGGTCAGGCAGCGTCCGCCTCGCAAACGCATGTGGCAGAAATAGGCTGGCGCAACTTTTTCCCCGATCAACGTCTGCAGTCGTTGATCGGCACCGCACTTGTCAATAACCGCGACCTGCGTGTTGCCGCATTGCGCATCGAGGAAGCACGCGCGCTGTACAACATCCAGTCGGCCGATCTCTATCCGAACCTGAATGTCACGGCGACCGGCAACCGGGGACGCACGCCGGCTTCGATCTCGCCGACCGGCACCTCGGTCGTCACCAGCAACTATCAGGTCGGACTCGGGCTCGCGGCATTCGAGCTCGATTTTTTCGGTCGTGTACGCAGTTTGAGTGATTCCGCACTGGCACAGTATCTGGCGACGGAAGAAGCACAGCGTGCCGCGCACATCAGCCTGGTAGCGGAAGTGGCTACCGCCTATCTGACCGAACGCGGCTACGCCGAACAATACGATCTGGCCAAGCGTACGTACGAAACGCGTGCCGATGCCTACAAGCTGGCCAAACAGCGATTCGATGTTGGCGCCTTGTCTGCACTGGACCTGCAACAGGACGAAGCTCTGCTGCAAACGGCGCGTGTGGCACAACTGGCACTCGCGCGACAGCGTGCACAGGCATGGAATGCGCTGACCCTGCTGGTCGGCCAGCCGCTGACCGATCTGCCGCCTGCAGAAGATCTGTCGAAACTGGATCTCGCCACCGACCTTCCCGCCGGCTTGCCGTCCGATCTGCTGACGCAGCGTCCCGACATTCGCAGCGCAGAGCAGTCGCTGATTTCTGCCAACGCCAACATCGGCGCGGCACGCGCAGCGTTCTTCCCGCAGATTTCGCTGACGGCTGGCGTCGGCACGGCGAGCAGTGAATTGTCCGGCCTGTTCGATGCCGGGTCGCGTGCGTGGTCGTTTGCACCGCAAATGATATTGCCGATCTTCCAGGGCGGCCGCAATATCGCCAACCTGAAATTGTCCGAAGTGCGCAAGAACATCGAAATCGCCACCTACGAGAAAACCATTCAAACGGCGTTCCGCGAAGTGTCCGACGCGCTGGTTGCACGCGGTCTGCTTGACGAGCAGATCGATGCCCAACTCAGAGTCCGTGATGCACAGGCAGAACGCCTGAAACTGGCCAACCAGCGTTTCGACAACGGCATTGCCAGCTCGCTGGACGTACTGGATGCAGAACGCGATCTGTTTGCCGCCGATCTCGATTTGGTACAGGTTCGACAACTGCGTTTGACAAATGCCGTCGACCTTTACCGCTCGCTCGGCGGTGGGCTGCTGGAAACGACCGCTGTGTCGTCAACGGCAACAACGGTACCGACACCGGCGCAGTAACGACAGTTATATGGAATGAAAAAGAGGCCCGTCAGGGCCTCTTTTTTTTAGTATCGCTGCAGCCTGACTGGCATTCGATCCCGATTCAGGCTGCAATCGTACTCACCCGGTGATGACTGCATGACGCGAATTCGTCGTCAGCATGATCTCTGCTGCCAGCGTCCTGGCCAGCGGTTCGAATACTGCACGACGGCGTTCCGTCAACAACTCGCCCGGCATTCCGTTTACCAACGATGTGATCTTGCAATTTCCCCTGGCGCAGACGCTCAGCATGATCTGCCCCAGTTGACCGAGTTCGGCGTGGCGAAGGATGTATTCGTAGGATGTGGTTGAAATCGATTTGCGTTGCGCGGTGACGTTCGACGGCAATTGAAATGACATGTGACAGCTCTCCTTGTTGCCGCACATTCTGGCCCTCCTCGCGGGATTTTCGTATCCCGTTTACATGGGATGTTGGCCTGCATGCGAGCGATTGATCAGGCACCGATTTTGTCATTCAGGCAATGCTCTGCGGATACAAGTTGTAACACTCCTTACCGATTCAAACTGGTTGCAAATCACGTCTTCGTATTAAATGGAATCATTCAATCACGGAGATGAATCATGAAAAAATATCTCGGCATTTCGGCAGGCATCGTGGCAGGCGTATTGCTGCTGTCAACCGCGCCGGCAATGGCACGCGTGGATGTCGATGTGCATCTCGGCGTGCCGGTCGCACCCGTCTATGCACCTGCCCCGGTTTATGTGGCACCGCGTCCGGTCTATGTTCAACCGCGCCCGGTTTACGTTCATCCGCACCGGTATTACCATCACAAGCGTTACTATCGTGACAACGATCGTGACGGCGTGCCGAATCGCTACGATCGCCGTCCGAACAATCCATACCGTTATTGATCGCCGGGTCTTCATGACCGGTGACTGCAAAGGCCATGTGTCATGAAAATCAATCGATCGGCAATGAAATATCGCCACACCCTTTTCGTCTCGCTGACTGTCGCTACCCTGCTTTCCGGCGCAAGCACTTTGGCCGTTGCAGAACGCGTCAGCAGCTACAGCATCGAGCAGCAACAGCGCGATATCCACATGCGTATTCAGCAAGGTATCGATACCGGCCTGATTACACAGGATGAAGCGGAAAAACTATCCAGGCGTGAACGCGACATCCGGTTTCGCGAAGCACGTATCAAGAACGATAATTACACTTCGCCACAGGAACGCGACAGCCTGCAACGCGACCTGAATGCACTGCGGGCCGATGTCGAACGCAAGCTGTCAAACAACCGGCTGACCGCCCAACCTCAAGGCTATCTTCCCGATATTGCGGGGCGAGAGGAGCAGATCGGAAAACGCATCGATTACGGCATTTCGGTCGGCTTGATCACGCGCACCGAAGCGCAACGGCTGCGACAGCGCGAAAACGATATTTACCGGCGCGAAACCGGCTTCCGTGCCGACGGCCGCGTCACCCCATCGGAACGGGAGCAGTTGCAACGCGATCTGGACAAATTGACGCGCGACGTGGATCGCTTGCTGAACAATGGTCGCGTGCAGCGACGCTGAGCATGCACTTCGTTTTGCCCATTTGCTTGGCACAATAAAAAACCGGTCTGTCGACCGGTTTTTATTACAGGAAGCAACCTCATTCGCCGTACGGGCCGCAGCAACTGCAAGGTCCCTGTCCGTGCGGGACGTAACGGTAATCCACCGGCTTCCCATCTTTCTGTTCCGTATCGGCAACCTCACCGCTCAACGGTTTTTCGTTCATGACCGCTGATTTCTCGTCTGCTTTTTCTGCAATTCACTCATGGTCGCTCCGGTCTACATCTGTTGTTATCGCGCAGCCATTGACTGTGGAACAAGCAAGGGCGCGAGAAGTGTCATTGTACGTTCTGTCGCGCCGCCGTGTTGTTGCGAGAACTGGCGGGCATTTTCACCCATCTGTTTGCGCTCGCGTTCATCCAGCAAAAGCGACGTTGCCTGCTTCATCAACTCCTCCGCATCTGCGATCCGCAATGCCGCTCCTGCCGCAATGGCATTGTCGGCAGCATCTGCAAAATTGAACGTATGCGGTCCGATCAGCACCGGTTTGCCGACTGCACATGCTTCGATCAGGTTATGGCCGCCAAGCGGTAACAAACTGCCGCCGACGAAGGCGATATCGGATGCGGCATAGTAGGCGAACATCTCGCCCATCGAATCACCGAGGAAAACACGTGCATCGCCAATCGGCGTGTCGCCTGCTGATGAGCGACGTGCCAGCGACAGACCGCGTGCCGTGATCATCCGGGCAATTTCATCGAAACGTTGCGGATGGCGCGGCACGATTACCAGCAGCGCATCCGCCACGTCCAGCGACGGCAATGCATCGAGAATCAGCGCCTCCTCGCCGTCACGTGTGTTGGCACATGTCAGCACCGCCCGCTGGCCGAATTGCGCACGCAATGCAGCCCCACGCTCCAGCATCGCAGCAGGCGGCACCACATCGAACTTGATGCTGCCGGTTACGTGAACGTTCGGCGCACCGAGCTGCCTGATGCGTTGTGCGTCGCCGTCGGTCTGCGCCGCGACACATGACATCGCCGCAGCCGCTTCCCCAAAAAGCGCAGGAAAACGCAATGCCCGATTCAATGAACGTTGCGACAGACGCGCGTTGACCAGCGCCACCGGAACCCGACGTTGCGTACATTGCGCCATCACGTTCGGCCACACTTCGGTTTCCATCAATACGCACAATTGCGGCCGAAAATGACGCAGAAATCGTCCGACCATCCAGCCGGTATCGTAGGGAAGATAACTCTGGATCACGCGATCCTGTTTGCCGAACAGTTCACGGCCCGTCGCTCGGCCGGTCGGCGTCATGTGCGTCAACAGGATACGGTGCGCCGGATAAGCTGCCAGCAAGGCATCGATCAGCGGCTGTGCGGCGCGCGTTTCGCCAACGGACACGGCATGCACCCAGAGAATCGGCGATATCCCGTCATGCGCCACGTCGCCGTAAAAGCCGAGCCGCTCGGCCACATGGCGCCGATACCCCGGCTCCTGGCGGCCACGCAGCAGCAATCGCAGCAACACGAGCGGCAGCGCGATCCACCAGGCAACGGAATAGATCAAACGCATCGGTTCGTGCTGCGGGCCTTGTCGGCGAACGCAGGGAAAAGGAGAGGTGAAAAGGGAAAGAATCGCATCAGCCGTATTATGCCGCGTCGGCCGATAGCGGTGTCATTCAGATACGCATGAACCGCGATACAAAGAAAATGCCGTCCGCGGCTTGTACCGGGGACGGCATTTTTGTCTCAGCTGCGGATCAGTACGGCATCACCGCGTCAGGTTTTGCCGCCGTGATGACGCGCTTGAATTCCGCCTGGATGTGTTGCAGCGCCTGTTGCGATTCCGCCTCGAAGCGCATGACGATCACCGGCGTGGTATTCGACGAACGCGCCAGGCCGAAACCGTCCGGATACTCGACACGCAAGCCATCGATCGTGATGATCTGATCCGAGCCTGGGAATTTCGCTTCGGCCTGCAATTTGGCGATCAACGGGAAGCTTTCGCCTTCCGCCAGTTTCAGCTGCAGTTCCGGCGTGCTGACCGATTGCGGCAACGCGTTCAGCACGGCTGACGGATCTTGTTCGCGACTCAGCAATTCCAGCATGCGCGCACCGGCATACATGCCGTCGTCAAAACCGTACCAGCGATCCTTGAAGAAAATGTGACCGCTCATTTCGCCACCGAGCGGTGCACCGGTTTCGCGCATCTTCGCCTTGACCAGCGAATGACCAGTTTTCCACATCAGCGGCTTGCCGCCGTATTGTTCGATCCACGGTGCCAGATGGCGCGTGCATTTGACGTCGTACAGAATCTGTTCGCCCGGATGACGCGTGAGCACGTCCTTCGCAAACAGCATCAACTGACGATCCGGATAAATGATCTGACCGTCTTTTGTCACCACGCCGAGACGATCGCCGTCGCCATCGAACGCCAGGCCGATTTCGGCATCGGTTTCCTGCAGGCACTTGATCAAGTCCTGCAGGTTTTCCGGATGCGCAGGATCGGGATGATGGTTCGGGAAGGTGCCATCGACTTCACAAAACAGTTCGATGACTTCGCAACCCATTGCACGGTAGAGATCGCCGGCAAATGCACCGGCCACGCCGTTGCCGCAATCGATGGCGATCTTCATCGGCCGCGCCAGCTTGGCATCGCCAGCAATGCGTTTCAGGTAGGTGTCGGCAATATCGTAGGTGCGATAGCTGCCCTTGCCTTCGACAAATTTGTCTGCAGCGATTGCCTGATACAGCTGCTGGATCGTCTCGCCGTAAATCGCCTCGCCGGCCAATACCATCTTGAAGCCGTTGTAGTCGGGCGGATTGTGACTGCCGGTCACCATGATCCCGGACGGCGTATCGAGCACCTGTGTGCCGAGATACAGCACTGGCGTGGCGACCACGCCCAGATCGACGACATCGACGCCGACCGACTGCAGTCCTTCCGCCAATGCGCTGGCCAGTTCGGCCCCCGACAAACGACCGTCGCGACCGAGCACGACAATCTGTTCACCTTTGGCGCGCACTGCGCTGCCGAAGGCGCGACCGATATCGCGCGCGATGCCGGCGTCGAGCGTCTTGCCGACAATGCCGCGGATGTCGTAAGCCTTGAAAATTCCTTGCGTGAGAGTCGCCATATGAAACCGTGATCCTTTCAGAAAAATTCACACCATCGCGAACGGCGATGGGAAGATGCGCAAGAGAAATACTTAGCCGCCATTTTAACTGCGACGTATTGCATTTGACGTATCGAGGAGAAATCCGGGAGAACGATGTCAGCAGCATTACATTTCCCTGTACAAAACACCTGTAAATCAGGGCGTGGGAAGTAAAACCTGCAAAACAGTCGAGTCGAATTGAAATCTCCGCGGTATGACACGCGTCCGGCATGCTAAGTTTCAATAAAACACATCGCGTCATCTCACCAAAGACGGATGATTCTCCGCTCTTTATAATCACTTGCGGATTCCACTGTATGCTGCATCCATGACCACTTATGCTATCGGCGACCTGCAGGGCTGCAATAACCAGCTCGTCGTCCTTCTCGAAAAAATCGATGCGATTACCCCGAATGCACAATTCGTCTTCGTCGGTGACATTGTCAATCGCGGTCCACAATCGCTGGCAACGCTGCGACATGTTCGCGCACTGGAGGACCGCGCCCGCATCGTTCTCGGCAATCACGATCTGAATCTGCTGGCAGTCGCATGCGGATTGCGCCAGCCGCACGCAGCAGATACGCTCGATGACATTCTTGCCGCCGACGATCGCGATGAGCTGATCACCTGGTTGCGACATCAGCCACTGGCGCTGGAACAGAATGGACATCTATGTGTGCACGCCGGCGTCCTGCCGCAGTGGACTGCGCAGCAAACGCTGGATCTTTCACGCGAAGTGGAAGCGTCGCTGCAAGGACCGAACTGGCAGGATTTTCTGAAGAAGATGTACGGCAATCAGCCGGATCGATGGGACGACAATCTGCAGGGAGACGATCGTCTTCGCTGCATCGTCAACGCATTGACGCGCATACGCTACTGCCATCCCGATTCGAGCATGGATCTGAAAACATCGGAGAGTCTTGCCAATGCGCCTGACGGATTGCAACCGTGGTTCGATCTGCCGCAACGACAAACTGAAGACGTCACTGTCGTCTTCGGTCACTGGTCGACGTTGGGACTGACATTGCGCCCGAATCTGATCGGACTCGATACCGGTTGTGTGTGGGGCGGCAAGCTGACTGCGGTCAACCTGCAGGATCGTTCTATCGTGCAGGTCGACTGCCCGCAACATCAGCAGCCGGGAAAGAAAAATCAGACGCTGCGTTCGGCCTCGACAACATAACCGAGTCCGGCGGCAATCGATTGTCGCGCAGCCACCGCCAGATCCCGACGATGCATGCCGGTCGAGTCGATCAATGGCAACGGCATCAACTGCGCCATCATCCTGCCGGAGCGCATGATCAGCAGCATGCTGTCGACAAAGGTCATGTCGCCAATGAAATCGGCCGCGCCGTGCAGATTCCGTTTCTCATCGACATAACGCAATGCATACGGCTGCACTGGTACGTTCGCCTCGATGGCGGCTTCGAACAGATTGGGATGAAACGGCAGCAACGTGCCTTGTGCGGCGGTCGTCCCTTCCGGGAAAAAGGCGATGCGTTCACCCTTCTTCAGGCTCACGACCAGACCTTCATAAACATGCCTGATTTCGCGCTGCTTGCCGCGCGCGATGAAAACCGTGCCGGATTTTTCGCACAGCCAGCCAAGCGCAGGCCAGCTACGGATATCCGCCTTGGCGACGAAACGACAAGGTTGCAACGAGTTGAGGACGAAGATATCGAGCCACGATACATGATTGGCGACGATCAGTTCCCCACCCTGATGCACCGCATTTTTCTCCGCCCGCACTTCGACCCTGATGCGCAAAATAGTCAGCAATCCGATTGACCAGCGTTTGATGCGTCGGTCGCGATTCGCAGCATTTACCCATGGAAAAACAACGGCAGCGGTCGCCAGTCCGGCAAGCAGATGCAGCATCACACGCAGAAATACCCACGCAATCATGCGACCGCCTTGCACACACACCGGTGCTGATTCATCCGGCAGTTGATCAGCGCTGGAATGCAATGTGCCCGGCAACCATCGTCATCTTCACCTGACCGGCCAGTTCGTAGCCGAGGAAAGGGGTGTGCTTGCCCTGGCTTGCCAGCACGGGTGCCGCAACTGTCCAGCGCACAGACGGATCGAACAGGCAGATATCGGCAACAGCGCCGACTGCAAGTTGCCCCGATGGCAGTCCGACGATACGTGCTGCATCGGACGTGATTTTCGCAATCGCGCGCGACAAGCCCTGTTTGGGTTCGCCGCATTCGTCGCCCCATTTCAAAGCCAGCGACAACAACAGTTCCAGACCGGTTGCTCCCGGCGATGCTTCGCCGAACGGCAGCAGTTTTTCATCGTCATCGACCGGCGTGTGGTCGGAACAGATCGCATCGACCGTACCGTCCAGCAATGCCGCACGAATCGCATCGCGATCGCGTTGGCTGCGCAGCGGTGGCGTCAGACGCGCGTTGGCATCGAAGAAGCCGATATCCATTTCGGTCATGTGCACATGATGCGCACCGACGTCACAGGTAATCGGCAAGCCTTCCTTCTTGGCGGCGCGCACCAGCTCCAGTCCGGCAGCGGTCGACATGCGGCACAGATGGACACGCGTACCGGTGACACGCACCAGTTCCAGAATCGTATGCAGCGCAACCGTTTCCGCCATTACCGGCACGCCGGACAGGCCGAGACGCGAGGCGACGGGACCACTGTGCGCGACGCCATTGCGACCAAGATGCGGATCCTGCGGGCGCAGCCACACGGTGTAATCGAAGGTCTTTGCGTACTGCATCGCACGCAGCAATACGGTCGTATCGAGAATCGGCTGATCGGCCTGCGCGAAGCCGATGCAACCGGCGTCGGTCAGCTCGGCCATTTCCGTCAGCGCTTCGCCTTTCAGACCGGTCGTCAACGCACCGAGCGGATAGACGTGTGCCTGATTCAGGTTCTTGGCGCGATGCTTGAGCATTTCGACCAGACCCGGTTCGTCCAGCACCGGATCGGTGTCTGGAGGACAAACGAGGCTGGTAACGCCACCCTGCACTGCTGCCTGCATCTCCGATTCCAGCGTCGCCTTGTGTTCGTAGCCCGGTTCGCGCAAACGCGCACTCAGGTCAACGAAGCCCGGTGCGACGACCAGCCCGTTTGCATCGATCGTTTTGGTCGCCGTGAAATCTGCCGGCGCCTTGCCGATGCCGACAATCTTGCCGGCGGCAATGAAGACATCCTGCTTTGCATCGATGCCGTTGGCCGGATCGACCAGATGACCATTCTTGATATGGATTTTCATCTCTTTTAATTTCCCGCCAAAATACTCATGACCGCCATCCGCACCGCAATGCCGAATGTCACCTGCGGCAGAATCACTGCCTGTGTGCCGTCTGCCACTGCCGATTCAATCTCGACGCCGCGATTCATCGGACCTGGATGCATGACGATCGCATCCGGTTTCGCCAATGCGAGGCGTTCCGTCGTCAGACCGTAACTCTTGAAAAATTCCTGCGCCGAAGGCAGTAGCGCGCCGCTCATGCGTTCATTCTGCAGGCGCAACATGATGATGACGTCAACGTCCTTCAAACCCTTGTTGATGTCGGTGAACACGCGCACGCCCATCTGCTCGAGTCCGCTCGGCAGCAGCGTGCGCGGACCGATGGCGCGCACTTCCGGCACGCCGAGTGTGGTCAGTGCGTGGATATCGGAACGAGCGACGCGGCTGTGCAGAATGTCGCCGACGATCGCCACCGTCAGATTGCTGAAATCCTTCTTGTAGTGGCGGATCGTGTACATGTCCAGCAGACCCTGCGTCGGGTGCGCATGACGGCCGTCGCCGGCGTTCACGACGTGCACATGCGGCTGCATCGTGTCGTTCAGATGTTTGGCGATCAGATAAGGGGCGCCGGATTCCGCATGACGCACGACGAACATGTCTGCATGCATGGCCGACAGGTTGTCGATCGTATCGAGCAGCGATTCGCCCTTGCTGGAGCTCGACGCGGCGATGTTCAGATTGATGACATCGGCCGACAGGCGCTTCGATGCGATCTCGAACGTGGTGCGCGTACGCGTCGAATTTTCGAAGAAGAGATTGAAGACGCTCTTGCCGCGCATCAGCGGCACTTTCTTCACCTCGCGATCGCCGATGCTGACAAATGACGACGCGGTGTCGAGAATGTGCAGGATGTTCGCCTTCGGCAGGCCTTCGATGGTGAGCAAATGTTGCAGCTCGCCGTTCTTGTTCAGTTGCGGATTATGCATGGTCTACCGTCAGGGATAGGCGGCCGTCGTCGGCCCGTTGAAGTACCAGCGATTGCCGGTCGGGAATGGAAATTGTCTGCGCCACGAAATCGGCGGCAATCGGCAGTTCGCGTTCGCCGCGATCAACCAGCGCCGCAAGAAGAATGCGTGCCGGACGGCCATAGTCGAACAATTCGTTGATCGCCGCGCGCGTGGTGCGGCCGGTGTACAGCACGTCGTCGACCAGCAGGATGGTGGCGCCATCGACATCGAACGGAATCTGCGTCGGCTTGACGTCGGTACGCAAGCCTTTTTCCGCGAAATCGTCGCGATAGAAAGAGACATCGATGAAGCCGAGGCGCTCGCCCAGCTGCATCTCCATCGCCAGCCGCTCGGCCAGCCACGCGCCGCCGGAGTGGATGCCGACGATCGCAACATTTTCTGCCTTTGCCAGACCGGCTTTGACTTGCGCCGACAGCGACTGATACAGCGCTTCGGCGTCGAGTTCAGGATTCGGTAGTGTCATCACGTTGTGCCATCGAAATATTGCTGCAAGATGATTGCGGCAGCCTGATCGTCGATCAGATCGCCACGTTGGTGTGAAATCACTGCGGATGAATAGCGTTCATCCACCAGCACCGTCGCCACATCAAACCGCCCATGCAACTGGTTGGCAAAACGCCTGCAACGCGCTGTCATTTCATGTTCTGCCCCATCCGGGTGGCTCGGCAGGCCGACGACGCACAGTGCGGGCTTCCATTGCTGCATCAATTCGGTGATGGCTGCAAATTTCTCGTCGTTGGTCGCGGCGCTGATGATGGTCAGCGGCTGCGCCTGCTTCAACAAGGTGTTGCCAACTGCGACGCCGATGCGCTTCAAGCCGAAATCGAAACCCAATATGGTTTCCACTACGCCCGCGCTCCGTCCGCCACATTTATCGCATCAAGCATGCCCTGCCTCGCCGCTCAGCATCAGCGGATCGATGCCCAGCAGTTTGAGCGCTGCGGCAAAACGCTGTTCCAGCGGCAGGTCGAACAGGATGGCCTGATCGGCACGAACCGTCAGCCAGCCGTTGCGCGTAATTTCATCCTCGAGCTGCCCTGCACCCCAGCCGGAACAACCGAGGCTGACCAGCATGCGATTGGGTCCATTGCCCGTCGCCACTGCTTCGAGAATATCCTTCGATGTCGTCAGCGCGACCTCTTCCGTCACCGGCATCGTCGATGAAAAGTCGCCAATCGGTGCGTGCAGCACGAAACCGCGGTCCGACTGTACCGGGCCGCCGTACATGACCGGCGCCTTTTCCACGTGCAGGTCAGGAACGATTTCCAGTTTCAGATCGATGCGGTTCAACAGCGTTTCGACCGTCATGTCAGTCGGCTTGTTGATGATCACGCCGAGTGCGCCGTTGGCATTGTGTTCACACAGGTAGACGACGGTCCCACCGAAAACAGGATCGAGCATGGACGGCATCGCGATCAAAAAATGATCGGCCAGATTCAGTTCGTCTTGATTCGGAATTTCGGGAGCGGAGGAAAAATCGAGAGAATCCCAGGGTGAGCCGGGTTCGTTGGCAGGGTTGCTGGTCTTACGTTGCTTCGACATGGCCGCTATTCTAGCAGTTTTGCCCGGCCGGTTTCGGCCGTTTTTTCATTCCATCGCCATGCCCCGGGCGGTTTTCCGGCATAGTGTCGTCTTCTTTCCGATGTAGACAACATAACAATTGCTCATGCCCCAATCCGGCACATCCCTGGTCTGGTTTCGCCGTGATCTGCGCAGCTTTGATCATGCGGCTCTCCATCATGCCCTGTCGCAAAGCCGGCGGGTCTTCTGCGTTTTCATCTTCGATCGCGCCATTATCGAACCGCTGCCGAAAAAAGATCGCCGTATTGCGTTCATCCACGCCAGCCTGATCGCGCTTGATGCCGAATTGCGCGCACTCGGTGGCAGTCTGATTGTTCTGCATGCCAATGCGGAAACGGCCATTCCGGCGCTGGCCGAGACATTGAAAGCCGATGCTGTTTTTACCAACCGCGATTACGAACCGCAGGCGATTGCACGCGACGCTGCGGTGGCCGTCGCGCTGACCGCACAAGGTCGCACTCTCCGTACGTTCAAGGACCAGGTTGTCTTCGAGAAGGACGAGATACTGACGCAATCAGGCACGCCATTCTCTGTATTCACACCTTACAAAAACGCGTGGCTGAAAAAACTGCACCTCGATTCGGACGTTGCCTGCCTGCGTTCTTATGACATCGAATCATTTCGTGATCGTTTTGCAGCACCGCGGAACGAGACAGGCAATGCGGGTATACCGACTCTCCCAGAACTAGGTTTCGAGGAAGTCGATCCAAACGGCGTGCCCGTTCCGACCGGTACGCATGGCGCGCAAATCCTGCTCGATGATTTTGCCGAGCGTTTGCATCACTACGACCGGACTCGTGATTTTCCCGCCGTCAAAGGTCCGTCCTATCTATCTGTCCATTTGCGGTTCGGCACCATTTCCATTCGCGCGCTGGCAAGACATGCACTCGATGCCATGCGTGCCGGGACAGGCGGTAACGGTGCCGCTGTATGGTTGTCGGAACTGATCTGGCGCGATTTCTACTTCATGATTCTCGCGCATCATCCGCAGGTGGTCGGCCATGCGTTCAAACCGGATTACGATGCCATCAAATGGGAACGGGGCACGCACGCCGAACGCCTTTTTCAGGCATGGTGTGACGGCCGGACCGGTTATCCGCTGGTCGATGCCGCAATGGCACAAATCAACCAGACCGGTTACATGCACAATCGTTTGCGCATGGTAACGGCCTCTTTCCTGATCAAGGATCTCGGCATTGACTGGCGCTGGGGCGAGCGTTATTTCGCAGAAAAACTGAACGACTTCGATCTCGCTGCCAACAACGGTGGCTGGCAGTGGGCTGCGTCCTCTGGATGCGACGCACAACCGTATTTCCGCATCTTCAATCCCGTTACGCAATCGGAAAAGTTCGACCCGGAAGGCAAATTCATCCGGCGTTATCTGCCGCAACTGGCAAAACTCGATGCCAAGGAAATCCACGCACCATGGCAATTGCCGGCAACCAAACTGGAAGCAACCGGCATTTCATTGGGAAAGAATTATCCGGAACCGATTGTCGTGCATGAAGAAGCACGCTCGCGAACCTTGCAACGATATGCCGTTGTCAGGAAAGTGACGAAGTGATCTTGCCTGCTCCGCGTCATCAAAAAAAATCCCGCACAAGGCGGGATTTTTTCATGACAACTGGATAAACAACCTGAACGATCAGCGCGCTGCCACCGACTTGCTGACAAATCCGGAAATCAATTCGAGCAATACATCTTCCTGATACGGTTTGCCGAGATACTCGTTGACGCCAAGTTCCATCGCAAAATTACGATGCTTGGCTGCCGTCCGCGATGTGATCATGATGATCGGAATACCGCGCGTACGTTCGTCGTCGCGCACATTGCGAGTCAGATCGAAACCATCCATGCGCGGCATCTCGATATCGACCAGCATGACGTCCGGCGTGATCGATTGCAAATGTTCCAGTGCATCGACGCCGTCCTTCGCCAGCACCACCTGATAACCTTCGCGCGTCAGCAAGCGTTGCGTCACGCGACGTACGGTCAGCGAATCGTCCACCACCATCACGATCGGTTGCGTACGCAAACCCTGCACCGGTTCGACATGGCGTGCGGCCGGTTCGAACGACGCCATTTCCGCCACGGCTCCCATGCCGTCCGGCGCATCGGATGCCGTCAAACGCGGCGCGCGAATGTTTTCCTGCGCGGCGCGTTGCGCCAGCGGTACCGGATTCAGGATCAGAACGATCTCGCCGGAACCAAGTACGGTCGCACCGGCAATACCGATCATCCGCGACAATTGCGGTCCGATGTTCTTGACCACGACTTCCCGGTTGCCGAGCACTTCATCGACGTGCAGTGCGACGCGATCGTTGCCGCTCTTCAGGATCAGCAACGGCGAATAATGCTGCGTGACCGGCGTTGCATCGATATCGCCAAGCAGAGCCGACAGATAATGCATCGGCACGCGTTGCGATTGCCACATCACCGCGCCTTCGTTGTATGCGGTAGCGAGCGGACCGGTCTTCAACTGCTGCACCTGTTCGACCAGTACCGACGGTACTGCATACGTCTTGCCGCCGGTCGACAGCAGCACGACCTGCGTGACTGCCAGCGTCAACGGCAGGTGAATCGTGAATTGCGCTCCCTTGCCCGGTTCCGAGGTAATCGAGACACGACCGCCCAGCGAGGCCGCTTCCGAACGCACAACGTCCATGCCGACGCCGCGGCCGGCCAGTTCCGTGATTTCTTCCGCAGTCGAAAAACCCGGATGGAAAATCATGTCGGTCACTTCCGCATCGGACAATTCGGCATCATCCGTCAGCAAGCCGCTGGCGATTGCCTTGTTGCGGATATTGTTGAGATTCAGACCCTGGCCATCATCCGAGAAGTGAATGACCACCTCGTTGCCTTCCTGACGGATTTCCACCAGCAGTTCGCCCGTTTCATTCTTGCCGGCAGCCTGGCGCCGCTCGCGCGATTCGATGCCGTGCACAATGGCATTACGTAGCAGATGTTCGAAAGGGCCGGCCATTTTTTCCAGCACGCTGCGATCAACTTCGACCGCGCTACCGCGAATATCGAGATTGACGCGCTTGTCCATTTCCTTTGCCGCCTGGCGCGTGACGCGGAACAGGCGTTCGGAGATGCTGGCAAATTGCACCATGCGCACCCGCATCAGATCCTGCTGCAGATCGCGCGTCAGCCGTGCCTGCATGCTCAGATCGGTGACTGCGCTGTCCACTGTGCGATTCAGGTTTTGCTGAACGGTACCGACGTCGCTGACGCTTTCGGCCATCATGCGCGTCAGTTCCTGCAAACGGGTAAAGCGATCGAATTCGAGCGGATCGAATTCGCGCTCTGCAGATGCACCCATGTTTGAACTGATCTGCGACTCGGCCTGCATTTCAATCTCGCGCAACTGATCGCGCAGACGCGAAACGTTTTCCGACAACTCGCCCAGCGATTGCCGCAATGTGCCGACTTCCGTTTCCAGCTTGGAGCGCGAGATCGATACCTCACCCGCCTGATTGACAAGGCGATCAAGAATGTCCGCGCGCACACGGACCAGCGGTGTCGACGCCGGCGCCGCCAGTGAACGCGTATTCGCATCCGCCGGCACGACCGGCATCGGCGCTGCACGATTGTCGGCTACCGGCATCAGGCTCTGCACCACCGGCGGCTGCTCTTCCGCGGTCGACGATTCTTCCGGTTGCGAGAACTGGCTGTCGGCCGTCACTGCCGGCTCGGCGGCGTCAGGCGACAGCAATTTTTCGAACAGATGCAAACCGTGATCGTAACGTCCAAGCAGATCGTCGAATGCCAACGCAGAGGGATAACCGGCATGCGTGATGTTTTCGATGCGGGTTTCCATCTCGTGCATGTGCTGACCGAGCGTCATTGCACCGGCCATGCGTGCACTGCCCTTGACCGTGTGCAGGATGCGCAGCAGCTGCTGAGGCAACGAAGCCTCACCCGGATTCTGCTGCCAGGCGCGCAATGCCTGCCCCATTTGCGGGAGCATGTCCTGGCCTTCCTCGATGAAGACGGCGAGCAGATCGGCGTCGATTTCGTCGTGGATGACCAGCGATGGATCGGCAAGTTCTTCCCCGTTACGCGGATAGACGGGTTCTTCAAATAACGCCTGCTCGGCAAGCGACGTGGTTTCACCCCCATGCACTGCGGGTTCGAATGACACATCGGTCGTTTTTACGACAGCCGGATCGAAAGCGACCGGAATGTCGATCGGTTCGACGGATGCCGTCGCACGCGAAACGGAACGTGCCTCCAGATCTTCCGGCATGCTTTCCAGAATCTGGACTTGCGCCGGTTCTTCATCCGGCATTTCTCCAAGCGCAAACATCTGCAGCATGAAACGGATTCGCTCAACGGCTTGCTCCAGCACATCGTATTCGGTCAGCAACAGCTTGACCGGTTTGCGTGCCAGATATTGAAGAACGGACTCCAGGGCATAGGCAATCTGGTGCAGCGGCATGAAACCGACGGTCGCAGAGCTGCCGGCCAGCGAATGCGAAGCATGTACGGCCTGGATGCTGACATGGCGATCCGGCTCATGACGCCATTCGGCGAAATCCATCGACAGCAGACGTACCAGCTCGTCTGTTTCCGCCAGATAGATATTGTGCAGCGGCAAACTGATTTCCAGATCGCCGATACGCTTGATGTTGTCATCGGCCCGTGCAGCCGGTGACGGCTTGCCCGGAAAATCGATCAC
Organism: Oxalicibacterium sp.; assembly: GCF_035565035.1. GTDB lineage: Bacteria > Pseudomonadota > Gammaproteobacteria > Burkholderiales > Burkholderiaceae_D > Oxalicibacterium. Next base: position 25,953 of record NZ_DATMTD010000065.1, on the reverse strand, counting down.
ATCCGCGACCGCTGACACGGAACTGTGTTCCGCCACGTCGGGAACGTTGTCGATCGCTTCGACAATGTCACTTCCAATCTCTTCGGACACGTTTTGCGTCTGTACTTCCGGCGCTGTATCGAAACGATGAAACTGCGCAAGCTCCTCATCGCTCAACTGGAGTTCTTCTGCCTCGGCAGCAACTGGGGATTCATTGATATCAAGGCCGAATCCATCATCCAAACCGTCGTCGTCGACTGCGTTTGGCACGTTTAACGGTGCATCGGATGTTTCAGCTACCGGCAACGATGGTTCATCAATACGGCTCTGCTCGCTTGCACCGTCATAATAGAAGGCATCGCCATTTTTCACGCGCTCCGATGCGTCGATCAGGGCACGGCCTGTGCGCTCGGAAAATCCGCGCGTATTCAGATCGTCGACCCATCCCTCCAGTACCGTCGCTGCATTGTCCAGCATCGTGTACAGATCAGGATCACCACCGCGCGTCTCGGACAAACGCAAATTCAGTACCTGCTCCACGCTCCACGCAGCTTCACCAAACGCGGCGAGGCCAACCATCCGACCGCTGCCTTTCAGGGTATGAAAAGAGCGACGCAATGTCGTCAGGTATTCCTGGTTGTGCGGTGCGTTGCGTGACGCCGGCAATGTCTGCCGTACGCAATCGAGGACTTCGACTGCTTCCGACAAAAAGATTTCGAGCAATTCGGCATCAATCGCCTCGTCGGTTTGCGGTGTTGCCTGTGCCGCAATTTCTGGTACCGATGGCGCCGCTTTTACAGGCGCTGCGGTTGCCAGTGCAATGTCTTCCATCGCATCGTGCGACGGCACGAAATCCGGATGCTCAAGCATGTCGAGAGCCGCACGTGCACGATCGTTCGCTTCCGGATTATCGACCAGGGTCGCGTCCAGACGCACCTGCTCGAGCGATTCCTTCAACTGCTCCTGCAGTAACGGATTCGTCGGCTCATCCATCAATGAAATCGCCAGTTCTTCCGACTGCTTCTGGTGATAGGCGAGCTCGGCCTCCACGGTTGGCAACGTTGTTTCCGCAGCCTGTTCCATCTGCGGAATTTCGACATCCAGCGACGCGTTCGATGATTCGTTACGTTCGGTCAGATTCGCGCGAAAGATGCCGCCTTGTTCGTCGAACGAAAAGCGATTCTTCGCGCCTTCCGGATGCAGTTGCAGTGTTTCGATGAAGAAGCTCAGTGCGCCGACGTTCTGCGCGACCTGTTCGAACTCCTGTTGCTCCGGCAGCTCTTCGGCATTGATGAAACGACGCACTGCCTGCTGCGTATGTTGTACTGCGCGCACGGCATCCTGTTGATCGAGGACGGACAACGCGCCGCTGATTTGATACATGATGCTGTCGATATCCGACAAGCCTTCGCGTTGTTGCGGATCGCGGAAATACTCGTCCAGCAGTTTTTCCACCTGGCGCAGACTTGATTGCATTTCACCGGACAAGGCAGCCATCGTCTGGCGTTCCTGCGCTTCTCGCGACATGTCATCCAGCCATTGCGCTGATTGCGTCAACGGTTCACCTGCTACGGCAGACAGCAGACGTGTCGTCAGTGCCTCGGCGCGGTCGGAAAAATCATCGGACAGATGGCTGATCTGCTGCAGTGCGTTCTCGACGAACAGCAGACTGGTGGCGATTTCAAGACTGAGTGTATCGCCCGGGCGGGAATGCGCCGCATGGCGTGCAATACCGCTGAGTTCGCGCAAGAGCTTTGCCAGCGCCGGCGCATTCAGGTGGCTGCCCGCATCCGCCAGTCCGGCCATTTCCTTCTCGAACGGTTGAGCCACACCAGCGTCGCCACTTGCGATGCGGTTCCACAGATTCTTTGCCTGCGCGAGTTTTTCCTTTGCGCCTGCCAGCGACTGCGCATCGATCTGGCCGTAACGTTTTTTCTCGTAATCGACCGGAACGACGCCATCGAGCTGATAGGCATTGCGAATCTGCTGTGCAATTGCCGATGGCTGTTCAACGCGCGCGATGAAAAACAGCGCATCCCGCAACAGGCGTTCTGTGATGCTCGACGAACCTTCGCTCAGACGACGAATTTGAAGGTTGATACGGGCAAACAGTTGTTTGACATACAGTTCGTTCTGCACCTGCCCGGCTGCGACCGCATCGGCAAAACCGTGCATGACCCACCAGAAACCGCGCGTCTGTGATGTGGCCTGCGCCTGCTCGACCCGCTGCACAATATCGCGCATCACGGCTGCACTGGCCTTGCCGGAACCGTCGTCCTTCAGGAACAACAGCAACGCGCGCTCGAAGCGCTTGCGCAAGGTGGCGTAATCATCGCGCGTCAGGGTCTGCGTTGCCGGCGGCAACTGCGGACGGATTGCCAGATTCGGGAAAAACAGATCGGCCGGATGAATGCGCTCGGCGCCGCGCACTTGCAGCAGCGCGCGATAGTACGGGAACAGCCGCACCGGTTGATGCGGCAAACCTGCCAGCAATTCTTCCAGATATTCGACCAGGGCCTGATAGGCGTGGCCGATCGCATCCACGTTGTCGTCGCCCGGTTCAAGCTGGCCCGACTCGAAACGATCGAACAGGTCTTCCACCGTCTCGGTAATGATGACGACGCCATCGACATCGACGATCTGCAATGCGCCGTGCGCCTGATGCAAATAGGTCTTTGCATGGCGCAGCGTGGTCGAACGCGTTTCGGCATCCTGCATCAACGCTTCGCCAAGTGCGACCTTGGAACGCGTCAATGCTTCACGGATTTCACCGATGACCCAAGACAGCGGGCCTGTATCGAAGTTTTCCCTGCTGCCTTGCGGCGCAGAAGAGGAAGGGGTATTCATGACTGCCTCGCGGTGCGTCAGTGACCGATCGCCGACCGGTCACCTCGATTGCTGTGGGGCCGAAGCCGCTGCAAACAAACTCGTGAATAACGTCAGGCCGTGACGCGGAAACGCGATACCGAGTTCTTCAACTCTTCAGCCAGTTTCGACAGTTCGCGAATCGACAGCGCGGTCTGCTGCGTACCCTGCTGCGTCTGCTCGGTCACCGTCAGAATGCCCTGGATGTTCTGCGCCACGCCGTTGGCCGATGTTGCCTGCTGTTCGGTCGCTGAAGAAATGCTTTGAATCAGTTCAGCCAGACGGTTCGAAACGCGACGAATATCGGCCAGTGCGGCACCGGCAGCGTCGGAAAGTTTTGCTCCCTCGACCACACCCTGCGTCGATTTTTCCATAGCGGCAACCGCATCGTGCGTATCGGTCTGAATGGTACGGACCAGCGCGCCGATCTGCTTGGTCGCTTCGCCCGAACGTTCCGCCAGTCGCTGCACCTCTTCCGCAACCACCGAGAAGCCGCGACCTGCTTCACCGGCCGATGCAGCCTGAATTGCCGCGTTCAATGCCAGCACGTTGGTCTGTTCGGTAATGTCGGAAATCAGTTCGGTGATCTCGCCAATCTCCTGCGACGATTCGCCGAGACGCTTGATTCGTTTCGAGGTTTCCTGAATCTGTTCGCGGATCTCGTTCATGCCCTTGATCGCGTTTTCCACCGCGCGGGCTCCCTGTTCTGCCGCCGTCACCGACTGACGCGCAACCTCTGCCGATTCGTTGGCGGATTTGGAGACATCGGTAATCTGTGTGGCCATCTCCAGTACGGCCTGACCGGTTTCCTGAATATCGCGCGACTGCTTTTGCGATGCAACCAGCAGTTCGGTCGAAATGTTCTGCGCCTGATTCGATGCCGACGTGACCTGCTCCGCCGTTTTCGTCACACGACCGACCAGGCCGCGCAACTCTTCCACCGTATAGTTGACCGAGTCGGCGATCGCGCCGGTGATGTCTTCCGACACCGTGGCCTGAATCGTCAAATCCCCGTCCGCCACTTCCTGCAATTCGTTCATCAGTCGCAGAATAGCGGCCTGGTTCTGATCGTTGGCCTGCTTGGCTTCCTCTTCCTGCTTCTGCGCTTCCAGACGCTGACCTTCCGCTTCCATCCGTCGCGCATCGGCTTCCTTCGTTCTGTTGCGACTGTCCTGCAGCAGAACGAGTGCGATACCTGCCGCAGAAAGCAGCGCGGCCAGTACGCTGACCAGCATCAGCCAGAACGGCCATGTCAGCGAATCCTGTTCGCCGCGATATGCCTGCTGCACGTCGTTCAGGCGCTGCTTCAGAGCCTCGTTTTCCTTGAAGATCAGTTCCTCGGCCTGTTTTGCCGCAATGAAGTTTTGCAGGTTGCCGAGAATCAGCGCAATCGATTTCTGGTATTCGGCGAACGACGCTTGCAGTTCCAGCAATTTATCGCGGGTGTCCGGCTCGGTCGTCTTCGCCAGACGCAGCGATTCACTGCCGTTCAGAAAGCCATCGGTAATTTCGCGGAAAGTATTGGTGTCCTTGCCCAGCAAGAATGCGGTTTCCGGGTTCACACCTTCCGAACTCAGAAATTCGTTTGCGCTTCGTGCCAGACGCTGGGTCAGCATCACCAGCGTGCCGGCTGCGGCGATTTCTCGCGGCGAAGCACCGCTCTGCGCTTTGAGGTTGGCGATCTGCTCCGCCAGTTCCAGCAGGTTAGGAGAAATGCCGTTCATGACTTCAAGGGTTGCACCGAAGCTGGTCAGTTCTTTTTCCAGTTTCAGGATCGCGGCAGCCGCCTTGTCGGAACCGGTCCACAGTTTTTGCGTTTCCTTCAGCATCGCATCCATCTGCGCATCCGGTGCGCTGATGTTACGTCCCTGATACACACCGCCCTTGGACAGTACCGCCAGATCGTTGTTGAATTCCTTGCGGCTGTCGGCCAGTTGCTTGAACGCCTCCTTGTTACCCTGAATCGCGTTTGGTGTCGCCTTGCCGACACGCTGCGAGTGCATCAGCGCATCACCCGCAATCTGCGTTTGTGTCGAAGTCAGTTCGGAATAATCAGCATTCAGCCAGACAAACACGGCCCCAAGAACCAGTGACCCGCCCAGCGTCGCCAGCAAGACACGAACCTGTTGTTGAAGTGGCAGGCCACCGATCAGCGGCAGGCGAATATCGCCGCTTTTCTCCAGCACGTCGCCGATGTAGGTTGCATTCGGGTTGACTGCACGAACGGATTCGATTCGCGTTTGCGTGTTCGGCGCGTCGGCCTGCCCGTCCTTGTTGGCGTCACTCCCCTGAGCCGCTGCATCTTTTTTATTTTGGGAAAAGAGCGGTAATTTAAACGCCATACTGATTCTCCTGACTCTGTTTTTATAGTGCGCCCGGGTTCATCGAAGGTCGTATTGATTACAGACCGACTTGCAAAAACCTGGGATGTTGAATAACCGAAGAAAGATCGAGCTCGGTCCAGACCTGCGATTCCTGATCCACGTACCGTCTGCCGGACCATTCAGAATGTTCACCGCCATCGGCGTGCGCCTGCATTTCCGCGACCTGCATCTCGGCAACGTTACGCAAACCGAGCACGCGTGAAACCAGCAAGCCGCTGTTGAATGACAATGCAGAACCGAATGCGACGATGCGGCTGTCCTTGTCGACGGGTGTCGAGGCGCCGCCTTCGAAACGTGCGAAATCGATGACGCTGATCAGATTGCCGCGAATGTTGGTAAGTCCGAGAAACCAGGGCTGGGTCAGCGGCACCTGTGTGATCGCGCCGACCGAGACAATCTCGCCGGCAGTCTGCAGATCGAGCAGCCAGCGACTGCCGCCAATCATCACACCAAGCAGATTCGTGTGCGTGTCCGCGCCGCTGCGCGCAGTCTGCATGCGCTCGACCAGCTGCGCCTGGAATTCGCGCAGACGCGTACGCCGCGCGACGACATCCGGCTTCTGGAAAATCTTTTCCGCTTGAGAATCCGACGTAGGCTGGCTCATGTGAGCAACTTATCCGAGCGCAGCTATTTTCGAAAGCAGCTCGGCCGGATCGACCGGTTTGACGATGTAATCGCGCGCTCCCTGACGCAAACCCCAGATGCGATCGGTTTCCTGTCCCTTGCTGGTGCAGATGATGATCGGCACGTCCTGTGTTTCCGGATCGCGAGTAATGGAACGCGTGACCTGGAAACCGTTCTGGCCCGGCATCACGATATCCATCAGGATCAGTTGTGGCTTGTCCGCCTTGATTTTCTGCAGCGCTTCTTCGCCGTTCTCTGCGGTAGAGACGGAATAACCTTTTTTGACGAGGATATCGGTGAGGAAATAACGTTCGGTCGGAGAATCGTCAACGATCAGAATTTTTTGAATAGCCATCTAAAACCTTTGAATCGAAATTATTTTGCAAGCGCTTCGACCGCTGTGTATTCACGCACGGTTTTGAGCAGGCTGTCTTTGGTGAACGGCTTGGTCAGATAGGCATCGGAGCCGACCATCGCGCCGCGCGCCCGATCGAACAGGCCGTCCTTGGACGACAGCATGACGACAGGGGTGGAATGGAATTTGGCGCTCTTTTTGATCAGTGCGCAGGTTTGATAGCCGTCGAGACGCGGCATCAGGATGTCGCAGAAAATGAGCGCCGGCTTGTGATCATTCATCTTGGCGAGAGCGTCAAAACCGTCATCCGCCAGAACGACTTTATAACCTGCCTGTCCGAGGAAAATTTCTGCCGACCGACGAATCGTGCTGCTGTCGTCGATCACCATGATTTTCATCTCAGCATTTTCCGGTGCCATTGTCGTCATGATTCATCTCATTAAACTGTGTCCACAATATACGGCCCAACAGTAACAAAAAGCAAGATTCTTCAGGCAGGCGCAAACGATGCAAATCGATGCGCCGTGGTTTTTAAACCAAAAATTGCCAAACTCATAATGCAGCAGAGATGATCAAGGACGACGGCAATACATTACGGTGACAGGAAACGCGCTGACAAATCACCGAATGTATTAACAGGCGAACATCGGGTCAGACTGCGACCATTTCGAAGTCTTCCTTGCGTGCGCCGCATTCCGGACAAGTCCAGTTCATCGGCACATCGGCCCAGCGCGTTCCCGGCGCGATGCCCTCTTCCGGTAAACCGGCAGCTTCGTCGTAAATCCAGCCGCAGATCAGGCACATCCAGGTCTGGAACGGTTCATTTGATGTTTCGTTATTGCTCACGGCGTGCAGCCCTTCAAGTTAAAATGCAGAGTCAGCTATCTTAATATACCCGCCGTGCAAAACCAAACTTCTCCGCTAATCTTGAGCTTCGGACCGACCGATCCGGTCGGTGCGGTCGGCATTCAGGCTGATCTTGCTTCTTTTGCAGCAATGGGTTGCCATGGCCTGTCGGTCGTGACTTCGCTCTTTATCGGCGATACCGCGCGCATCGAAGACGTACAGATCATCGATTCCGACTGGGTCGCAGATCAGGCGCGCGTTCTGCTGGAAGACATGCCGGTCGCCGCCTTCAAGGTCGGTGCCGTCGGCAGCATCGAGAACGTCTCGGCCATCGCCGAGATCGTATCCGACTACCCGGATATCCCGCTGATCTTCGATCCTTTCCTGTCTTCCCTGCCCGATCAGGGCCCGGATGGCGAAGACATGTTGATGGCAACACGCGAATTGCTGATTCCGCAAACCACCGTGCTGATCCTTTCCGCCGTCGAGTTGTCCCGCCTGGCAGAAACCTGGCGCGAGCCGTCCGAAGAAGACCTAATGTCCGTCGATGCAATGCGCCTGATCGAAATGGGTTGTGAATACGTGTTCGTTACCGGCACGCCATCCGATCTGACCGATGTTGCCAATACTCTGTTCGACGAAAGCGGCGTGATCCGCCACGACAACTGGCAGCGCATTTCCGGCTCCTATAGCGGCGCCGGTTCGACACTGGCGTCCACCATCGCCGCATTGCTGGCGAACGGACTCGACGTTCCGGAAGCCGTGTTCGAAGCGCAGGAATTCACCATCGCCTCGATCGCCAACGCACAACGCCTCGGCATGGGTCGACTGGTACCAGACCGCTACTTCTGGGCACGCGAATCGGATGAAACCATCAATCTCGATCCGCCGATCCAGTAACTTTCCTTCACGACTTCAGCATGACATCCAATAACGAACTTCTTTTCGCTCGCGCACAAAAAAGTACACCGGGCGGCGTCAATTCGCCGGTGCGCGCCTTTCGCTCTGTCGGTGGCACGCCACGTTTCATTACACGCGCCGAAGGCCCGTATTTCTGGGACGCAGACAGCAAGCGCTACATCGATTACATCGGCTCATGGGGTCCGGCCATCGTCGGCCATGGCCACCCCGATGTCGTCAAGGCGGTACAGGATGCTGCGGCGCGCGGCCTGAGTTTCGGCGCGCCGACCGAAGGCGAGATCGACATGGCGGAGCTGATCTGCACGCTGGTGCCGTCGATCGAACAAGTGCGTCTCGTCTCCAGCGGTACGGAAGCAGCCATGAGCGCATTACGTCTGGCGCGCGGCGCGTCCGGTCGCGACCGCATCATCAAGTTCGAAGGGTGCTATCACGGTCATGCGGATTCACTGTTGGTCAAGGCCGGTAGCGGCCTGCTGACATTTGGCAATCCGACATCGACCGGCGTGCCGGAAGATTTTGCTAAGCACACGCTGGTGCTCGACTATAACGACGCGCAGCAACTGGAAAACGTATTCAAGGAAATGGGCGACACGATCGCCTGCGTGATCGTCGAACCGGTGGCCGGCAACATGAACCTTCTGCCAGCCACGCCGGAATTCCTGCAAACGATGCGCCGCCTGTGCACGCAATACGGTGCGGTAATGATCTTCGATGAAGTGATGTCCGGTTTCCGCGTCGCACTCGGCGGAGCGCAGTCGCTGTATGACATCACGCCGGATCTGACTGTGCTGGGCAAGGTGATTGGTGGCGGTTTGCCGGTGGCAGCGTTCGGTGGTCGCGCGGATCTGATGAAGCATCTGGCGCCGCTCGGCGGCGTCTATCAGGCCGGCACGCTGTCCGGCAATCCGGTCACGGTTGCAGCCGGCATGGCGACATTGAAGCTGATTCAGGCACCGGGATTTTACGAATCGCTGACTGCACAGACAACACGCCTGGTTCAGGGACTTGCGGCAGCAGCGCATGAAACGAACATTGCTTTCTGCGCCGACTCCGTCGGCGGCATGTTCGGCCTGTACTTTGCGGAAGAACTTCCAGTGTCGTATGCAACGATGATGAAATGCGACAAGACACGTTTCAATGCATTTTTCCACGCCATGCTGGAAAATGGCGTCTATCTTGCGCCATCTGCGTTCGAAGCGGGATTCGTATCGGCACAACACGACGACGCCATCATCGATGCCACGATTCAAACGGCGCGTCACGCATTCGCACAGATGGCAAAAGCCTGACCACAATCAGCGCCGTCGCCAGACGACGGCGCAACGTTTTTATCTCAGCCAGCCGCGACGGCGGAAATACCACATCGGCAGCAACGCGCTGGCGATCATCAGCGTGAGCGTGTACGGATACTCGAAATCCCCGAAAAATTTCAATTCCGGGAAGCCGACAGTCATGTTCATGCCGTACACACTCGCGATCAATGTCGGCGGCAGCAATGCCACACTCGCAACCGAGAAGATCTTGATGATCTTGTTCTGATTGATGTTGATGAAACCGACGGTCGCATCCATCAGGAAGTTGATCTTGTCGAACAGGAAGGCCGTGTGTCCATCCAGCGATTCGATATCTCGCATGATCTGACGCGCTTCGTCGAATTGTTCCGAGTTCAGCAGACGTCCGCGCATCAGAAAGCTGACAGCACGGCGCGTATCCATCATGTTGCGACGAATGCGACCGTTCAAATCTTCTTCATGTGCAATCGCGTTCAGTACGGATGCCGCGTCCTGATCGGTCACGTCTTTCTGCAGCACGCGATGACTGACTTCTTCCAGCGTCTGGTAAATGCCTTCCAGCGCATCTGCCGAATATTCTGCATCAGTCGCATACAAGTCCAGCAATACATCCTTGTAGTCCTGTATCGAACCAGGACGTGAACGGGCACGCATGCGCACCAGACGGAAAATCGGCAGATCGTCTGAATGGACAGAGAACAGCATGTCCTTGGTCAGAATGAAGGCGACCGTGACAACGCTTGAAGGTCCATCGTCTTCTTCCAGCAGGAAATCGGTGCGCAGATGCAGGTCACCGTTTTCCGCCTCGTAATAACGCGCGGAAGCCTCGATGTCCTTCACCTCATCCTCGCCTGGCAGATTGACGCCATAAATGCTGCGTACCCAGCTGCGTTCCTCATCGTTCGGATCGGTCAGGTCGACCCAGATCGGCTTGGCTTTTTCCAGATCGTCGCGGCTGTCGATGTTGACCTGATTCAGGCGACCGTTCTGTAATACGAATACGTTGATCATAAGCTCTCCCAGCCGCGTTAGAGACACCAACCTGCGCTGATGAAACACACACAACTCATCCTGCAGAAACGTCTTCTGCAGGCACATTGATTTTTCAGGGGAACGCGGCCGATACAACAGCTGACCAAACAGCTGATAAACAACCTGGACGCGACCTCCCACCATGATCGGCGAGAGGCGCTCTGGAACGTATCGTTAAAGCGCTAGTCTCGCAGATCGACCATCACAAGATGGCGACAACAAGAATATGGACTACCCAAGACGGGTCTCCGGAAACGAAAACAGCGCAAGTGTACTGACAACTTCAATCGCTAGCAAGCCACGAGCATGGCATTTAAACGTCTGGCGAGTGGGATCGTTGACAGTATCCTGCAATTTCGCTGCAGCCGACACACGCATGAAGCGCCGCAAATATGACTACAGGATGAAATGCCGTAGCAAAGCAACAGGAAAGCGGGCTTAGGGCAACGCCGCCGAGCTCATGCGACGCAGGATCAGATCGGTACGGCGCGCCAGGTAATTGGAACCGCGATGCACGTCGTAGAAACGCGGATTCGGCAGCATCACGGCCAGTCGCGCTGCCTGTACCGCATCCAGCTGCGCTGCCGAGACGCCATAATAATGCTGTGCCGCCGCTTCGGCACCGTAGATGCCGACACCCCATTCGACGACATTCAGATAGATTTCAAAGATGCGTTCCTTGTCCATCCAGAATTCGAGCATGTAGGTAATGATGACTTCCTGTCCCTTGCGCAAATAGCTGCGATCGCCCGACAGGAACAGGTTCTTTGCCAGTTGCTGCGTGATCGTCGAGCCGCCGGCCACCACTTTGCCCTTCTTCAGATTCTTCTCGTAGGCTTTTTCCAGCGCATTCCAGTCGATTCCTTCGTGACCGGAGAAATTGGCGTCTTCCGAGGCAATGATTGCACGCTTCAGGTTCTTGGAAATACGGTTGTACGGCACCCATTTCTGCTTGAGTCTGGCGTCCGGATTCTTCTCCTGCATGATCGACAACTGATGTCGCATGAAGCTGGTGGATTCCGGATCGTTCTTCACCCACCAGCCGATCTGCAGGAAGAAATACAACTGCATCAGCAGGACGAGAGCGACCGGTACCAGAATCAGCCAGAACAACAACCTGCGCAGGGTTTTCATTTTTGTTATTGCGTGTGGAATAGGTGAGAAACGGATGGTGAATTCAGAAAGACAAGACAGCAGCGCAACGTGCGGAGATTACATCCGCGCCCGCAATTCGGCAAACACGTCTTTTGTAGACGGCCGAACTCCGCGCCAAAGCGTGAACGATTCTGCCGCCTGCTCGACCAGCATGCCCAAACCATCACGCGTAATCGCACCGTGCTGCGCGGCAAAGCGCATGAACGCTGTCGGCTCGCTGCCATACATCATGTCGTAGGCCAATGTATGTTTGCCGAAGACACGCGGCGACACCGGCGGCACTTCCGACGAGAGGCTGGCTGCAGTCGCGTTGATGACAATATCGAAAGCGTCGTCCAGATCACCGAAATTGCCGGCTTCCAGACGTGGATTGTTGTCGAAGCGATGCACCAGTTCGACGGCTTTCGATGGCGTGCGATTGGCGACGACCAGTCGTGCCGGTTGTTCATCCAGCAACGGCAGCAACACGCCGCGCGCCGCGCCGCCTGCGCCAAGCAACAATACCGATTTACCGGCGACTGCTACAGCCGCGTTATGCACGATATCCGTCACGAGCCCGACACCATCGGTGTTATCGCCCAGCATTTCGCCGTTGTCGAACTTCAACGTGTTGACGGCTCCCGCTGCTTTGGCACGCGGCGTGAGCCTGGTTGCATTGGCGTAGGCTTCCAGCTTGAACGGCACCGTCACATTCAAGCCCTTGCCGCCGTTGCGCATGAACTGCTGCACAGCATCCAGGAATCCGTCGAGCGGCGCGAGCAGGCGATCGTATTGCATTTGCTGATGTGTTTGCGCGGCAAAGCGCGCATGAATTTCCGGCGATCTACTATGTTCGATCGGATTGCCGATCACCGCATATTTATCGGTCATCGCCCTATCGCCCTCTGGTTTCCGTTTCAAGCGCATCGTCGCGCGTGAAGTTGAATCGCGTGATGATTTCCCACACGTCATCGCGTCCGCTGGAACGCATGTTGTCGGGGAATCTGCCGAAAGGTGCAGAGCGGCGCACAATTTCCAGCGCGGCGGCATCCAGCGCAGGATTACCGGACGAACGTTCGATGCGCACGCCCCCATCTTTCATGTAAATCGTGCCGTCCTGATAAATCGGAATGTAGACCACCATCTGGCCATACATTTTCTTGCCGTCTTTTTGCGGGAAATTCAGTGTGCCGTTACGTTCGATACGATCCTGCAGCGCCTTGTAATACGCCGCATAACCGACCTCGCGCGTGCTTGGCGTTACCTGCGTTTTCTTCGGCCGCTTGTTGTAATCTTCGATGCTGCGCGAGATTTCCGCTTCACGGCGCAGCAAGGCTTTTGCGCTATCGAGCATATCGGCGGCGTTCGGCTGCGGTGGCGCGTCCTTCGGTTCGACATCAGTGGTGTGAGCCGTACGGAAGTTGCTGCTGGTTTTCATCTGCGACATCAACTGACGTTGCTGCTGTTCCAGTTGTTCGACCTTGCGACGCGCCGCTTTTGCGCTGTCGCCATCTTCGCTCTTGCGCATGTCCGGCAACGGCGATTTGGCACGTCCCGCATCGGCATTACCACCGCCATCCAGATTGGCCTGCGCCAGCGCATCGGCTTTCAGTGGCTGCTTGTCGTGCTTGGCATTGACCAGTATGACTTCAAGCCCGGGGTCGGTCGGGTTGAATTTGAACGCTTCCGGCGCAGTAAAGCGCACTGCCAGCAGCACCGCATGCGCCAGCACGGAAACCGCGATGGCGATACTGAGGGTGCGATTCTGGAGAATGGACTTCACGCGCAAATGGCTGACGGTAAATTTGAATGTGGGAATTCTACGGCAAAGCGCGACGAATCAAGCAACTTTCCATGCTCATTCCGCTGCCGGATTGCCGGCGGATTCCGTCGTCACGGCAGCCGCTGCATCGACTTCCGACGGCACTGGTTCAGCATCGCCTTCCAGCAGATCGTCCGCGAGATCTTCGTCCAGCGCCTCGGCCGCATCGGCACCGGCGTTCTGCGTGATATCCAGCACACGCGCCTCCACGCTCAAATCGACTTCATCCCAACGCAACAGATCAAGCCGGACCTGCGACCCGCGTGCGACCGGCGGCATGCCCGGCAACTTGATAACCAGCGGTATGTCGGTCAGGCGCAGAATCTCTTCCTTCAAGACCGTTGCCTCGACCTGCATCGTGTTCGCGTCGCCTTTTTCCTGCGCGAGCCAGCGCAGACACCAGTAACGTTCCATGTCGGACTGGAATGACGCGTACGCACTGTAAGCCGCGTCGAACGCCGACACGATCGCAAACAGATCGGCATCGCGCGGCTTGAACGGCGCCGCCAGCGGCGCTGTCACACCGTGTTCGACGCACGCCAGAATCTGCCATTGATTGACCAGATCGGTATAGCGGCGCAACGGCGACGTGCTCCACGCATACTGATCGACGCCGAGTCCCTGATGCGGCCCGGCGTGTGTCTGCATGCGCACCTGCATTTTTGCAGCCCAGCCGTTGCCGGTTCCGCCGCCCTGCGCACGATAGATGCCCGGCACGCCATGCTCGTGCAGCAATTTTCCCCAACTGCTGTTGGCGAAGATCATCAGTTCGGCAACGATCTTGTCGAGCGGTGCACCGCGCTTGCGACGCTGTATCGTGACGACGTCATCATCAACGTAAAAATTGAAATCGACACGATTGGTCTGTTCCGGCCGCAGACCGAAAGCTTCACGCTTGGCCATCCGTCCTTTTTCCAGCACCTGCACCCATTGCCACAGCAATGCGATGTCGTCCTTGTGTCGATAATCGCCGGCGTTGGCCGCGAGATTTTCTTCCGTCACCAGCGCGTCCAGATCGTTATGCCGCAGATTGGCGGCAATCGGCACACCTTCCGCGCGCGTCTCGGTAGAGATCACTGACCAGTCATTCGTATCCAGCGTCGCATACAGCGACACTGCAGGACAGACCTTGCCTTCGGCAAGCGTGAACGTATCGACCAGCTCATCCGGCAACATCGTGATCTTGTCGCCCGGCATGTAGACCGTGGACAAACGCTGACGCGCAATGGCGTCGAGCGCATCGTCACGCTTGATGCCGAGCGCAGGAGCAGCAATATGGATGCCGATGCGCACCTTGCCATCCGGCAGGCGCGTCACCGACATCGCATCGTCGATCTCGGTCGTCGTGACATCGTCGATCGAAAATGCCTGCACATCTGCAACCGGCAGGTCCGGCAAGGCAGGCAATGCCACTTCCGGGAAGCCGGTCCCTTTCGGGAACGAGTCGAACAGGAATTTGGCGAAGTGCAAATCCTTCGGCGACTTGATGCCGCCAGTCGCCAGCATCAACCGTTGCGGCGCAATCTGCAACTCGTTGCAGGCGGCTTCCATCGCCTTGTATTCAATCGTGTTCTTATCCGGCTTGAATAAAAGTTGATGCACCAGCGAACGCATCGCATCCGGCAAACGATTTGCCTTCAACTCTTCCACATACTGCGCCTGCACCAGTGCCTGCTGACGCTTTTTTTCCATGCCTGCCAGCGCCGCTTTCAGCGACGCTTCCGGCGCGGCCTTGTAACGCCCCTTGCCCTTCTTGTAGAAATACATGGGCGCCGCATGCAACTTCATGATCAAGCCCGCCGCTTCATGCGGCTTCGGATCGTGACCGAAATATTCGCTCCCCAAATCGGTAAAGCCGAATTCTTCCTCGCCCGCCACTTCCCACAGAAAATCGGGATCGATCTCGTCCGCAATTGCCTGTGCGTCCGCCATGAACGCGGTAGGTTCCGGCGTATTGAATTGCAACAGCACATCCTTCGCACGCACCTTCGTGCGCTTGCCGGACGGCAGCTCTACCTGATAAGCCTCGCCCTGCTGGGACATCGCCACGCCGGCCTTGAAGTCGCCGGATTCGTCAAAAAATAAATTCATGAATCGCTTTTCAAATCTGATGTGTATCTCATGCACACTCTCGTCCGGATCATTTCCGAATGAAGTCGCATGAATATTGACGGATGTCGGAGGTGCACCGGACATCCATGTGCTTTATGTTCCGACTGCAAAAATGGCAGGAAGAAAAACTTCCGTCACCAGCAGCAAACCCTTATGACGTCGATACAGACAGCGTCGTGCGAACAACGGTGTCTGCAACGGTGTTCCCAGCGCCGCCATTGCGCGCCGTACCAGCGGATGACGCGTGCCAAGCCGCGCATATTCCAGTTGACCGCGCCAGACACGCGGATCGCCAAACAAGGTTGTACCCAGCGAACGTTCGCCCAGCGTGCCGAAAAAAGGCCAGTCCGACGCCGTTGCAGTCACCGGCACGATCGTGTGTGCATACACGACCGGTCGATCGTCGCAACGCAAAAATACTTCACGCTCCTGCACGACACTGCGTCGCGACAACCCGACCTTCTCAAACTCGTCATGCAATGGCCGCGCCCGTTGTTGTGCCAGACGTTGCACGCGAAAATGCGTGCTGCGCGAACGCAGCTTCAACGTCAGCGAAACCGAATCGGTCAGCCAGTCACGCATCTGCGGCGACGCATGTACTGCATTGACATGCGAAAACCATTGCGCCTTTGCCTGTGAAAATGATTGCGGCAACGACGGCGACAAGTCGATCAATCCGGATGACATCGCTGCATTGCTCACGACTTCGTTCACGAAACCGCCTTTACGGCGATGCCGCAAAATGCCAAAACCTCATCGGCATAGTCGGCAAAATCGGACAAGCCGTGATCGCCGCCTTCGATGACACGTTGCGGCGCTTCCGCAAACTGCGCAACCATTTCGCGCCAGTCCAGCAATTCATCGCCGGTCGCCGCGATCAGGTAATAGCGTTCCGGGTGGGTGATGCATTCAACCTGCAATGCCTTCAATTCCTCGATGTATTCCGCCTTGAATTCGAACGGTTCATTCGAATGGTATTGCGTCTTCACGCCGACCTGGCTTGCCAGATCGCGCGCTGCATTTACGGCAGGGTTCAGCAACACGGCACGGCAACCGATTCTTTCCGCCAGCCACGTCGCGTAATAACCGCCGAGCGACGAGCCAATCAACGTCAGCTCCGATGAATCAACCTGCTGCGCAAGCTGCAATGCCAGTTCAACGGCTGCACGCGGCGACGCCGGCAATTGCGGACAAACATATTCATCGCCGCGTCCCAATTGCTGCATGCGCGCGGCAAGCAGACTGGTCTTGAACGATTGCGGCGAAGAACGGAATCCGTGCAGGTACAAAATCATTTCGTCAGCGCATCCAGAATCTTTTGATGCACGCCGCCAAAGCCGCCATTGCTCATGACCAGCACCTGATCGCCGGGCTGCGCCGCCGCCGCAATGGCCTGAACCAGCTTGCCCAGATCGTCGAAGGCCCGTGCCTTGTCGCCCAACGGTGCCAAGGCTTCACCGAGATTCCAGCCTAGCGAGTCCTTGCCGTTGCCGGCTGCGCCGTAACCGAATACAAGGTCGGCATCAGACAGGCTGCCGGGCAACGCGTCTTTCATCGTGCCAAGCTTCATCGTGTTGGAACGCGGCTCAAGTACTGCAAGAATGCGCGCCTTGCCAATCTTCTTGCGCAAGCCTGCCACCGTGGTCGCAATCGCCGTCGGATGATGTGCAAAGTCATCGATGACGGCAATGTTGTTGACCGTGCCGCGCAACTCCATGCGGCGTTTGACGTTTTCAAACCTGCCAAGTGCGGCGATTGCCAGTTCTGGAACCACGCCAACGTGACGTGCAGCAGCGATTGCCGCCAGCGCATTCATGCGATTGTGCTCGCCGGTGAGCGACCATTCCACGGTACCCAGTTTTTTACCGTTGAAAAAGACGTCGAAACTGCCATCGTCATGCGTCTGTATCTTCCAGCCTTGATCGTCGTCAACGCCAAACCATTCCTGCTCGCTCCAGCAGCCGCGCCTGACGACACGCTGCAGTGATTCTTCGCGCCCGTTTGCAACCACGCGGCCGACTCCCGGCACGGTACGCACCAGATGATGGAACTGTGTTTCGATCGCACCGATATCCGGGAAGATATCGGCATGGTCATACTCGAGATTGTTGAGAATCGCGGTCTTTGCGTGGTAGTGCACGAACTTGCTGCGCTTGTCGAAGAAGGCGGTGTCGTATTCATCTGCCTCGATGACGAAGAACGACGACTCCTTGTCGTTGCCGGAAAGTCGCGCGGAGATACCGAAATTCATCGGCACGCCGCCGATCAGGAAGCCCGGGTTGTAACCGGCATCTTCCAGGATCCACGCCAGCATCGACGATGTCGTCGTCTTGCCGTGCGTTCCGGCCACCGCCAGCACCCAGCGACTGCGCAGGATGTGTTCGCCGATCCATTGCGGTCCGGAGGTGTACGGAAGGCCGCGATTGAGAATTTCCTCCATCAGCGGATTGCCGCGCGAAACGACATTGCCGATCACGTACAGATCGGGATTCAGCGTGATCTGTTCGGGACCGTAGCCTTCTATAAGCTGTATACCCTGCGCTTCGAGCTGCGTGCTCATCGGCGGATAAACGTTGGCATCGCAACCAGTGACGGTGTGACCGGCCGCTTTCGCCAGTACGGCCAGTCCGCCCATGAAGGTGCCGCAGACGCCGAGGATATGGATATGCATTGTAGAATTTCGGTTTGGAATTACGAGATTTTACCCGACCGCGCGCGATTGCCGGCGAGAGTATCATTCGCGCCATGTCGACATTCTTCACTTCTGATAACGAATTGCTGCGCGCGGAAATCGCCGCAGCGGCCGCACGCATGATTGCCGAGGACGGCGTCGATTACGGCACCGCCAAACGCAAGGCCGCCAAACAGATTCTCGGCAACAACAAAATGCGCGGCGATGTGCTGCCGGACAATGCGCAGATCGAGGATGAAGTCCGCGCCTATAACGAACTGTTCTTCGGCGATACACAGCCGGCCCGCCTGCTGCATCTGCGATGCCTGGCCTTGCGTGTAATGGAGGAGCTTGAACCTTTTCAGCCGCATCTGACCGGTGCGGTGCTGAACGGAACGGCGGGCGACCACTCGGACATCTATCTGCAACTGTTTGCGGAAAGCCCGAAAGATGTCGAAATCTACCTATTAAATAAGGGCATCGATTTCGACGTCTCGGAATCCGCGCATTTCAACGGGCGCAGCGATGCGGTCGAAACGCTGAGTTTTGTATGGCAAAACGAAGGCGTCCACCTCGCGCTGTACGATCCAGATGATTTGCGCGGCAGCAGGAAAACCGTGGCCGGACGTCCGGAACGCGCAACAGCCTCCACATTACGCAAGCTGATCGATGGCGAACATGCCGCAAACAAGACGGAAAACGAGTCCAGATGAAACGAACCACCCTGCTATTTGGCGCGATTGCGTTGTTCTTCGCCGGCATCGGCATCTATTTCGGCGTCCGCCACCACGCACCCGTCGCGCCGGAGTCCCCGGTGGTCGCAAACTTCTTTGCCCAGCAAATGGAAGATTCCGGCGGCAAGATGCAGCAACTGTCGTCCTTTCAGGGAAAAACCCTGATTGTCAATTTCTGGGCAACCTGGTGTGCGCCCTGCGTTGAAGAGATGCCGGAATTGACGGCACTGCAATCCGAAGTTGTCTCCCAAAACGTTCAGATTCTGGGGATCGGGATCGATTCGCCCAGCAATATTCGCGAATTTGCCGCCAGATATAAAATCACTTATCCACTTTTCATGGCTGGCGTGAGCGGCACTGAACTGTCGCGGCAATTCGGAAATCAGGCCGGGGGCCTGCCGTTTACCGTATTGATCAGTCCGAAAGGCGATGTCAGGAAGACATATCTCGGCCGCCTGAAAATGGATCAACTGCGCGCCGACCTGCAAGCCCTGTCCGCCGCGCCTTGACCGATAGCGACCGATTCTCCTTGCCAATCCACGGCATTTAGCGGCAAAATGCCGCATCATCGTCAAACGGAGTTTTATCTCCATGGCAAGAAACCTTCTTTTGTTGAACGGACCGAACCTGAATCTGCTCGGGACGCGTGAACCCGAAGTCTACGGGGGCACGACGCTTGCCGATGTCGAACGGGCCGCAAACGAACAGGCAGCACAGGCCGGCGTCAAACTGGCGGCGTTTCAAAGCAATCATGAAGGTGCGTTGATCGATCGCATCCATGCAGCAAAAAAAGAAGGTGTCGATGCCATCGTCATCAATCCGGGTGGACTGACCCATACCAGCGTTTCGCTGCGCGATGCGCTGGCGTCGGTGGCGATCCCGTTTGTTGAAGTGCATGTTTCGAATATCCACCAACGCGAGGCTTTTCGCCATCACTCCTACCTGTCCGCAATTGCCGTCGGCGTGATCTGCGGGCTGGGCACGGAAGGATATGCGGCAGCCATTGCCTTCGCGGTCAAAAAGCTTTAAATTCCCCGATTTCCCGGCAAACGGCTTATAATTGCCGCCAATTTCAGTTCATAAAAATAAAACCTCCAAGGAATTTCACATGGATTTACGCAAACTCAAGACCCTGATCGACCTCGTCGCCGAATCCGATATCGCCGAACTCGAAGTCACCGAAGGTGAAAGCAAGGTTCGCATCGTCAAGTCCGGCGGCGCGGCCCAAAACCAGGTCGTCATGATGCAGCCGCAAGGCGCTCACTATGCACCAGCCCCTGCTGCGCCGGCCGCTGCCGTTGCTGGGGCACCGGTCGCTGCAGCCCCTGCGGAAATCAAGGGACATGTCGTCAAATCGCCGATGGTCGGCAGCTTTTACCGCTCGTCCGCCCCCGGTGCACCGGCATTTGTCGAAGTCGGCACCGTGGTCAAGGAAGGCGACACGCTGTGCATCATCGAGGCAATGAAGCTGCTCAACGAAATCGATGCAGATGCTTCCGGCGTCATCAAGGAAATCCTGGTCGAAAATGGCCAGCCGGTCGAATTTGGTCAGCCGTTGTTCATCATCGGTTAATAACAGGGATGGCGCCGGCACATGGCCGGCTGCACCTGTTGCCAGACCGATCTCATCCTCATAACGACGAGTCCAGATCCCACTATGTTTGAAAAAATCCTCATTGCCAATCGTGGCGAGATCGCGCTTCGCATACAGCGCGCCTGCCGCGAAATGGGCATCAAGACCGTGGTCGTCCATTCCGAAGCGGACCGCGATGCCAAGTACGTCAAGCTGGCCGACGAGTCGGTTTGCATCGGCCCTGCACCTTCCGCACTCAGCTATCTGAACATGCCTGCGATCATCAGCGCAGCCGAAGTCACCGACGCCGAAGCGATTCATCCGGGCTATGGCTTCCTGTCCGAAAATGCCGATTTTGCCGAGCGTGTCGAACAGTCCGGCTTTGTGTTCATCGGCCCTCGCTCGGAATCGATCCGCATGATGGGTGACAAGGTGTCGGCCAAGCAGGCGATGATCAAATCGGGCGTGCCATGCGTACCGGGTTCTGAAGGCGCGTTGCCGGAAGACACAAAGGAAATCATCCAGATCGCCCGCAAGATCGGTTACCCAGTCATCATCAAGGCAGCCGGCGGCGGCGGCGGACGCGGCATGCGCGTTGTGCATACCGAGGCAGCGTTGCTGAATGCCGTCACGATGACCAAAACCGAAGCCGGTGCAGCATTCGGCAATCCGGAAGTCTATATGGAGAAGTATCTGGAAAATCCGCGTCACGTGGAAATCCAGATCCTCGCCGACGAACACAAGAACGCCGTCTGGCTCGGCGAACGCGACTGCTCGATGCAGCGCCGCCACCAGAAAGTACTGGAAGAAGCGCCTGCGCCAGGCATCCCGCGCAAAACCATCGAGCGCATCGGCGATCGTTGTGCCGAAGCCTGCCGCAAGATGGGTTATCGCGGCGCCGGCACGTTCGAATTCCTGTACGAAAACGGCGAGTTCTACTTCATCGAGATGAACACGCGTGTGCAGGTCGAACATCCGGTCACCGAAATGATTACCGGCATCGACATCGTGCAGGAACAGATCCGCATCGCTGCCGGTGAAAAACTGCGTTATCGTCAGCGCGACATCGTCCTGAGCGGTCACGCAATCGAATGCCGCATCAATGCGGAAGATCCGTTCAAGTTCACGCCGTCGCCGGGCAAGATCAATTCCTGGCATGCACCGGGTGGCCCAGGCATTCGCGTCGATTCGCACGCCTATGCCGGTTACTACGTTCCGCCGAATTACGATTCGATGGTTGGCAAGGTGATTGCGTACGGCGCCACGCGCGAGCAGGCCATCAAACGCATGCAGATTGCGTTGTCGGAAATGGTGGTCGAAGGCATTTCCACCAATATTCCATTGCATCGCGAACTGATG
The DNA here is from genome assembly GCF_035565035.1 of Oxalicibacterium sp. Taxonomy (GTDB): domain Bacteria; phylum Pseudomonadota; class Gammaproteobacteria; order Burkholderiales; family Burkholderiaceae_D; genus Oxalicibacterium. The sequence goes on along the minus strand of NZ_DATMTD010000065.1, from coordinate 4,250 downwards.
GTTGATGCACGCTTCATCGAAGGCTGCACCAACATCCACTATCTCGAACAGAAACTTGCCGAGAAACCGGATCTGCCGAAGGGCAAGGCTTAATCGCCTCAAAATCATGTATCGGCTCCGGGCCGATCCGAACAAATGCCGTCACCGCAGCATGCCTGCCGTGACGGCATTATCATCTCTTCCGTACGCCGCGCAAATCAGCCATACTTGCCGGGCTGCGCAGAAAAAACAACCGAGGTATTCATGAGCTGGACCGAAATCGTCATCGAAGTCGCCCGTACGCACGCGGAAGCATTGTCCGATGCATTGATCGACGCCGGTGCCTTATCGGTTTCCGTCGAAGACGCGGATTTCGGCACCGACGCAGAACAACCATTGTTCGGCGAACCCGGCATGGAACCGGAAGAAAAAGCCTGGGAACACAGCCGCGTCGTCGCATTGACGCCTGTCGAAGCGGACCAGAACGCCATCGTCGCGGAGGCTGCCAAAACTGTCGGCCTGTCCGCGTCGAATATCACTTTCTCGTTGCGTCCGGTTGAAGAACAGGATTGGGTCCGCTTGACACAATCGCAGTTCGAACCCATTCATATCGGCAAGAATATCTGGGTAGTCCCGAGCTGGCATGACGCGCCCGATCCGGATGCATTAGTGCTCGAACTGGATCCGGGTCTCGCATTCGGCACCGGCAGTCATCCGACCACACGACTGTGCATGGAATGGCTGGAAGCGCATCCTTCGAATGGCACCGTTCTCGATTACGGCTGCGGCTCCGGCATTCTTGCGATGGTCGCAAAAAAACTCGGTGCCGAGGAAGTAATCGGCATCGACATCGATCCGCAGGCGATCGAGGCGGCAAGAGACAACACCGAACGCAATCGTTGTGAAGTCGCTTACTACGTACCGGACGACTTTGCTGTTTCCGGTCACGTACATACGTTCGATGTCGTGGTCGCGAACATTCTCGCCAATCCATTGAAGCTGATGGCCCCGATGCTGTCGGGTCGCGTCAATCCTGGGGGCATGCTGGTATTGTCGGGCGTTCTCGCGACGCAGGCCGATGAAGTCATTGCGGTCTACGCACCATTCATTACGTTGACGGTGTGGAAAGAACTGGAAGGCTGGGTCGCACTCGCCGGCCAGCTGACGTCCTCTGCGTCTGCAACCGTTACCGGATAATCGGCACATGGCACTTGCGACAAAATGCCCTCATTGCCAGACGACATTTCGTGTCGCCCACGATCAGCTGAAATTGCGTGCAGGGCTGGTTCGCTGCGGCCACTGCAAGGAAATCTTCAACGGCATCGAGCATTTGTTGCCGCCGGAAAGGCCTTCGCCGCCCGCTGCAACGCAGCCTTCGCCGACTCCCGTAGTCGAAACGCCTGCCATTGCCGACACAGATAGCGAACAATCTGTGGAAGAAGCAGCGGAGTTTTCCGATGCCACGCCTTCCGAGAATGATCAGGAAACGCAAACCACGGAAGCCGAAGAAACGATCGTTGTTGCTGTCCCTGAAAACGATCCGCCACCTGCGAGCCGGCTGGCGTTCGATATTTCTGCCGACTTCGAACGGGAATTCCCGGCATCGACCACTTCTTCAGACGACGACAAATCGACCGATCCGCTGCAGCGCATGACGCTGATGGATTTCACCAGCGATCTGCCGGATGAGGCAGACGGTACAAGGGCAACCACAGGCCACTACAGCAACGCCGAAGAATCCGTCGCCACTTTCGCCCCGCATGAGCCGGATGAACTGGATGAAGCCATCGAGGATCTGCAGCGCAAACCGTGGCGTCGCTCTCGCACCAAGAACAAGGTCAAGGCGGACGAACAGGAACCGGCTGAAGAGCTGGATGAAGAAGAGCCTGTTGAAGAAGAACCGAGTTTCATCAGGCATGGCCGGCGTCGCCAGCGTCTCGGCAAGAAACTGCGCAATTTCCTGATCATCGGTTCGTTCTTGCTCATGCTCGCAGCATTGGCACAAGGTGCGTATGTTTTCCGCAATCAGATCGCCGGCATGTTCCCTCAGACCAAACCGCTGCTGACACAGGCGTGCAATGTGCTTGGTTGCCGCATCAATCTGCCTGCACAGATTACGGCTGTTTCGATCGAATCCAGCGAACTGCAAACGCTTGCGGATAACCAGAACAGGTTTGTACTCACTACGCTGCTCCGCAATAACAGCAATACGTTGCAGGAATGGCCGTATATCGAATTAACGCTGAACGACGGTAATGAAAAACCATTGCTGCGCCGCGTATTCAAGCCTTCGGATTATCTGGACGCCAGCGATGTGCGATTCGGCTTTCCGGCTTCCAGCGAGCGAACCGCCAAACTGGCGTTCGAGCTGCAGCAGATCAAGGCTTCGGGTTATCGCGTTTACCTGTTTTACCCTTAAATACATTCGATAGAAGTTCGCCACTCTTCCGATGGCCTTGCTCTTAACCTCGTATGGTTGCCACATCGATCGCAATTGATCCGTGTATGATGGCGGCCAACTTTCCACTCTCTCATTGCCACTCATGAAATCACTTATCTGCGGTTCGCTGGCTTACGACACGATCATGATGTACGAAGGCCGTTTCTCGGAAGCGCTGCTGGCCGATCAGCTGCACAAGATCAATGTGTCGTTTCTCGTACCCGGCCTGCGCCGCGAATTCGGCGGCTGTGCCGGCAATGTCGCCTACAACCTGAAGCTGCTCGGCGGCGATCCGCTCATCATGGCAACGATCGGACAGGATGGCGCCCCTTATCGCGAACATCTGGACAAGCTGCAGATTTCGCAGCAATGCATCAAATCCATCGATGACAGCTATACCGGGCAGGCGTTCATCACGACCGATGCGGGCGGCAACCAGATCACGGCATTCCATCCCGGCGCCATGAGCTTTTCTCATCACAACAAGGTAGCCGACGCGGGCGATGTCAAGATCGCCATCGTGGCACCGGACGGCCGCGATGGCATGCTGCAACACGCACAGCACTGCGCAGATTTGAACATCCCGCTCATTTTTGACCCGGGCCAGGGCATGCCGATGTTCAATGGCGATGAATTGAAAAACTTCATCGAGTTGGCGACCTATGTAGCCGTCAACGATTACGAAGCAGAAATGCTGACCGCCCGCACCGGCTTGTCGCTCGAAGAGATCGCGCAACGCGTCTCCGCACTGATCGTCACCCGCGGCGAACAAGGTGCAGAAATCTTCACCGGCACGGAACATCTGGAAATTCCATGCGTCAAGGCTGACGGGATTGTCGATCCAACCGGTTGCGGCGACGCGTTCCGTGCCGGCATGCTGTACGGCCTGACCAACGACTTTGACTGGGCAACAACCGGCCGCTTGTCGAGCCTGATGGGTTCGATCAAGATCGCCTCGCAAGGTCCGCAGAATCACGCGCCATCACGCGCGGAGATCGAGGAACGCTTCCACAAGGCCTTTGGATATCGACTATAAGAATATGCCGGCGTAGAACACGCCGGCATCTGTGCATCCTTGCTAGAAGGATGAGAAAACGACTGTCACCAGTTGAATGGCAATCTGCAGCAAGACGATCGCCACCAGCGGAGAAAGATCGATCGTGCCGATGAGCGGCACGATGCGACGCAAAGGACGCATCAATGGATCGTTCAATGCACGGACAAATGGTGCCAATGGCGCCTGTGGATTGACCCAGCTGAAAATGGCCTCGATCAGAATCAACCCGATCAAGCCGTAAAGCGCCCATTGGCACAAGCGTAAAAGCGCACCAAGAAATACTGCTTGTGGTGAAAAAAAGCCGCGCAGCCACACCTCGAACGCGGTGGCAATCAACGCCACGAAAAATGCGGCAATCAGGCTCGCCCAATCGTAACCGCCTGCTCCCGGCAAAACACGACGCAACGGACGCACCAGCCAGTCGGTCAATTGATAGGTAAATTGCGCGACTTCCATCGGCGGACGCACGCGCACTGCCTGCATCCAGAATCTGAGCAGCAAGGCTCCAGCCAGCACAATGGCAGCCGTGTTGATAATCAGCACAAAGATGCTATCCAACATCGTCATTCCTTAAAAAAAACCGCCGTGCGACGCGAGCCGCACAGCGGGATTGTGCCCGAATTCAATCAGGCGCATCCAGACAGCGCTGGATTTACGGACGGGTACCCGTTGGAAACGGCCAAGCCGCTGCCGGGTTCAGTACCGTTTTTACTGCAGGTGCTGCAACTGCCGCCGGTTTGGCTGCTGGCTTTTTAGCTGCTGGCTTTTTGGCTG